>NZ_CP141214.1:900000-997266 GCF_035610345.1 Sinorhizobium meliloti | reverse complement strand
CAGGATCGTCGTCTCCTGCCCGCCGTGCTGGCTACCGGTCGAGGTGAAGACGCTGCCCACTTTACCGACGAGCTTGTCCTCGCCCCAAAGGCCGCCGGTCTGGTCGAGAAAGTTCTTCATCTGGCTTGCCATGTTGCCGTAGCGGGTTGGCGTGCCGATGATGATCGCATCGTAATCGGCAAGCTCGGCGACGGTCGCAACAGGGGCGTCCTGGTCGAGCCGGTACCCTGACCTCCTGGCAACCGCCTCCGGCACGAGCTCCGGCACGCGCTTGAGCGCCACGGTGGCGCCCGCCTGTCCGGCGCCTTCCGCGACAGCCTTCGCCATCGCTTCGACGTGGCCGTAGGAGGAATAGTAGAGCACGAGCACCTTGGTCATCTGTCCTGATCCTTGCTTTGCACTGGGTAACCCGGAACGCGGGGGCGTTGCCGCGGTGCCGGTCAGCGCTGGTTGTTTTCTCAACCAATAGATGACATGGGAAATCGATCAGGATAATTGAGAAAGGATCGTTCAAGTCGATCGATGGAATAGATCATGCTGGATGCTCTTACGCTCGACCAAATGCGTATCTTCGTCGCCATCGCGGAGACGGGCAGTTTCCGCGCGGCCGCTGCGCGGCTTTCCCGCGTCCAGTCGGCGGTAAGCCACGCGATAGCGAATCTGGAGGCGGAGCTCGGGCTCAGTCTCTTCGACCGCTCCGGACACCGCCCGGTGCTGACGCCAGAGGGCCGTTCGTTGCTCAGTGATGCACGCGCGATCCTCCTCAAGGCTGATACGATGCGTGCGCGGGCGCGGGGCCTTGGTGAAGGAGTGGAACTTGGCTTGACAATCGCGCTCGATCCACAGTTCCCGCTCTGGCTCGCTGGAGCGGCGCTGAGGGAACTGCATGAGGCCTATCCCTCCGTTGCGGTGCAGGTGCTTACTGCATCGCTCGGAGAAGCGGTGCATGCGCTCAGGGAACGTCGTTGCGTGTTGGCGATCAGTGGCATCGACATTCCTGATCCACGTATCCAGCGACGGGCACTCGCATTTGTCACGCGCGCGGCAGTCGTCTCGCCGAACCACCCGCTTGGGCTTCGGGCTGCGGCAGGTGATCCGATCACGGCAGCGGACTTGGCCGATCATGTGCAGATCGTCGCAGAAGACCCCTCTCCACTTACGCAGGGCCGTGACTTCAATGTCCTCTCCCCGGGAACCTGGCGGGTCGGTGACAACATGACGAAGCATGCGCTGATCCGCGCCGGCATCGGCTGGGGAAACCTGCCGCTCTGGCTGGCGGAGCGAGACCTGGCGGAAGGTCGGCTCGTGCGGGTACCCGCCGCTGAATTCGGCCCGCAAGGCGAAACGCTGACACCCGCCTTCCTGATGCACAGCACCGATGAGCATCTCGGTCCCGCGGCACGTGCATTTTGCGACGCGCTGTTGCGGATGTCCGACCTGCCACAGGGTGATGTTGCAGGTCGTGGCGATCAGGCTGGCTGCTGCAGGACAAGCGCGGCCTGGCGTTTCTCGTCGGGCGAGTGATCGCAGCAATCATTGGCATCGCTCGAAGTGAAGCCGGCAGCGACCGATACAGCCTCAGCCTGCGCCGTGATCTACAGTCTGATGCTGACCTGCCGCGCCCGTGGCATCGAGCCACTAGCCTGGCTGCGCTACGCCCTAAAATCACGTTCAACTTCTTCCACGTCCTCGAATTGAAGAAGAAGGAGGATGTGCAGAACGCTGTGCTGCTCGAAGCCAGCAGGCTCATGGAAACCCTCGAGCCGCCCCGCCAGAAGCGTCCCCGCAAGCCGTAAATCCTGGGCCGCTCGCTACCTAGAAATGCCGATCGTCGTCGGATATGGCCCACAACTCAAATCCGCGGTCTCCGTGCGAGTTTGTTAAGTCACCAGACCAACGTCCAAATAAGGACCAGGAAGACGAACGTGCCGAAGGTGAGACCTGCAACAAAACCGCTATCACGGTGAGGGTCCCACAGTAGGTCACAATTAGCGCCGCAATGTCGCAATCAGGACCACGATGCCAGGATAACCGAGTCAAGTTGCAAACGGTCATATGCACGATGGCCGAACCGACGCACGGTGAAAGTTTAGGGAGGGGAGCATGTCATCTGTTGAAACGACAGCGACCGAGGAACATGGCCTCGAAGCCGGCCAGGACAACGTCCGGATTCTAGGGTTGGACATTCACAATCCGGTTTTCTTCGTCTCGGCGGCTATCATCGTCGGCTTTGTCATCTTCACCCTGATCTTCAGGGACTCTGTAGGCCCGGCGCTTAGCGAACTGCGCGTGTGGCTCACCTCGACCTTCGATTGGCTGTTCATCATAGCAGGCAATCTGTTCGTCCTGTTTTGCCTCGCCATCGTACTGTCCCCGCTGGGTCGAGTGCGCATCGGTGGGGCCGAAGCCATGCCAGACTTTGGATATGCCGGCTGGTTCTCGATGCTTTTCGCCGCTGGCATGGGCATCGGACTGATGTTCTTCGGCGTGCTCGAGCCGATGTATCACTTTAGCAACCCGCCTCTGGGCATCGCCAGCCCGGTGTCCGCGGGCGTGGTGAATGCTGAAATGGTTGAGGCTGCGCGCGAAGCCGCCATGGCAGCCACCATCTATCACTGGGGCTTGCACCCGTGGGCGATCTATGCCGTCGTCGGCCTCTCGCTGGCTTTGGCCGCCTACAACAAGGGCATGCCTATGTCGGTGCGCTCCGCCTTTTACCCGATTTTCGGCGAACGCGTACGTGGTTGGATCGGCCACATCATCGACATCATGGCCGTCTTCGCGACACTTTTCGGCCTGGCGACCTCGCTCGGCTTCGGCGCCGAACAGGCGCTGGCCGGCTTTAACTTCCTCTACGGAGTTCCGGTGACAGATACGATGAAGGTTCTCCTCATTACCGGGATTACGGCAATTGCGCTGGTTTCGGTTGTCGCGGGACTCGACGCAGGAGTCAAACGCCTGTCCGAGATCAACATGGTTCTCGCCGTGCTGCTGGTTTCCTTCGTCTTCGCCCTCGGACCGACCATGGAAATCGCCGCCGGCTTCTTCACCAACACCTGGTCCTACTTGACCCATCTGCCGGCGCTGTCCAATCCCTTCGCGCGCACAGATGACGAGTTCGTGCATGGCTGGACCGCTTTTTACTGGGCTTGGTGGATTTCCTGGTCGCCCTTTGTCGGCATGTTTATCGCCCGCATCTCGAGAGGCCGCACGGTACGCGAATTCATCGTATGCGTGCTGCTCATTCCGACGATCGCGTCGATCTTCTGGATGTCGGCCTTCGGGGGCACCGCGCTTTCGCAGTTCCTGAACGATGGTTATCAAGGTGTACAGGAGACTGTCGCGGCCTACACGCCTGAACTGTCACTGTTCCGGATGCTGGAGCCAATGCCGCTGGCGGGACTGACCTCGCTAATCGGTATCGTACTGGTGATCGTGTTCTTCGTCACATCGTCCGATTCGGGCTCGCTGGTCATCGACACCATCACCGCCGGCGGCAAGGTTGACGCTCCCGTGGCGCAACGCGTCTTCTGGGCCACATTCGAGGGCCTAGTCGCCATAGCGCTGCTGCTCGGTGGCGGGCTTGCCGCACTTCAGGCGAGCGCCATCGCCACCGGCTTCCCCTTCGCCCTTCTTCTCCTGCTTATGATGGTGGCGGCTTGGAAGACGCTTCTGTCCGAATCGCGATGAAAAATGCCCAACGCAAGAGGTCGGAGCGGTGGAGTTGTACGCAATCTGCGGCCATTGTGAAGTCGAGGTAATCTGGACTGATGAGAGGCGGTCGCCGTTCCTACTGATACCGATCAGGCATCGGCCGACCTTGCGCGCGCCGGCCTTCCGCCGCAATAGGTAAGAGACGTCAGCATACTAACGAACAGCATTCGCGGCCAAGTGTCTGTTAGCCCTCGCCTTGAACGGATTAGAACCAAGGACCTCCTGATCGACACCGAAGGTCAGTTCGGAATCTCTTCGACATCAGCCAGAGAGTAGCTGGTACTCCGCCCTCCGCTTGCTTCCCGAATGAGAATCCCGCGTGCCACGAGGTCGTTGATGTCGCGCAGGGCGGTGTCCGGTGAGGTCTGCGTTAGCTTGGCCCACTTGGACGACGTTAATTTGCCCTCAAAGCCCTCGAGAAGTCGATTGACGACCTTGCGCTGGCGCTCACTAAGCCGCTGGCTGGCGTGCGCTTCCCAGAAGCGCGTCTTGCGGAGCACATTGGCGAGAATTTTTTCGGCCCCGTCAAAGGCACGATTGAGGCAGCCGAGAAACCACAGAAGCCAGCCGGTGATATCGAGATCGCCCTTCTGTGTCGTCTCGAGGATGGCATAGTAGTCCTTCCTCTCTTGCCGAATCTGCGCGGACATACTGTAGAAGCGCTGCGAGGTGCCTTCTGACCTGGCGAGCGCCATATCGGCGATAGCGCGCGCAATGCGGCCATTGCCGTCCTCGAAAGGGTGTATGGTAACAAACCACAAATGCGCGATCGCTGCTTTCAGGACCGGGTCGTGCGACGCTTGCCCGTTGAACCAAGAAAGAAATGCAGCCATCTCTTCTGGAAGTCGTGCGGCTGCAGGCGCCTCGAAATGGACCCTCTCACGTCCCATCGGCCCAGAGACCACCTGCATTGGGCCAGAATTTTCATAACGCCAAGCACCAACAATGATTTTTGTCATGCCGCTGCGGCCGGTCGGAAATAGCGCGCCATGCCAAGCAAGCAGCCGCTCATCGGACAGTGGGGCCTCATAGTTCTGGGTGGCATCCAGCATCATCTCAACGACGCCCTCGACGTGGCGGTCGGCAGGAGCGAGCGCACCAATGTCCAGGCCGAGCCGGCGGGCGATGGAGGAGCGGACCTGTTCCTTGTCGAGAAACTCGCCCTCGATCTCACTGGACTTCACAACGTCTTCAGTTAACGTGTACAGAACTGCTTCAGCACGAAAATCAAAGCCCCGCGCTTCCATCCGCCCGAGCAGGCGCCCTTGCTGATGTCGGACTGCCGCTAACGGCCCAGCCAGAGCATCGTTACTCCAGGCAAATCTCGGCCAGCCGTCTAGATTGTGAATATAGCTCAATATTCTCCGCATCCTTTGCGGTGAATATGGCTATTAATCTCTGCACCTGCAAGTGAATTCTCCGCATTTTTCGCGGAGAATAATGACCATGTTCACCGCAAGGGAACCTTGCCGCAGCGCGAGAGATCGTGACAGCCTCACCCGACGTACTTGGCGGTACGCCTGTCATCCGCGGCTACGATGTTGCCGCATCCGTAGCGGCTGGTCATGCGGTTGAGCGCATCCTGGAAGCCTGGCCTAGCCTGGACGCGGAGAAGATAAAGCTCGCGTCTATCTACGCGGAAGCGAACCCCTTGCGCGGCCGGCCCCGCGTCTCCGGCGACATTCCCGAAGGCTCAGTCATCATCACGGATCGTCGCGTCCCCCGTCGTAGGAAGACGGGATGAAGTTTCTGATCGATGAGTGCCTCAGTCCGCAACTGGCAAAAATGGCAATCGAAAAGGGCCACGGCGAAACAAGCCACATCGTCCGGATGAAAAAGGGCGGCTTGGAGGACTGGGAGCTCAAACCAATCATTCTCGAAGGCGACTGGACGTTTGTCACGAAGAACTCGGTCGATTTCCGGGGACCAAAAGACAAGCCGGGCACCAAGGGACAAGATGCCGACGTCGCCATCCGTGCCGGGCTGATCTGGCTTAACGGCCCACCCGGCATGGACCTCGACTGTTCGAGCAGGCATTGATCGAGCTCGACAATGACGATGACCTTATCAATCGGGTGTTGGAGATTTCTCTCGAAGACGAAGAGCTGCGCGTGCTTCGCTACGGTCTGTCGAAAGAATAGCCAAAGGGGCCCGCGGGGCAGCATGGCCGAGGAAGCTAGGTCACCAAAGCTACTATTTACCCACTTGGCGTTTCAGCGATCCCCTGGACTGTCATCTGAGCCTCAAAGTCGGCGCTCTTGAGAGGGAACAATCATCGCGACCGAGCTTCATCGATCGGCTTGCTGTCCCTAGAAACTCTCTGGTGGGGCCTGTAGCTCAATGGTTCGAGCCGTCGACCGCCCCCACGGAAAAAGGCCAGCACGCGTAGTAGAAGCTCTGAAATGCCCAGAGCGCGCGTTAAACTCTGAACTGCCCGACGCGCGCGTCAAAATTACGGCGGTGGCGCGGGCTTCGCCGATAGGCTCGATCGGAATCCTCGCCTGCAAGGGATGTTATCGTCGGCCCCTTCGCTCGGAGTCGACTCGTCGTGCGAAACCTTTCACGCTTTGATCGATAACAAAGAGCCGGTCGCCATTGCGCATGTCCGTTAAAGCATGCATGCTGCTAGCTTCAGCGGGCGGATCAAGGGCACTGCTGCTTCGGGGCCTTGGTGTCCTGGCCCCAACGAAAGGAGGACAGCATGTCTTCCGACCTCCACCTTAACAGTACAGCTCGTAATCTCGTCAGCGTCAGCGGGTTTGGATACGGCGCGAACGCTCGGCTTCGGCAGATTCGTGAAGGCGAGCCCGCAGCCGCACCACGCATCAAGCGGTTCAAGTCAGCACCACCGGGCGCGAGGCTCTCCTTCCTCCGAGTTGGAACGCTTCGTCCTTGCTGACTGGACGCAGGGGGCTGGCGATGCCGACCATTGAAAGTCAACCAACTGAAAATGCAGGAGGACCAGATGGCCAAAGGCCAGGCAAGAAGTAGTCGCGAAGTTCGAAAACCAAAGAAGGACACGACAGTAGCACCGGCCGCCGGCGTTCTGGGCGCCCAGGTCAAGTTCGCGGACATGGACTCAGCCTTCGCAAGAAGCAGATAACTCTGTTTTGAGCAGGAGCGCCGCCGGTGCGTCCGGCTGCTGCCGATTCCAGATTGCAAACGTCTCGACGCCGCCCTCTGGCAGGAGCGGCTCCCGGAATGTCGGTTTGGGGGCATCGACATCTCTGCTGTCGAATGCGAAGGATGAATTCGATTGTCGAGGGTCAGAAATCCGGCTTCGAACTCGAGCGCCGCGACAAGACCTCCGCATGCAGCTCCGCGCTGCATGACGCCATTAGCCGCTGGTGACCACGGGTGTACGACAAGACGCTTATGAGAGCAGTATGATGTCCGGCTCCTTTCGCTTTACATTTGGTCAGGCGTGACGGCGAGGAGTTAGCGCCCTCGCCTCATTGGTCGCAAGCGGCCGAATATCTTGGTATCGCACCAGGGATCTTCTCCCTGTGTCTGACCACGAGATTCCGCCGGTACCTTGGCACAAGAAAATGTAACCCGAGCCTGGCGAGGCTTTACGACAAATGGCAGCGCGAGCATGGCCAGGCTGACCATCTATGCCGAGCGGGTCGAGGCGCGGCCGGCCGTACAAAAGACACTCAGGGCAGAGGGGTTGGCTTAGTACCTGACCTGACGCAGAATTTGGGCGTCGTACGAAATCCGAACGTCGCGGGACCGTGACGATCAATCGTTTACCGAGAGCTTGCGCAGGGGATCGCCTCCGTCGATGAACAATTGTCCTTCCGGCGTCAACGCCGCCGCAATACGACGTTTCGCCCGTCGCCCCACTTCGGGATGACGTCCATCCAATGCACCGACGCGCACGGCGACTACGATATCGTACGGCATCTCACCCGGTTCCAGCTCGAAATCCTCGGCGGCAACCTGGCGCAAGCTCAGCCTTCCCGATTCGATTTGCGACTGGGATGCGGCTCGTGCCTGCGCGATCGCCCTGGCGGATCGGTCGATGGCGAGAACGTGCCCGTCGCCAATCCGGCCCGCGATCTCGCGGGCCATTGCACCGGGCCCGCAGCCGATCTCCAGCACCCGCATGCCCCGCCGCAGCGGCAGCGCATCAACGATGGCGAGAAGCCGCGACGACAGGTCTTTAGCCATTCAACTCTCCTTCGCCCGGCTCGCCAGGCACTGTATCCCCGCGCGTGCGGCTCACAGATGGCGACGCAGGACCAGAGCGGTGGCATCCATCGATCTAACTCAGGGCGCCGCCCTTCTCCGCACGCCGGCAAGCTGAGCCTTGGTCGCTCCCCAAGAACAAGAAGTCAACTGGGATAGTCGTTCCTTGTCGGATCGCCTCCAGATCGATATCAAGCGTGGGTGTTTTCGGCAACGCGGACCACTTGCATGGAACCCAAGGGCCATCGCGATCGGGAGCCTTCGCCCGCCAAGAACAGCTTCGTGACGAGCAATACGGCCGCTTTGAAAGATTGGGGATCATCACGAGAAGTTTGGCGTTGTAGCCGGCTTCGTCCAGATACTGACTGGACAACTCCTTTAAATGGGCCTTGCTTTAGCCTTATGCAGTATCGCCCGTGCCAATTCTACTGAAAATTGATCGTACGCTAGCGGACTGATCCCTTTGAAGGCTGAAGACCTTCGCTGGAACGAAGCCTATGGGTCTGTACTCTAGCAAACTGACCCTGCCGGCCGGCGCCGCCTCTTGCTGGCATTCATCATCATGCGCGTGTTTCGCTTCGCCTCCGCACGGGTGCCCGGTTTCGGACTCGACTCTTTTTCTTTGTGGATTGCGCCGCTCTGCGCTCTTCTCTCGATGTTTGCCCGAAGGCATCTGACAGTACTGCAAAGCCGGCCAATCCAGCGAGCAAGCATACAATATCTCGTCTACGCATGACGCGGCTCTTTCAAACACCTTCCAATCTACTGTCGCGCCGCAATGATAGTCGAGCGTGCGTTTTTAGCAGAAGCTGTCAAGATGGGTTAGCTCGCCGCATCGACTCCAGTGGTGCCAGAACGCGCCCTACGACTGCGTCCGATGCTTGCTGAGATCACCAACGCAATGGAGAGCGCGGCCTGGGGCATGGCCGGCCTGCGGGGCTCGCTCGCGATGTCACCGCCCAATAAGCTTCGGCCCGAAGCTCCATTCACCTGGGCCCGTGAAGACGAGGTGCAGGCCAAAGCAGTAAAGAACGGCTGCGTTTCCGCCATTCAGCGCTGGGTCTCCAGCCCTGCAAAAGACGTATCGGACCTTAGTCTTGGCTCCCTGCCGGCAAAGGTCCTAAGCGGGTGGCCGAGCGAAACCATCGTTGCATTGTCGGAGTTGTCACACCCGAGCGGCACCCTCGTCAGCCGTTCGGTGAGTGATGGCCTCAGAACTGCCTATATCGTCCCTTCTCGGCGGCCCTGAGGCTTTTCCGCCATAGCGCGCCGACCCAGAGCCTTACGACGGACACCCGGGAGGAATTGCTTGATGCGCGACAGAGACGATCACTACCTACCTGAACAGAGAGCATCCAACGGCCTACCCGTGGGCATAATGCTCATTTCGATGTTGACGATAGCCGTTTACCTGATCGTCGGAGGCGCGTTCATAGATAAACGAAAACGAGATGCCGAGATGTATGTCCCCCGGGCATACGACGCGAGTGCAACCGCTCCTAATAAGGCCGCGCGACTTCCTTGAAGCACTTATCCCAGCGGCCCGAAAGCCGCCTCGTGCCTAGTTATTCCACTGCCCTCACGCGACTAGGATTTGCCTCCCTGAGGGCGTCCCCGCGTATTCATTCGCCCCTGGGCCGCGCTATGTCGTCTCCGCTCGCCGGAACGGATGCCGACATCCTGCCGATGTCGGAATTATGCCTCGGTGCGTAGAACGAACTGATGTCACCTACAGCTGATTGAGGTTTTCACCCCGCCACCTCCGCAGCTTGGCGGACTTCACGGCCGGAACGCCGAGGTCCGGCCAAGTGCAACGTAGCCCGTACTGCATTTACGCCCCCTCGCCCAAAGGACCGAGCCGACGATCGCTTCCTAATTCGCGTGGCCGCTGCGTTTCGGCGCCTCTGGCGGCGCTCACCTTTTGGAACCATCAGGCTCGCAACTCCTTCTCACGACACAGCAAACTGAAACCGCATGGGTCAGCCTGCGGGGGAATCGATGAGACGGCCGATATGGAGCGCTACTATATAATAGCACTTGGACTATTCGGGATCGTGGTTCTGCTAACGGCCTGGATCCCCATGGCCTTTCGTCGACTGCCGCTTTCACTGCCCATCTTCTGCATCGCTATTGGCATACTGGTTGGACAGACCGTCTTTAATCCGATCGGCCTATTAGGCTCTTTCGACAGCCGGCATATCATTGAACGTATGACGGAGTTCACCGTCATCGTCGCGCTTATGGGCGCGGGATTGAAGATTGATCGCCCGGTCGGTCTTCGTAGCTGGGCGCTCACCTGGCGACTCCTCGGTGTCGCAATGCCATTGAGCATCGCCGCGATGGCCGTTGGCGCCTCCTGGATACTTGAGCTTGGAGCTGCTTCGGCGATCCTTCTGGCCGCCTGTCTTGCGCCGACCGATCCAGTGCTCGCCAGTGACGTCCAGGTGGGGCCGCCGCAGACTGGAACAGAGGACGAAGTCCGCTTCGCACTCACATCTGAAGCTGGCTTAAACGATGGCCTCAGTTTCCCTTTCGTATATTTGGCGATCGCAATCGCATTTGCCCACGAGGAACCTGACTGGTTTTCTCATTGGCTACTTCTAGACGTCGTATGGCGGCTATTCGCAGGGGTCCTGATGGGATGGATAATCGGCAAATTGCTTGGTTTTGCCACGTTCTATCTCCCAAAGGGGGCGGCGCTCGTGCGCACCGGCGACGGCTTTGTCGCCTTGGGGATCACCTGCCTCGCGTATAGCTCTACCGAACTCGTCCACGGCTACGGGTTTGTGGCCGTCTTCGTCGCGGCCCTTTCCTTCCGTACCGTTGAACGGCACCACGAATTTCACAAAGAGCTTCATGACTTCTCCGAGCAGGTCGAAAGACTGATGATGATGGTGCTTCTCGTCTGCTTCGGCGCGGCCGTCAGTGTAGGCCAGCTCGTCGACGAACTCGACTGGCGCGTGGTTTCATTCGCGCTTTTCATCTTATTGATTGTCAGACCGGCCGCCGGTTGGCTTAGCATGCCCTCAACCCTACCGCAGGAAGAGAGAGCCGCGATCGCCATTTTCGGTATCCGCGGGCTCGGCTCAATATATTATCTTGCGTTCGCAACGGGCATGGCCAATTTCGAAAAGGTGGGCAGGCTCTGGTCTGCTGTTGCTCTGATCGTCCTTATATCCATCGTCACCCATGGGCTGACCGTCACGCCGACGATGCGCTGGCTCGACCGTCGCCGGAAAACGGTTTGTTCCCGTAAGGCCGGTCAGCCGGAGCTTCGGCCCAAAGGAGATCAGCGAGATCTCCCTTAGCCGATGGCCTACGAGCGTGTGGCTAAGTCGTCGAAGGCCGTTCAGGTCCCCTCCCAAAGCGCATGTTGAAGCCCTGGTTCGCCGAGCCCTTCAGAACGCCTCCGGAAAAGGCTGAAGCTCGGTTTCTGACACAAGCGGAGACTTGGTAGGGTCGCTACTTCGTTCATCCCGCAGCTATCCTGACGCCGGGTGGGAGCCAATGCAGGAACCCGCGAGGCGCAAATAGAGGCGCTTACTGCCGCTAGGGCTGCCCGAAGAGGTTGCCGCCATGGCGGCTCTGCTGGCGTCGATGAATGCTCCTAAATCATCGATTCGTGGCAGGGCTTTCAGCAGGGGGCGCAATGGCGGCGGTCATGGGCGAGACCTATCCCGATCTCTATTCCGCCGCAGGGATTCATTCCGGCCTGGCCTACGGATCGGCCAACGACGTTCTGTCAGCCTTCTCCGCGATGCGTGGCGATGGCGGTCTTGTATCCAGTCCGAGGCGGCTCGCCAATCGGCACCGGCTCCGGACGATCGTCTTCCAAGGAAGCGCGGATCTGACGGTGCATCCCTCCAACGCCGATCGCATCGTCGCGGCGGCAACGCCAACTGGCGCGGGGTGCGCCGTCCGTCAGGAACCCGGCCGCTGCGCCAGCGGTCGGAGCTATACAAGAACCATCATAACGGATCCCGCGGCAGGACCGGCGGTCGAATACTGGCTGGTGGAGGGTGCCGGCCATGCCTGGTCCGGCGGCCATTCCGCTGGAACGTATACAGATCCACAGGTCCGGATGCCTCTTCCCAAACGGTGCGGTTCTTCCTCGATGGGCAGGATTGAGGCATCAAGGCAATCATCGCGACATCATCGGCACGGCGGTGGCGGCCTTCAGTTCAAAACTCTGGCTTCCACCGTTGATGCCGCGCTTGTGGACGACATTGAAAGGAGACTGTCCGTTCCCTGTGTTCGCGGACATTGTTGTAGCCCGGTCTGCTGCACATCCGCCCTGCCGTTTTTAGTGGGGCCTCAATCGCTGCCGAGCGTGGCTAATCGCCTTCGAGGGAGCGGCCGTATCGGCCGCTTCAACCCCGCATAACGTTGGGTATCTTGGCCTCGGCAACCGCTCGGAGGCTTTCCTTTGCTCACAAGGAGAAACCTGTTCCGGCAGGGCGCAGAACAGGTTCGCACCAAATGAAGCTTCAATGCTTTAAGTCTTGTCGACAGCGTTCTTAACTGCGTCCTTTAGCTTTCCCTTGGCTTGCTGGGCACCGCCCTTTGCCTTTTGCGCCGCGCCTTTGGCGCGGAGCGAGTTGTTGTCGGTTGCATCGCCTGCGGCCTGCTTGGCCTTACCAGCGAGCTCATTGGCCTTGCCGGCCACTTTGTCCTTTGCACTGCCCATGCGGGGTCTCCCGATTTGAAGGACGCGACTTGCGCCCCCACAGGCGCTCGAACGAGCGGCTCGGCGCTTTGTTCCCATTTGATCTGGATCAGGCGGCATACATCAGCACCAGGCTGCGGTCCTCCAGCCGTAAGCTTTGGTTTCACCGACATCCTCGCCCTGCACCTGAATCCGAAGTGGTCAGGACGTCGTTCCGCGTTGCGGCCAAAGGACCAAGGGCGCTGGCGGGTGCTGCGGCTATTATGGGGACTTGGCATTACCGATGCGCCTTGCTCAGTAAGCGTGGCTTGGTGACCGCCTACCGGCGCTGCCTTGGAGTGGGATAATGTCCACCGTCGAAAACTCTAGGCCTCCGCAGAGCCCTGCCGGATGCGCAGATTGGGCTGTCAGCTAGAGCATCGCGCCGCAGAGAAGCTGACCCTGGACCGCCCTCTCGCAGCAAAGCGCTCTTCTGAGCGGGACCGCCTCACCTCCCCTGCGCCACCGACCAGGCGATAACAATGATGTCGTCACGCCCGGCGGGTCGGACGCTCCTTGTCGAACGCCATCCGGGGCCCGATGCGCAAGTCGACAGCCCTCACCGTTCCGGCTCGGAATTGCGAGGCGGCATGCCTTCCGGGGCGCGAAGTCTGGCGAGACTGGCATAGGCTAAAGCTACGAGCTGATGAACGGCAGCACGAACGCGGTGATCGGCACCGGCGCCAGCAATGGTTTGCAGCGAGCTGGTGTTATTAGTGATCAATACCAGCGACCTCGACCGTACCAGCCACCCCCGAGCAGCAATACGATCAGAACGATGATGAGTAATGTGGTGATATCCATTTGAGATCTCCTGAGCAGCGACACCTTTGCGCCTCTGGGATCCTGAGAACGCTAGGGATGCCCCTTCGTTCCTACGGTCGAGGAGCCGTTTCATTAGGCGCTTAATGTGTCGCCGAAAGGCGTTACTCCTAAAGCGTGTGCGTCGCATTCTTCCCGGCGAGGCAATGACGCTGTAGGGTGATGAACGTGCAGCCCACCCCCGGAGTTCCATATGACCGAAATCTTGCTGTTCCATCACGCACAGGGGCTGACCCCGGGTGTGCGCGCGTTCGCCGACGACTTGCGGGCCGGTGGTCACATCGTGCACACGCCGGACCTGTTCGACGGACGCACGTTTCAGAGCATCGACGAGGGTCTTGCCTACATCGGTGAGATCGGGTTCGACGAAATGCGCGAGCGCGGCGTCCGCGTCGCCGACGAACTACCTCCCGAGCTCGTCTACGCTGGGTTCTCGTTCGGAGTGTTGCCGGCGCAGAAGCTTGCACAGACGCGGGCCGGAGCCCACGGAGCACTGCTCTTCTACTCTTGCCTGCCGATCAGTGGCGAGTGGGCCTGCGGACCCTGGCCGGATGGCGTCGCGGTCCAGATCCATGGTATGGAGAACGATCCGATCTTCGTCGGCGAGGGCGACATCGACGCCGCCCGCGAGATTGTGGAGAAGGTCGAGGACGCAGAGCTGTTCCTGTATCCCGGCGATCAGCACTACTTCGCCGACAGCTCACTTCCGTCATACGACGCGAATGCGACCGCGCTACTCACCAACCGAGTGCTTGAATTCCTGGACCGCGTCTGAGTTATGCGGCTATGCCGGCGTGAAGGCGTAGTTCTAAACAGTTTGGCTGAAAGGGATTGGAACTGTAGAGCCGCTCGGGATGAGCGCCGGTTCCGCGTGATACATTATGCGATCTTCTTAGCCCAGAACGTGAACATCCTCGCGTCAAGAAGAACAGGGCTCGTGAAGTACGGACTCCCTTCGACCCTTCCTGTCTTCCGCAGCAGACGCTGTGAACGGCTCGATGAGCCCATTGCGGACGCCCGACGATGGCGCTGAGCATTTCACCCGCGGCAGTCTAGACCATCCCTGCTTCCGCGAGAAACGACAGCATAAGCGTTGAAACTCTTTGGGGATCTTCCCAGTGCGGATTATGTCCATACCCCTCGAGTGTAATTGATCGGACTGACGGAAATGCCTGAGCAAGCGCCTCCCGATGCGAGCCGCCAAAGAGCGGGTCGGCCGAACCACCGATGCAGAGCACAGGCGCGGTGACCTGGCCGGCGCTGTGTCGTAAATCGGTTTCAGCAAAACCTTGCAAGATACCTTTCCAGATGGCGGCTGGCATCGCTGCCGCTTCCATCCTCATCTTCGACAAAAAATCGGGCTCGACAGGTCGGCTGCAGGAATACCAGTCACGGAGAAACTGCCCTGCGGGGTCGATTGGGTCGCGAAGCGCGCAGATGCCCCGCGAAAGCGGGCTGTCGCTGCCAAAATCTGGGCTCAGGCTTGCAGAGAGAAGCACGAGCGCGCTCACGTCATCACGGCGACGAGCGGCAAGCTCGATGGCTGTCATCGCGCCCATGGAATGGCCAATGACAGCAATCCGCGAAATTCCCATAAAGGCAAGAAACCGGTCAATGCTCGCGGCGAAATCGCTGACGCGCATCCCGTCGGCCATGGCGGAGGCGCCGTGTCCGGGGAGATCGGGAATGATCAGACGGTAACCGGCAAGCAAGGGCGCAAGCGCGACAAAGCTGCGACCGGTGTCAGAAAAGCCATGCAGCAGCAGAAGCGGCGGCCCGCTTCCGCCGCTATCGACGAAAGCTATCGGCCTTCTTCCTGGCAATTCGACGCGCCGCTTGCGATGATGCCAATCGTCTTCGACGCAGCACATCACAGGTCGAGCGCGTCCTTGACCGCAGGAATCCCCGGCTGGCCGTCGAAAGTTGATACCCCTGCCAGCCAGGCCTCCAGGCGCTGTGGCTCGTCCTTTATCGATTTCATAGCGGCTTCTTCCGGCTCAATTCCATCGTTCATGATGTAGGCCATGCCGCGATTCTCGTATTCGATATCGAAAACGAGATTGTTCAAAAGCTTCGCAACGTTCGGGCACTCCTGCAGGTAACCCTTGCGCACTTGGGTGGAGACGGTAGCCGCACCGAAGTTCGGACCATAGAACTTGTCGCCGCCGGTCAGATACTTCATGTCGAACACGGTGTTCATCGGGTGCGGCGCCCAACCCTGGAAGACAATGAACGACTTGTCACGCGTCCGGCGGACCACTTCCGAAAGCATGCCCTGCTCGCTCGACTCCACCACGTCCCACCCCTCAAGGCCGAGAGCTGGATCCTTAATCGCATCAAGCATAAGTTGATTCGAGCCCGGCTCAATGCCGTAAAGCTTCCGTTCGAATTTATCCGCAAACTTCTGCAGGTCGGAGAAATCCCTGATGCCAGCTTCCCAGACGTAAGCGGGAACGGCGAAGGTATACTTCGCACCCTTGAGGTTGGTCCGAACCGTCTCGACCGAGCCATCTTCTTTGTACGGCTTGTAGTAGGCGACCATGGCAGGGTCCCAATAGCCGAGAAACACGTCGAGGTCCTTGCTCTTCAGGCTCGTGTAGATGACGTCGATACCAAGAAGCTGGCTTTTAGCCTCGTAGCCCAGCGCCTTCAGCAACGTCATGCCGACCCCCGTTGTAAAGGCAAGATCATTCCAGCCCGGCTCGGCCATTCGTACCGATCTGCAGCTTTCCGGCTCTCCCGCAAATCCAGGAGCGGCAGTGGCGATGAGGGCAACCGCCGCAGTCCCGGCTTTCAGTGATGGCTTCATCTTATTCCCCTTTAACCAGATGGTCATTTTATTATCCCATGGGTCAGTTATTGATCTTTCCGGAAAGATTGTCAATGTGGACGAAAAAGAGGACGTACGAATGAGACTGACCAAGATCAGCGATATCCGAAAGCGTGAACTCAGACGGGCGGCATTCGAGGTCCTGCAGCGTGAAGGCATGGCGGGGGCAACGCTGGAGAAGGTCGCCGCTCAAGCAGGCGCATCGAAGGGCATCGTCCTGCACTATTTCGCCAACAAGCAGGAGCTGTTCGAGCATGCGATGCGCGAGGCGAACGCCGCATTGAAGGATGCGGTGGTAGCGCGCTTGAACCGCGCCACCACCCCCATAGAACGGCTTGAGGCAATCATCGAAGGCAATTTCGAGGAACGCTTCTTCCAGCCTTCCATTTGCCATGCTTGGTTGTCACTCTGCGCCGAGGTGCCGCGGGAGCCGCAGCTAGCACGCATCCAAAAGGTAATTCATGCGCGGATGCGATCGAATCTCCGATCGGCGCTAGTCCACCTCCTGCCGGAGAACGAATGCGATGCCGCCGTTCTTGGAATTACCGCCCTGATCGACGGACTGTGGCTACGGCTAGGGCTGCAGTCGGAGGGCCTGACGCGTGAAGATGCGCTTTGTCAGATGCGCGACTATCTTTCTCATCGGCTGCCCCCCGCCGGCGCGCAACCGTCAGTCGCCGGTCTCTGAGAGCTTTCACAAAATGGCCGGAGACACAAATCAGAAGCGTCGCCCACCCGAGGCAGCGAGCACTCCGTAACCGCCCCAGGTCCGGGATGTCTCCTATCCCTCCTTGAAGGGAATCGAATCGTGGACCCGGCGCGATTTTTCAGCTGAACTTAACGTTTCGATCACGCTATAGCCTGATACCGTGACCGTAGGATCAGGTCACAGAGTGAAAGCGGTTATTGAAGTTCAGTCCATGGACTGATACTGTGACGCATAAAATCAAATTCTAGCCTGAGAGCACCATGAAGAGCGATACTCACAAGAGAGCCCGGCTGCGCCTCGACGAAAGGCTTCAGGCGCTACAGCCCATTGATCGGTTCAGGGCGCCCCCGAAGGGATGGGTACGCGCTCTGCGCGACGCTCTCGGCATGACGGGTGCGCAGCTCGGCGCCCGCATCGGCGTTCGGCCCCAAACCATCGAATCGATTGAGAAGTCAGAAGCAGCAGGGACGATCCAGCTCAATACATTGCGCCGGGCCGCCGAGGCTCTCGATTGCACGCTTGTCTACGCCCTCGTTCCAAACAGCTCGCTTCAAGCTGTCGTCGAGGCTCGGGCACGCAAGATCGCGATACGCGAGCTGCAGCGCGTTGCGCACACGATGCGGCTGGAAGCACAGGGGACGGAGAATGCAGATTTTGAAGCGCGGGTCCAAGCCTACATTCGCGACAAGCTCTCTGAACGCGATCTCTGGTACGAAACATGACGGATCTCTTCCAAGAGCCTGATGACGCAACGCCGCTTGAGCCGCACGAGCGAGAGGGCCTGCTACAAACCTGGATCACCCACCGCAGCGACCTCAACGAGGCCGAGCAGGAAAATATCGTCGAAGGTGCGGCCTGGGGGCGCGGCCGCCGGCGTTTGCCCCTTCAGCAGATGCTCACTGAAGACTTCATGCGGACACTGCATAAGCGAATGTTTGGCGACGTTTGGCGGTGGGCCGGTACGTTCCGAACGACGGAGCGCAACATTGGAGTTCAGGCCTACCGCATCGGAATGGAGCTCGCGAGTCTATTAGGCGACAGCCGCTATTGGGTCGAGCATGAAACTCTTCCGCCGGAGGAGATCGCGATTCGGTTCCACCATCGGCTGGTCGCTATTCACCCATTTCCGAATGGAAACGGTCGTCATGCGCGACTGGCGGCTGATCTTCTGATTCAGCGCCTTGGAGGAGAGCCTTTCAGTTGGGGCGGCGGTAGTCTGGCCGACGTCGGTGAACTGCGCGCACGTTACGTCGCAGCACTACGCGCAGCGGACAATCATGATATCGGGCCGCTGCTGGATTTCGCGCGCAATTAAGTGCTGTTTCGCTGCGTCACGTACGTTCGAACCGGAACTGAACCGGCATGGTTGTACGACGCGGTCGGTCCGGTCGGTATAGCCATGCTCATGCATGAGCATCAGTTCCGGAGTTCCGGTCGATACTTTATGCGATCTTCGTGGCCCTAAGAGTGAACATCACAGCAACAAGGCTTGCCGGGCTCGTGGAAGAACAATTCTGTCCGGCCCTTAAGACGCGTCCACGCTTGGGTCTGAAAACGACAGCATTGAGCCCATGCCGGCCATTCGAGCTGCATTCATGACGGCCGAATGACGCTCGAGATCGACCATGATCGTGCCGTACCGCAAGGAATGCCGCCAGCTCCAATCATCAATGCCCACGACCCGGATATTGTCTTTCTGTATGGACGCCGGATTATCGCGCTTCAATTGCCGCAAGATCGTGTCGTCGCTGACCGGCATGCCAAGCCGATGCATCAAGTTCACCCCGGCGACCACCCATCCTGTGGCCAATCAACCCGACAATCTCAGCCATCCGTTCAATTCGTCGCATGTAGGGCGAAGCAATCTCGGGCAACCTGTCGGTGAGGGTCCGTCGCCTGCATCTTCGGTCTCTACACTGCCACCGGTTCAGTGCGTTTCACAACTCGACCCTGAACAGGCAAGTCCTGGCGGCGCCGGTTATGTCAGCAATCCGATGGCGGGCGATGGTCGCGGTCTTCACCCATAACGTGGAGACAGACATCTCCATGAATGGCGAGGCACAGCGGCCGCGAGCGCGAAACCATCGTCTTCAGCCGCGAAGGCGGCGATTGGCTCGCTTTTCACGAACACCTGTCCAAGTCTCCTCGACTGAGCATTATCAAGAATGCACAGAGGGTATCGCCCCTGACCGCCATTCACATCCGTCTTTTGGGCGGCAGCCGTAGTTCCCGGCACCGAGCCACCGTTTCCTGCCGCTCGGCTTCACTGCGGAGTGGTTGCTGTTGTCTTACGGTAGCGCCATTTGCCGCTGCCATCCTCAAGCAGATCAATGCCATATCTCGGAGAAGGTGGCCATCGGGGTCCGAGCAAGGAAGACCATAGATAAGGCCGAGAACGAGACGCTGGCTTGCAAGCAGCCAATGCATCCCGTAGCGTTGATAGCAGAGTTTCGGGTCTTAGCTCCACAACAAGACGTACCCGCAGTATCCCATGGGTCGGCAATGTTCGCTTCTGACTCGAGTTGATCACGAGGAGGATTCTATTGCGCTATGTTCGTCCAAGTACGTTGGAGGACGCGGTTGGCCTGTTGGCTGAGGCCTCAGGCAAGGCGGCAGTTCTGGCCGGCGGGAGCGATCTGCTGGTGAGAATGAAGGGCGGCTTTGTCGAGCCTGAACTCATCATCGACATCAAAGCCATAGACGCCCTGGGCCACATAACCGAAAGCGACGAAGGTTTCGTCATCGGCGCCGCCGTGCCATGCGCAGTCCTCAGCGAAAATGCCGCGCTCCGAGGAGCATGGCCTGGAGTGGTAGAGGGAGCCAATCTCATTGGCTCCAAGCAAGTACAGGGGCGTTGCACCATCGTCGGGAACCTCTGCAATGCGTCACCTGCGGCTGACAGCGTGCCGGCATTGGTGGCGGCGGGAGCCAAGGTTCTGATCAGAGGACCGGCCGGTTCGCGCACGATTGCCGTGGAAACGGTGCCGGTGGGACCCGGCAGGACATCGCTTGCGCCCGGCGAGATCATCGAGGCCATCCTGCTCGACAGGCGCCAGCCACGTTCGGGCGACGCCTATCAGCGGTTCACGCCACGCACCGAAATGGACATTGCCGTCGTCAGTGCCGCAGTGAATCTCACCCTTGATGATCAGGGTGTCGTCCAATCCGCGCGTGTCGCGCTTGGCGCCGCAGCGCCGACGGTGCTCCTCGTCGAGGAAGCAGCCAAGATTCTGGTTGGCTCCCGAGTCGACGATAGAACATTGGACCGCCTCGCCGAGGCATGTTCCGGCGCCTGTCGCCCCATAGACGACAAGCGGGGCACCGTGGAATTCCGAAGGAAAGTCGCGGGAGTGCTGGCCAAGCGGGTCGCGCTGACCGCCTATCAACGTGCAGGACAGAAGTGATGGCAGGCATAGCAGTTTCGACGATCATCAATGGCGATAAAGCCGAGTTTCTCTGTCACGCAGACGAGACGTTGCTTGATGTGTTGCGCGATCGCCTGGGGCTTATGGGAGTGAAGGAAGGTTGCGGCACAGGCGACTGCGGCGCCTGCAGCATCATTCTCGACGATCGCCTCGTTTGCTCCTGCCTCGTGCTTGGGGCCGAGGCGGAAGCCCGGCGCATCGAGACGGTCGAGGGCATGGCGCAGGGTGACAAGCTTCATCCGCTGCAGCAGAAGTTCCTCGAACATGCCGCCTTGCAATGTGGTATCTGCACACCCGGCTTCCTCATCGCGGCCAAGGACCTGCTGGCCAAGAATCCGGATCCGACCGAAGAGGAAATACGGTTCGGCCTTGCCGGAAATCTCTGTCGCTGCACCGGCTATGACAAAATCGTGCGTGCCGTTCAGGACGCCGCAAGCGTTATGAGAGGAGCATGACGATGAATTTCGATCCCAGCCACTCGACGCGCAGCTTCTTCTCCGTGGGCACCCGACCCATCCGGCCGGACGGAGTCGACAAGGTGACGGGCCGCGCGCGCTACGGCGCGGACTTCAATATGCCCGGCCAACTGGTCGGACGGATCCTGCGCAGCCCGCATGCCCATGCCATCATTCGCAAGATCGACGCGTCGAAGGCCGCGCAGCTTCCTGGCGTCAAGGCGGTTTTGACGGCAGCGGATCTGCCCGACCTCACGCATGGCGACGCGGCGATGTATGACATTCTGGACAACTGCATGGCGCGCAAGAAGGCGCTTTACGACGGTCACGCCGTGGCCGCCGTTGCGGCAATCGATGCACGCACCGCCAAGCAGGCACTCAAGCTCATCGAGGTCGAGTACGAACTGCTGCCGCACGTCACCGACCTTGACCAAGCGTTTGCCCCGGATGCTCCGCTCGTCAACGACACGATCTTCACTAAGGGCGTTGATCCGAAGCCCGATCGCCCTTCGAATGTCTCGATGCGGAGTCAGTTCGGGCATGGCGAAGTCGATGCCGGCATGGCAAAGGCGGATTTCGTGGTCGAGCGGACATTCAAGACCGAACAGACGCATCAGGGCTATATCGAACCTCACGCCTGTGTAGCCAATGTCAGTCCGGACGGTACGGCGGATCTGTGGGTCTGCACGCAGGGCCACTTTGTCTATCGCCAGCATTGCGCACAACTTCTCGGCCTGGATACCTCCAAGCTGCGCGTGACGTCGTCCGAAATCGGCGGCGGTTTCGGCGGCAAGACCCATGTCTGGGCCGAGCCTGTCGCGCTCGCGCTGTCGCGCAAGGCTGGCAGGCCGGTCAAGCTGGTGATGACGCGTGACGAGGTGTTTCGCGCCTCCGGCCCGACCAGCGCCACGTCGATCGACGTGAAGATTGGCGCATTAAAGGATGGAACGATCATCGCTGCCGAAGCGACACTTCGCTATTCCTGTGGTCCCTATGCCGGATCATGGGCTGAGATCGGCGCCATGACCGCATTCGCTTGCTACAAGCTCGAGAATGTCAGGACCGTCGGCTACGAAGTGCTGGTAAACCGGCCGAAGACCGCAGCATACCGTGCGCCTTCCGCGCCGATGGCAGCGTTTGCAGTGGAAAGCGCCATCGATGAACTTGCGAAGAAGGTCGGCATGGATCCGGTCGACTTCCGTATCCGGAACGCGGCACAGGAAGGGACCAAGGCTTCTTACGGTCCGGTCTACGGTCCGATCGGCATTGGCCCGACGCTGGAGGCCGCGAAGAACCATCCTCACATGAAGGCACCCCTTGGCAAGAACCAGGGGCGCGGCATGGCCTGTGGCTTCTGGTTCAACTTCGGGGGCCAGACATGTACCGATTTGAACATCGGAATGGACGGCACGGTCTCGCTCGCGGTCGGCACGGTGGATGTCGGCGGTTCGCGCGCATCGCTCTCGCTGGTGGCCGCAGAGGAACTCGGTATCGACTATTCGCAGGTCAGAACGGTGATCGCCGACACGTCAAGTCTCGGCTACAACGACATGACCGACGGCAGCCGAGGAACGTTCTCATCCTCTATGGCCACAATTTCTGCCGCCCGCAACGCGATCAAAGTCCTCCGCGGGCGTGCGGCGCAGATGTGGGACATTCCGGTCGAGGATGTGACCTGGGAACAGGGCCAGGCCGTCGCCAAAGGCGAGACGCATGGAAACCTTCCGAAACTCTCCCTGAAGGAGATAGCGGCAGCATCGGGCACCACGGGTGGCCCGATTGCGGGTCACAGCGAGATCGTGGCCGATGGCGCGGGCGTGTCCTTCGCCACTCATATCTGCGATATCGAGGTCGATCCCGAAACCGGCGCGACAAAGGTGCTGCGTTACACCGTGGTGCAGGATGCCGGCAAAGCCGTCCATCCGACCTATGTCGAAGGACAGTACCAGGGCGGCGCCGCGCAAGGCATCGGCTGGGCGCTCAACGAAGAGTATATCTATGGCAAAGACGGCCGGCTGCAGAATGCCGGTTTTCTCGACTACCGCATTCCCGTATGTTCGGACCTGCCCATGATAGACACGCAGATTCTGGAAATTCCCAATCCCAACCACCCCTATGGGGTTCGCGGCGTCGGGGAAACATCCATCGTTCCCCCGCTCGCGGCGGTGGCCAATGCAGTATCCAGTGCAGTCGGCGTGCGGATGCAGCATATTCCGATGTCGCCGCCGCGGATCCTGGAAGCACTCGAAGCGTGAGGCGGTCCGATGGTCGAGGTGACGCTCTGGGGTGCGCTCGCCGCGGCGGCCGAGGGCAACAGCAAGGTCGAGATCGAGGCAAAAGACATCAGGGAACTGTTCAAGAGATTGATCGAACGGTTCCCTGGGCTGGAGCCGCTCATGGATCGAGGCATTGCGGTCGCAATAGATGGAACCATCTATCGCGACACCTGGTCGAAGCAACTACCTGCGGGAGCGGAAATCTATCTGCTGCCGAGGTTGGCGGGGGGTTGACAACGGTTCAAGATGAGCACGGTTTCTGGCCCGGTAAAGGCACTGATGAGGCAACTACGCCTCAAAACCTACGATCGCTCGCCTTGAGTGGATTCGAACCGCAGCCCCACAATCTATCAAGGCCCCGCGGCTGCGGAAAAGTTGCCTTCAATGATTATCCAGCTCCTGCATCCCCTGCGGAATGTCGCGTTTGGCATGAAGCACACGCCAGACGTCGACATGATCTGGCTGGATTACATAGGGATATCGCTTCAGCGAAACGCTCCGCAGATCAGGCAACCCAACTCGTATGCATACCGCAATGATCCGGCCTCCGGATGGCTTGCGATCAGATCATAAGCATCTTCAAGTGCGTCGATGAAGCCGAGAGCGACCTCGGACCCAGCTTCGCGAGGATAGTAATCGACGGCTGCCTCGACATCACTGCGAGCAAGCTCTCGGGGAACAATCGATTTATTCACTTGCTGTGCAGACCACGTGCTCGATCGCGAAGGCTGCTGAAGTAATGCCCATCGACCGGTTCGGACCGTGCGGACGATCCTCCGTCAAGCAAAAGCTGGCGCAGAACAAGACGGTCCTGATCTCGGCGGATCAATTCGCGGATATACTCGCTGCTCGTCCCGTAGCCCCGCCTCGCAACCTGCTCATCGACGAAGCTCTTCAAGTGGTCCGGTAGAGAAATGTTCATCGTGCCCATACGAGAGACCATAACGGCAATGGCAAAAATTTGGCAAGATTGGATCGCTTAACTGCCACCACACGGAAAACGGGAAGCCGGTGCACGTTCCCGTCGATACATCATGCGATCTACGGGGCACATAAGGTACATTCTATTTTCAAGTGTTGGTGTGGACGGTCTCCGATCCGGCGGCGTACCCTTCACACGTCATTGTTGCATTTGGACTAGATCCTCCACCAAGAGCACCTTATTCAGCGATGGCGCAGGAGTGGCTGGCCAGTTTCCAAGCGAAGCTCCGCTGATTACGATGCCTACCATCTAGCCATTGGCGGTCAGTGCCTCGAGATAAGGGCGGATCACGGTGCCGACACCACCGCGTTCGGCTTGGTTAATAATGTCGCCGGGCGTGGCCTTGCGCTGCCGCAGCGCTTCCTGAAGTCCCTCGATCGCCACAGAAAGGCCGATTTTGCCGCGATAGCGGAAGCAATCGGCAATTGTTTTGGCAACTCCAAAAATCTTCACCGTCACGCCTTCAATGACATGGGTTTCGACGCTTTCGTTGAGTAGGCTTCCCGTGAAACGCACAATACGAATTGGTGTGCCATCTGGTTTCGGCGCCCAGTCTTTGCGGCCTATGGCAAGCCACACGTGTTTCGGCAGCTGATCGGTCAGGCCGTGGAATGCCAGAGCTGAAACAACGCAGACAACGGCTTTCGGAACACGCTTGGCTATCTCTGCCAGACTATGGTTGGCATCGAGCTCGGCATTGGGAAGTTGATAGAGACCCCGAGCAAGCCGCAGCACCTCACCATCCCGTTCCATCCGGCTCATGGTTGCCGCTGTGACACCAGCGTTCCGAAGCTCCGCTAGGCGTGCTATTCCGCGCTCAATGAGCACGGTCCGGGCGATTTGACGTTGAGTGACGGAGCCAGACATTGATACGGAAACTCGGAGAATAGAGCCTATTGTCCGAGGATTTGTATCACCCTTCACAGACTTGAGAAAGCCTCAGTTTGCGCGGTCGGTGACCATGAAGAAAATTTAGCACCTCTCGACGAAGGACTACTGGGCAGGTCGAGTGACTGCGACAAACCCGAATACATCAAGTCCGGCACGAAGCGTTGGAATTAGCCGGCATCTTCATCGGCAATTACACAGAAACCTACCCCCAGCCAAGAGCAGTCAGATTGAGCCACAAGAAGGAGGGCGTCGAGTTGTGCATGCGCCGAACGTCAGAATCGTCTTCTTGCCCAACAAGCGTTGCAACTCTTTCACCTGGGCCTGAAGCGCCCGGTATTCGGAAGCCGGAACGACCTCCTCTTCGGCGGCCGTCGCCGTCAGAGCCCCTTGGGACGCTAGCTTGCGCCAGGCGAACAACTGGTTCGGCTGGATGCCGTGCCGACGCGCGACGATGCTCACCGTCGCGTCCGCCTCATAGGTCTCGTGGATGATCGCCAGCTTCTCTGCCGTGCTCCAGCGCCGCCGACGTTCCGGCCCGGCGAGGACTTCCATCTTAAAATTGCTGCTAGTCATATTACCAACATTACTCCTACCCACTTAGCTAAGTGGTGGAGCATGTCCGGGCCTTTCGGGGGCTAATTCACGACGGACGTTCACCGACAGGTTGCCCGAGATTACTTCACCCTACATGCGACGAACTGAACGGATGGCTGAGATTGTGGGCTTGATTGGCCACAGGATGGGCGGTCGCCCGGGTGCATACTTGATGCATCGGCTCGGCATGCCGGTCAGCGACGACACGATCTTGCGGCAATTGAAGCGGAAGAATCCGGCGTCCATGCAAAAAGACAACATTCGGGTTCTGGGCATTGATGATTGGAGCTGGCGGCATTCCTCGCGGTACGGCACGATCATGGTCGATCTCGAGCGTCATTCGGTCGTCGATGTTCTGGACGACCGCAGCGTCGAGAGCGTCAAAAGCATGGTTGCAAGAACGTCCGAGTATCGAGGTCGTTAGCCGAGATCGCTGTGGTCTGTGTGCCCAGGCAGCCCGGGAGGGCGCACTGCAGGCCCACCAGGTGGCTGACCGTTTTCATCTGGTCCAAAATCTCAGGGCGGCGATCAAGGAACAGATGAGCGTTTATGGTCACGCCCATGTGAGATCCATTCTCTCCGAAGACGCTATCGCCAGCGCTACGGCAGAACACCGCCGAGCCCGCTTGGCGCACAGACAATCCCGTCAGGAAATATTCGAGACGCTTCAAGCTTTGCGCCAGCAGGGCCTCACCTACAGCGAGATTGCAAGGAGGACCGGATACGAGCGCCGCAGCATCGCGAATTGGCTTACTTCCAACGCACCTCGAGACAGAAATCGGGCGGCATTGAATCCGACATCACCACTGTATTTTGAAGCTTTCCTGGCTGAATGCTGGAAGAATGGAAACCGCCTTGGGCGCCATCTGTTCTACGATATCAAGAACCGCGGCTACATGGGCAGCCGTTCCAATCTGGAGCGCCTGTTGCAGGTGTGGCGTGAAGTCGAAAACCTTCAATCCGACGAGCCGCCTCCGGATATGGATGTTTCAGAACCCGTCCGCGATCCTGACACCGGCCATATGATCTCGTCTGTGGTGGCCGCAGCTTTGTGCATAAAACCGCGCGGCCTGCTGACCGATCGTCAGGCCGGAAAGGTCAATGCCTTGAAGCAGGGCTCGACGGTCTTCGCCATAATGCGTGGCCTGGCCATGCGTTTCAACGGCATCTTGCGCAGCAGGAGCTCGGAGGCACTGGATGAATGGATCGACGATGCCATTGATACCGAACTCACGGCGATCATGCGCTTCGCCAGCGTTTTGCGCCGGGATATTGATGCCGTCAAAAATGCAATCGAACTCCCCTGGAGCAACGGTCAAGCGGAAGGGCAGATCAACCACCTCAAGATGTTGAAACGAGCAATGTACGGTCGCGCCGGCCCAGAACTGATGAGGGCGAGAATGCTGCCGCTGAATCACAGAATTTGAGGATGAACCCGTTTAACTGCCAAGCGACACCGCAGTCGCTGACGATCACCGACCGCTGAAGCTAAGCTTGAAGCGCGTGGTGAAATCACCGCCCCACCACATGGGGAAGTTGGTGCCCCATTTGTTGTTGTGGATGTTGAAGCGGACACCGGCGGAATAGTCAGGCAGGTCCTTGCAGAAGGCCATGAACGGCCAGGACTGCGGCGCCACCAGCGGCGTGTCGAGGTTTTCGACCATCAGCTCGACGCCCGGTTCCGAGCGCCCCCTCACCGCCGTGACCGCCTGCAGCTGTGCACCGCCCGCGCGGGCGAAATTGTCGGTGGCGTGCCAGTGCCCCATCTTGCACACATCCCAGGCAGAACGTCCCTCGGGCGTGAACGACAGAAAGCTCGCTTCCGGCATACGGTTGGCGTTCTTGCCATAGAGGGACAGCCGGACATCGAGCCCGTCCTTGCCGGCGGAAAATTCGATGGCGATTTCGGCAGGCGCGCCCAATTGCTCCACCGCTTCTGCCGGCATGACTGCAAGGACGGATGCTGCGGTCGTGCCGTAGAGCTTGGGCGCGTAGGCCTGCGAGCGCGCTTCCGCAACCTTCGCAAGCCCGGGCTTGTCGTGGTCGAGCACCGCCCAATCCATCCAATGTGTAAGGTACGTATTCATGTGGCGGCGAACGTCGCCGGCGTCATAGCTTTCGTAGCGATAGGCGATCAGCGAACCGTTGGCGCCACGGACCGTCCGACCGTCGGGCGCAGTCAGCGCGGAAACGTCGCCGGTTACCGGATCAAGCTCGATGATCCAGCCGCCGACATCGAGCCGCGTAGCAGCCTCGGTCGCCTCGGGCCGTGATGGAACGGCAATCTCGGCAAGGGCCGCCTCGGCGCGGACCGCATCCTCGCCGTCCAGCTCCGCAACCGCCTGGTCGAGATAGGCCCGCTGCTCCGCCCAGGACGCTTCGGTATAATGGAAACGAGGATCAGTCTTTCGCGCCGCCTCGAAGGCGGGGCGTGCCCAGGCCTTCTCGTCGCGCAGGAAGGATTTGATGTCGACGCCGCAGGTGTGTTCGGCGACCAGCGCCAGCTTGCGGCCGAAGGCCTGGCGGCTTGTGGTCATCCGCTCGCCGGCAAATTTGTCGTAGAGCCGCTGCAGCGTCAGATAGCGGGCGATCTTTTCCGGATCGGTGCCGCTGCCGTGGATCCAGCTGTCGCCGAGTTCCTTTTCCACCACCGGGAAACGCTTGCGCGCCTCCCAAATAAGCCTGCCGTAGTCCTCCAGCGTCGCCGCGCGTACGGCGGCACCCGGCTCGTGTTTCAGGATCTCGCGATAGGCTTCGGCCGTCTGCGACACGCTCTGCGGGCCGATGTTGTCGCTGGTATGGGCGAAGCTCAAGCCGTCGGAGAGACCCTCGGGGAAATAGGTCTCGCCATAGGAGCGCTGGTACATGACGACGATTTCCTCGCCGCCCGCCGCCCGCCAGCGAAAAATATCCGGGATTTCCGGCGGCGGCGAAGCGGAGTTCACGCCGATATGCAGGAAGCGCACGCCGGCTTCGGCCAGCAGCGGCACCATGCCGAGCGTATGCCCGGGCACATCGGTCATCTTGGCGGCGATCGTCTTCAGGCCGAAGCGATGGTCCAGCTCCTGCGCATAGGAAAGCCCCGCCTTGAAAAGATCCGGCGACATCAGCTCCGTATGGGTGGTGAAGGGCAGCGCGTGCCAGCGGATCAGGCCGCGCTCGATCGCCTGCTCCAGGCGGGCGACCTCTTCCTTCGAGCAAGAATTCAGGTGATCCCAGATCAGCCAGGCGCCCGTCGTCCAGACGAACAGCGGCTCGTCCGGGTTCTCATTGTAGAAGTGCGCGCCGGTCTCGATTGCCTGCGGAATGAAGCGCTCGTGATACTGCTTTCGGATCTTCTCGGCGTGATCGGTAAAACCGATGTCGAGATGGGTCTTAAAGACGACGTGGATGCGTTTTTCGGTCATGTTCGCTACCTTCAGCCGACGGTGCCCCGCACGATCAGGCGGGTGTTGAGTGTCTCGGTAAACGGCTCGGAATCGGGCGCACGAAGCCGCATCAGGATGAGGCGGACGAGCGCACGCACGCGCTCTTCGAGGTCGATGCGCACGGTGGTGAGGTTGTAGCTCTTCCAGTGCGCCTGCGGGATGTCGTCGAAACCGACGACCTTGACGTCTCCAGGCACCGAAAGCCCGAGCTCGTGGCGCAGCGCGTCGATCGCGCCGAAGGCGCCGACGTCATTGGCCGCAAAGATCGCATCGGCACCTTCGCCGATGCGGAACAGATCGAGCGTTGCCTGGTAGGCGGTGTCGTAGGTGTAATCGCCGGCAAGCAGGATCGGCGCATCCATGCCGCGCTCCGCGAGCGTCTCCTTCAGTGTGCGCTCGCGCTCGGCATTGGCGAGCGACTGCGCCTTGCCGCCGAGATAGGCGATGCGGCGCGCGCCATAGCCCTGAAGCAGGGCCACCGCCTGTTCGATACCGTTTTTCTGCCGGACGAGCAGCCGGTCATAGAGCGTACCGGATGCGGCGCCTGCAAACTGCTTCACGTCGTCGTAGATCACGTAGATCGGAACGGCGCGGTCGAGAAAGCCGCAGAGCACATCGGGCAGGATGTTCTCGGTAAAGGCGATCACGGAATCCGGATTGAAGCCGCGCATATAGGTGAGCAGGCGCGGATCCATGCTGAAATCAGCCTTGGCCTTGAAGAGCAGCGTCGCGAAGCCCTCCGCCTGCAGCGCCGTCGTCAACGCGTCGATCTCCTGGCTCTCCCAGGGGCTGCAGACGTCGGGCACGATCATGCCGACGAGATGCGAGCGACCGGTCACCAGCGAGCGTGCCGCCATGTCGGGCGTGTAGTTCAGCTCCCGCGCCACCTGCAGGATGCGGTCGCGCTTTTCCGGCTTCAGCGACGCATTCGGGTTGAAGGCCCGCGAGACCGCCACACGGGAAACATTGGCCTCGCGCGCCACCTGGTCTGCGGTGGCTCGGGCAGCTTTCTTGTCGGCGCGCTCGTTCATCTATCCGTCACAAAATGAAAACGTGTTCATTCACAAAAGAGAGCAACGCGACGATTTCGTCAAGCGGAATAGGTATTCCGCCGTTTATTTACCAACGGAACACATGATCCATGTTGACAAAGATGAAAGCGTGTTCATTCTTGACCGTCGTCGGGACGCCGGACCTGGAGGAGGGACGGACTGTCGCAGCCAGACACATAGGTCCTTGAGTGGATCGACCGGGAGGAGAAAGCATGCGTACCAGGTTTCATTCCCTATTGCTCAGCGCAGCCGCGGCCATCGCCTTTGCAGCACCAGTGAGCGCCACCGAACTCAACATCACCTGCCGCTGCATCATCGGCGGCGTAAACAGCGGCATGGCCGAGTGGATCGAAAAGAAGGTCATTCCGGCCTTTACCGAGAAGATGAAGGCCGAAGGCAAGGACGTCACCGTCAAGCTCACCCAGTTCGGCGGCGAGGACGAGCAGCTGACGCAGCAGCTCGCGCTCGATTTCTCCACCGGCGCCGGCCCTGACGTCTCCGGCTTCGACGGCTTCCTGATCCCGAGCTTCGTCCAGGGCAATCTCCTGAAGTCGCTCGAGGAAGTGGCCGGCCCAGACGTTCCGAAGTGGGAGGGCTGGCAGCATATCTCCGACGGCACCAAGGCGCTGATGAGCTACCAGGGCAAGCCTATGGCATCGCGCTCGGCACCGACGCCCGCATGATCTTCGTGCGCAAGGACCTCTTCAAATCGGCTGGGCTCGATGCCGACAGCTGGCAGCCGAAGTCCTGGGATGAGTTGCTCGACGCCGCCCGCAAGATCAAGGCGGTCGCCCCCGACAGCTTCCCGTTGCAGCTCAACGCCGGCGTCTCCATGGGCGAGGCGACCACAATGCAGGGCTACTGGATGGCGCTGCTCGGCACCGGCGAACAGGTCACCGACGACAGCGGCAAATACATCGTGTCGAGCCAGGGCATCCTCGACACGCTGAAGCTCTACAAGACCATCTATGTCGACGACAAGCTCGGCGACCAGCGCGCGCAGCTGCTTGCCGACGGCCGCAACCGCACCTTCGCCAATTTCCGCGATGGCAAGACGGCGATGCTCGTCGAGGGCGATTGGTTCTATCGCTCGGTCACAGCGCCCGGCGCCGAATTCGCCGTCGCCGATCGCGACAACACCATGACCTGGAAGAAGATGCCCGCCGCAGCACCCGGAAAGGGCTTACGCGGCCAGGATTTCGTCACGATGTCCGGCGGCACCGGCTTCGTCATCAATCCGCATACGGACGCGCCTGCCGAATCCTGGGCGCTGCTCTCGTTCATGAACAGCAAGGAGCAGCTCGACGCGTTCCAGGAAATCCAGCCCGCCATCCGCATCCGCGACGACGTGGCGATCCCGAACTCGCCGTTCCTGACGGAAACGGCAACGACGCTGCTACCAATCACCACGGCCCGTCCGAACGACGCCAATTACAACAAGGTCTCGACAGAGATCCAGCGCATGACCGAAAGCGTCGTTTCCGGCGAGCTCTCGCCTGAGGACGCGATGGCCCAGTACAAGTCGGCCGTCATCGCCATCGTCGGTGAAGAAAACACCGTCAGCAAGCTCTAAAGCCAATGCGGGATGTGGCCGCAACGGTGCCCTCATCCCGCTTCGATCCAACGACAGAGCGCCCGGCTGCCATCCGTGGCCGGGCTCCCGATCCAGGATATGGGCATGAAACGCGCATGAAGAAATTCTCCCTGCTTTCGACGCGCGCCGGCGCGCTTTTTCTGGCACCGGCCACGGCCCTCGTCGGGGTCTTCGTCATCGTTCCCTTCTTCTGGGTGATTTTCGTTTCCTTCACCAACCGCACACTGCTCGGCCGCACGGCCGTCGACCCCGATTTCGTCGGCCTGCAGAACTATTTCGCGCTCTTCAATCCGGCGACCTTCTTTACCCGCGGCCAGTTCGGGTTTTCGCTGATCCTGACGATCCAGTTCGTGCTGCTCTCGGCGCTGATCGGCCAGGCGTTGCTCGGGCTGCTGCTCGCCTGGCTCAGCCAGACGGTCACGCCGACGCTCAAATCCTTCCTGCAGACCGCGGTGATCGCCGCCTGGATCCTGCCGGAGGTGGTGATCGGCTTTGCCTGGTTCGCCTTCCTCGACTATGACAACGGCACCCTCAACATGATCCTGCGCGGCCTCGGCCTGCCTCCGGGCGACTGGCTGCTGCAGCAACCGTTCTGGGTGATCGTGTTCTTCAACACCTGGCGGGGCGCCGCCTTCTCTATGATGCTCTTCAACTCGGCCTTCCAGTCGATCCCCCCGAGCTATTTTCAAGCCGCCGACGTCGCCGGCGCCACGTCTTGGCAGAAGCTGCGCGATATCTCGCTGCCTTTGATCCGCGGTCATGTCGTCACCGACCTGATCCTCATCACCATGTGGACCTTCAACGTCTTCACGCCGTTCCTGCTCACCCATGGCGGGCCGTCCTATCGCACCGAGATCCTGTCGATCTACACCTACCGCATCGCGTTCAAGGATTTCGAGTTCGGCAAGGGCGCTGCCGTCGGCGTGGTCATCATGCTGATCAATCTCGCCTTCGCGCTCGTCTACCTTCGCCTTGCCCACAAGAAGCCGGTGGAGGCGGAATGATGCAGAAGTTTCAGAACATCTTCGTGCGGCGCGCGATCTTTGCCGCCGCCGCCACCTTCCTCGGTACGATCTTCGCACTGCCGCTCGTCTGGTTCATCTTTGCGCCCTTCAATGCCCGTGCCGAACTCGGCCTTGCCATCCCCTCACCCTTCACGCTTTCGAATTTTGCCACCGTCTTCCAGAACACCTTCGCGATGCAGGCGCTGCTGAACAGCCTCATCCAGGCGGCGGGCGGCGTGGTGCTGGTCGGCGCGGCGGCGACGCTTGCGGCCTATGCCCTCTCGCGCTCGCCGATCCCGGGCAAGGGCGCAGTCACCTATATCCTGCTGCTCTTCTCGTCGGTCGTTTCAGGCTCGGCGGCGATGGTGCCGATTTTCCTGATCATCTCGGCAGCGGGCCTTATCGACACCCATCTTGCCGTCATTCTCGTCTTTGCCGGCGGGCTGTTGCCGACAGCGATGTTCATCTTCGCGATTTCATCGACGCCATCCCGCGCTCCTATGAAGAGAGCGCGATGGTCGCCGGCGCCTCGCCGCTCCAGGCGTTCTTCGATGTGGCGCTGCCGGTCATCCGGCCGGGCATCGTCGTGGTTGTCGTCTGGGCCTTCGTCAACATCTGGGGCAGCTTCCTCATCCCCTTCATCCTGTTGCGCAGCGACAAGCTGATGCCGGCATCCGTCGCCATCTACTCCTTCTACTCGGAAGCCGGCACGCCGATCGTCACGCTGCTGGCCGCCTATTCGCTGATCTATTCGCTCCCCGTCATCGCCCTCTACCTCTTCGTGAATTGGAAATTCGGTTTCCGGTTCTTCGGTGGCATAAAGTCGTAATCGGAAACCCGTCATGGCCTCTGTCGAATTCCAGAACATCTCCAAGACCTTCGGCGCCTTCGTCGCCGTGCCCGACATCAGCTTCCAGATCGCCGACGGCGAGTTCATCTGCCTGCTCGGCCCATCGGGCTGCGGCAAGACGACGAGCTTGCGCATGATCGCAGGTCTCGAAACGCCAACCTCTGGCCGGGTGATGATCGGCGGCCGCGACGTCACCTACCTGCATCCGAAGGACCGCGGCATCTCCATGGTCTTTCAGGACTATGCGCTCTACCCGCACATGAACATCGCCGACAACATCGCCTATCCCTTGAAGGTGCGCGGCGAGCAGGAGACCAAGCGCCACGCCCGCGCCAAGGAAGTGGCCGACGTCCTCAAGATCGGCGACCTGATGAAGCGGCTGCCGAGCCAGATCTCCGGCGGCCAGCAGCAGCGCACGTCGCTGGCACGTGCGCTCGTCTATCCGAGCGAGGTCTATCTTTTCGACGAGCCGCTTTCGAACCTCGATGCCAAGCTGCGGCTCGAAGCGCGCGGCTTCCTCAATCATCTGCAGCGCGACATGGGCATGACCGCCGTCTATGTCACGCACGATCAGGCCGAAGCCATGGCGCTCGCAACCCGCATCGCCGTCATGGACAAGGGCCGGATCGTGCAGTTCGCGCCGCCGATCGAAATCTACCGCCGGCCGGCAACGACCTTCGTCGCCAATTTCGTCGGCAACCCGCCGATGAACCTCGTTCCCGTCGAGACATCGATCGGCGAAGGCGCCCTGCACCTGCGCGCCGATGGCCTGAAGCTCGCACCGATCGCGCTCACCGACGCCATCGCCAAGGCGGCGAAATCAGGCAGGATGACACTCGGTGTCCGCCCCGAACATTTGCGTATCGCGGCCGCAGGCGACCTGAACGTGGTTTCCGGCGAACTCTTCGCCAACGAGAACATGGGGCCGGAGAGCCTCGTCACGTTGGAGCGCGGCGACAACGGTCGCGTCACCGCGCGCATCTTCACCGACGACGAGATCAAGGTCGGAACCTCGGTCCATCTCGTCTTCGACGCCAGGCACATCACCCTCTTCGACGACAGCGGCGCCCGCATTCCCGCGGCAGACGAACGCTGAGGCCGCCATGCAGGAATTTGCCGTGCGCATCACCCGTAAGCATCAGGCGGCCGATCCGTATTTCTATCTGCCCTTCGAGGTGCCCGAAGGTGTAACGCGCATCGACGCGACGCTCAGCTATCCGAAGTCAGAGGCATGCATCATCGATCTCGGCGCGCTTGATCCGCGGGCGACCGAGTATCCGACCGGCCAAGGTTTTCGCGGCTGGAGCGGTGGCGCGCGTGACCGTTTCTTCATCGCCACCGACGACGCCACGCCCGGCTACATTCACGGCGAGATGCCGCCCGGCCAGTGGAAGGTGATGCTCGGCCTCTACAAGATCCCCGAAGAAGGCGCCGAGGTTCGCGTGACGGTCGATTTCGACAGAAGCCCGCGCCCCATCGTGCCGCAGCCGGAAAGAACGTTCCCCGTACGCAAACAGTCCGGATGGTATCGCGGCGATCTGCACTGCCACACCTTCCACTCGGATGCGGCTGGCTCGCCCGAACTGCTGCACGCCGCCGCCAAGCAGGCGGGTCTCGATTTCCTTGCGGTCGCCGACCACAACACCATCACCCAGCGGCGCTACTTCCATCCGCATTCCTCCGCCGACCTCATCTTCATCCGCGCCATGGAAATCACCACCGCCGTCGGCCACGCCAATGTCTTCGGCGTCGACGATTGGGTCGATTTTCGCATGACGAAGCCGGAACATGCCCACACACTCGCAAGCATGGTGCATGAGCGCGGCGGCCTGCTCTCGGTCAACCACGACAAGCCGACCATCCCCTGGGACTACGAACTGCCTAAGATCGACTGCATGGAGGTCTGGCAATCCCATTGGCTCGCTTGGAACTGGGTGTCGCTCGAGCGCTACCAGCAGCGCCTCGCCTCAGGCCTGAAGATCTCCGCCATCGGCGGCAGCGATTTCCACCAGCCGGCGCGGCTGATGCCCGAGGGACCGCTGGTGCTCGCGCGGCCAACGACCGTGCTCTACATGGAAGAGCTTTCCGAAGAAGCCGTGCTCGACGCCATGAAATCCGGTCGCGGGTATGTGACGGAAAGCCCAACGGGACCGCATCTGGAACTCACCGCCAACGGCGAACCGATGGGATCGAGCGTCAGCGGCCACGTTGTGGCCGAGGCGTTGGTTCGCGGCGCTAAGGGCGACCGGCTGCTGTGGCTCGACGCCTCCGGCATCGTCGGTGAAGAGACCATCGAAGCTGACGACTGGACCGCCCACTTTGCCGGTTCGCCCGATCGGTTCCTGCGGACCGAAATCGCCGCGGCCGCCAACCGGAGCGCGATCGTCGAGACATTCCGGGAGGCCCTTCACGGCAAAAATTTGCCCTGGGTGCTCTCGGAGCACGATCTCTCGAAACAGACGATCCGCCGGGCCATCAGCAATCCGATCTATTGCCGGCCCAACTAACGGCCGCTGCACTCCGCAACTGATCTCATTCTCAAAGTATGGGGCATCCGATTTCGGCGCTCATATTTTCCACCTTACCGGCACATTTTACGATTGCACCAATTTTAAGCAGAAAAATTCCGTTCTAAGAAAAAAGGCAGAGACTCCCGCGACAGCACGTTAGGACCCCATGGCGGCACGCCAGCGCATCATTCCCGTCCGGGGGGATACAATCGTTGGGTCGCCAACCAGACGCTTGAAGACTATGCGCTGCGCTTCACCGCCAAGAGCGCCCGGCGCTTCTCTTCCGAACGCATTTCCCAGACCGCCATTGGCGCGATCTCCTTTCTGGCGCTGGAAGCGATCGGCGGCGCCATCACCATGTCCTATGGCACCACCAATGCGATCGTTGCGATTGTCGTCGCCAGCCTGATGATCCTTACCGTGGGGCTGCCGATCAGCCGCTAGGCGATCCGCCACGGCGTCGATATTGATCTGCTCACCCGCGGCGCCAGTTTCGGCTATATCGGCTCCACGGTGACCTCGCTGATTTATGCCAGCTTCACCTTCATCCTCTTTGCGATCGAGGCCTCGATCATGTCGGGCGCGCTCGAACTGGCGCTCGGCATCCCCTTCACGAAACGCTGAGCGCGAGCCTCACTGCATCGTTCCGCGTCGCCAAACTCGACATCATCAATAGCTTTGTCGGCCAGATACTCGGGAACGCTCCGGTGATCCTGATCATCTTTCTCGGATCGCAATTGGTATTCCGCAACGAGATCACTCTGGGCGAGTTGGTCGCTTTCCACCTTCTGGCTGACAAAGTTGCGGGGCCGATCATGTCGCTGTCGACGATCTGGGAGGAGTGGCAGGGGTTGAAGATTGCCCGGTTGCGCCTCGGCGACTTTCTCAACACTCCGGCCGAAAGCGAGCGTGCCAAACCGCCTCTGCGCATTAATGACTTCCTGACACTGAGCCTGAGAAACATCTCGTTCGGATACAGCCGCGGTCTGGTCGGTGCTGCTGGTCGCGAAATAGCGGCCACCGGGTTCGCCCCGACCGCCACGACCACATCTGGCCACAACAAGCTCGAAGTTTCGCGCTGAATTGCGATCGGCGCTGCGAACATGCGCTGTGTCGATGCTGACGACGAACTCTCTGCGCCGATCGCCGGGAAGCTGCATTTCAAGTTGGCGCCGCTCCTCCATCTGTGCCCTGCGCGCCGTTCTTCTCCTGCGTGCTGCTCGTCCAGCCGTTCACCGATCCTGATGGTACGCTTGCTAACGGTCGCATGCGTCTCAGTAGGCTCAACCGGCAGGAATTCAGCAAGCACGGTCGCCGCCTGCCGGTACGGCATCATGCTTCCCAGCCGCGCCGTTAGTTCCATCAGCTCGGGCGTCGCTCGATCCGGGCAGATTTCCTTCAGTGGCGCGAAAGCAGCGACCATCCCTCGATGGCAATCCCCGCACAGCATCCAGCGGGGATTGCGCACCTCCACCGCGCCAAAGACAGTTCGGATGCGGCGCGTCGTATAATCCTTCACCGGCCGGAATGCGTGGCAATCCGGGCAAACCCGACGAAAAAGGGTATACGTTTCCGCCTCATGGCTCACGGCCGCACTCTGCAGCGCCGCCATGATCTTCTTGCCGTCTTCGATCGACAAACCGACATCGCCGTCAAACAGGCGCTCCCAGCTCTTGTAGATGCGGACCTCCTTCCGGCAGATGTCGCCAAAATCATTCCTGCCCTCGATCGTGATCGTCCATTGCACGGCCATCGCTTTCGCTCCGAACAAAGCGACGATGATGGACTGCTCGGGCCTAACAACCCGTATTCGACCCCAGAGAAGTTACCGGTCTCGATGCATGAGCACGACAAAGGGCTCGGCAACACGATAATCAACTAGACACATGGCGCGCCGTCCTCATGGCGCGCCAATCGCCCGAACCATCCACTACCGATGATGCTCCGTTGAAGATGCGGCGCGATCGCCGACGGTAGACTGCCGCGACAATCACTTCCGATCCCCGCGCTAGCCCCGCCCCAGCAACCGGACGGTGCGGCGACATTTACGGCGATCGATGAGGGTTTGCGGTGGAGGAGCCTTAGAGATGGGGTGGACCGGTGTGAACCATCGCATCACACTTCCCTGTCAACCCTACTTGACGACTTGGCTTTCTCCCGCAAATAATCGAGGCCTCTCGCCAGTTCCGCCCCAACCGGCTATCAGCTGCGCGCCGGTTCCCGAGCCGATAAACGCGCGGAGGCGAAATGTTCCAGACGCCGCTTCACACTTCATTCGGTCCCGCCGTAACGGCCGCGCAAATCGCACTTCGTTCGGACCTCACCGGGCAAATAGCAATCGTCACAGGCGGCTCCTCCGGTCTTGGATTGGAAACCGTGAAAGCGCTGGCTTCACGCGGAGCATCAGTCTGCGTGCCCGCGTTGAACCCTTCTCTTGCCGCTGCAGCCCTTGAGGGTATCGAGCGTACTGAGGTTTGTCCCATCGATCTGATGGACGAAGCATCCGTGCGGGCCTTCGCGCAAGCCTTTCTCGGGGATCGAAACCGGCTCGACCTCCTTGTCCTCAATGCGGGCGTAATGGCGAGACTCTTATTCCGCGACGCAGATGGTCGTGAAGGTCATTTGTCGATCAACCACCTCGGACATTTTCGCCTGACGTCGCTTCTATGGCCTGCTTTGTGCTCGGCGGGCAAATCGCGGGTGGTCGTGATGTCGTCCCGGGGTCACCAAATGAGCGACGTCGACTTCGACGATCTGGATTTCGAGCGGCGTGCGTATGACAAGTGGATGGCCTATGGACAGTCCAAAACAGCGAACGCGCTTTTTGCCGTCGCGCTCGACGCCCGGGGCAGAAATCATGGAGTGCGCGCCTATTCCGTACATCCTGGCATGATCATGACTCCTGGCATCCGCCATCTGACCCGCGCCGAGTTCGACGCTTTCGGAGCCCTTGCACCTGACGGTTCACCGATAATCGATCCGGTCAGGGATATGAAGACGGTGGAACAAGGCGCTGCCACTGCGGTCTGGTGTGCCACCGCGCCTGAACTTGAAGCGATAGGCGGTGTCTACTGCGAGAACTGCGACATAGCGGCAATCAGTCCCGATGGACCCGATGGAGTACGCCCATATGCCGTCGATCCAGAAAAGGCCGAAAGGCTTTGGCGCGAGACTGTCACGCTGACCGGTGTAGAACCTACGAGAGCTTGACAAGAAACGGCCCGGTCCCGACCGGCTCTGCCTAAAGCCAAGGAATCCTGACAGACTCGATGGAAATCGGTGGACGAAATCCCTCTTCGGAAGCATAAATGTTCGCCGGGGACGTCTATATTTCAGGATCACGAATTTTGGACTGCCGTAGCGCTCAGTCCGCATCAAATTTTCAACGGTCATTCAGGATGATGCAATGGAAGGGCAGGCACTCCCAGCCGGAACTGCTATAGCGGACGTCGCGGTCACCTTCGGGCCATTCTCCCTTTATCCTGGCAGACATGTTCTACTGAAGGAAGGCGAACCGCTGTCGATCGGCTCGCGCGCGCTCGAGATACTGATCGCGTTGGTGAAGCAAGCGGGCGAGGTTGTAAGCAAAGACGATTTGACCGCAAGGGCCTGGCCAAATGCCACCGTAGAGGAGTCCAATCTAAGGGCGCAGATTGCATTGCTCCGAAAGGTGCTCGGCGACGACCAGACAACTCCCCGCTACGTCGTGGCCGTTCCCTCGAGAGGCTATCGGTTCGTTGCTCCGGTCACCCGAACGCTACTCGAACCTGCCGCGGGGGAATTAGTCGACAACAACCTTCCGAAGCAGCTTACGCAGGTGATCGGGCGCGAAGAAGCGATCAAGATCGTGGAAGGGCGGTTCCAACGGTCGCGGATTGTCACTATTGTCGGACCTGGCGGCATGGGTAAGACGACGGTCGGCCTTCGCGTGGCAGCCCAGCTCCTGTCATCGCACAAAGACGGCATTTGTTTCCTTGACTTGGCTCCGATAACGAATCCGCAGCTGCTCCCGTCTATCTTGGCCTCCGAACTCCGGCTGGCAGAAACATCGGACGATCCGACGAGGAGCCTGATCGGCTTTCTCCGCGGAAAGAGAATGCTGATCTTTTTCGACAGCTGCGAACACATCCTCGAGGCCACCGCACGGTTGGCGGAAACATTGCTCCGTGAAGCACCGGAAGTCGCGATTCTGGCAACCAGTCGCGAAGCGTTGCGAGTGGAGGGCGAAAGTGTTTACAGGCTCCCACCTCTCGACATGCCGCCATCGGCAGTCGTCCTGACCGCCGACGACGCATTGAAATACCCAGCCATCCGTCTGTTCGTGGAGCGGGCTGCCTCTTCCGGAAGCGGGTATTCCTTCGATGACGACGAAGCTCCGGTCGTGGCGCACATATGTCGGCAGCTTGACGGGATCGCTCTGGCAATCGAACTCGCCGCGGCACGGGTCGAGGCATTCGGCACGCGCGGCATTGCCGAACTTCTGAACGATCGCCTGCTACTGCTGACAGGTGGGCGGCGCACGGCTCTTCCCCGTCACCAAACCTTGGCCGCTATGATCGAGTGGAGCTACGGAGCACTTTCGGCTCGAGAGCAGACGGTCCTGCGTCGCCTAGCGATATTAGGAGGAGAGTTCGGACGGGAAGCTGCCGTGGCGGTCGCCACCGATCAAAACAACCCGCAGCCCGATGTGCCGGCACGCCTGGCGGACCTCGTCGCCAAGTCCCTCGTATCGGTCGACACACAAGGGAAAGGCGTCAGGTACCGCCTTCTCGACACGACACGAGCGTTCGCTTTGGACAAACTCAGGCAAGATGGGGAGACGGATGCCCTCGTCCGCCATCTGGCGCAATATCTGTGCACAATCCTTAGTCACTCGCAGGACGAGGTCGAGACCCTTCCGAACGAAGAATGGATGCTGAAATACGCGTCCAATATCAACAACGTTCGCTTCGTTCTTGATTGGGCCTACGCAGAGGGCGGCGACGTCGAGATCGGCCTTGCGATCACAGTGGCCGCAATTCCCATTTGGTACCAGCTTTCTCTTGTCGACGAATGCATGACGAGCGTTCAGCGCGCGTTACTTGGGATCGCGCCCGGAGAGCGAAGAGACGACCAAGCCCGACAAATCACGCAGCTCTACAGAGCGTTGGGGTTGTCGCAGGCGTTTAAAATCGGTTTCGCCCCGCAAGCTCTCGCCGCCTTCGCGAAGGCTTTCGATATATCGAAAGAGTTCGGCGATCTCGACGCCCAAGCCGAAGCCCTCTGGGGCCTGTGGATGGCCCAGGTGGGCATGGGCGAATACAGAGAATCGCTGGGAACCGCGGAACGTTTCGTCGCGCTCGGCGGCAGCGGCCTTGACCGTTTCATTGGCGATCGAATGCTCTCCATGACACTGTTTTGTGTCGGCGACTTCCCCGGTTCCCGCCGTCACGCAGACCTGATGATGACACACGACACCTCGGCCGAGACCGCCTCCGCAGGGTCGGTTCGCTTCAGGTTCGGTCAGTCGGTCGCCGCGAAAATCCAGCCCGCTCAGCTGCTTTGGGTACAAGGGCTTCCAATCCAGGCGATCGCGGCAGTAGATATCGCCGTCGAAGCCGCCCGCGCCTCCGGCCATGCGATCTCGCTGTGTGAGGCCCTGGCGCGCTGGTCCTGTCCTATCCTGGTCCATGTGGGTGACTTTGCGGCAGCGGATACGGCCGTCATTGAACTCATCGATCTTGCAAAGACGAACGCGCTCGGTCCATGGGAAGTGTTTGGGCGGTGCTGGAAGGCGACGTTGTTGATACAGCGGGGCCTCCCAGACAGAGGCGTTCCCCTGTTGCGGAACGGACTGACCGAACTGTCGCGTGTCAAACTCTTCAATCTCTACAATGTGAGATTTCTAGGCTTTTTGGCCGACGGTCTCTCTTTGCTCGGACAGCATGCCGAAGCCCGCACGGTAGTCGAGGCGGCGATAAACGCCAGCGAAGAGAGGGAGGAACTCTGGTGCGTCTCCGAACTCCACCGTTTGAAGGGCGATGTGATGCTCCGCGGCGGTGGCGATATCGAAGCCGTCCAGCGTTGCTATCTCCGCGCTCTTGAAGTGGCGCGGCGGCAGGACGCGATCTCCTGGGAGCTTCGGGCGGCAACGAGCCTGGCCAAGCTGGCGGGCGACCACGGATACCCCGCCGACGCGCGTGCCACCTTAGCCTGCGTCTACGCGCGTTTCACCGAGGGGTTTGAAACGGCCGACCTAGCCTCCGTCAGGGAGTTGCTCTCGCGGATGGCCTGACCCCTCAGGTGGGGCTGTGCGGGCGCTGTCACAAGAATTCACCATGATTCACTGGCCCAACAACGTATCGGTCTGCATCTTCTGCTCGTCGCATAGTCGTCGACCGCATGAAAGGCAAGCAGATGAAGACCACCGCAACCACCATGGACGCCCTCGTCCTGAATGAACACAACTCGCATTTCGTTCGCACCAGGATGGCCTGCCGAGCGCCGGTGACAGGCGAGGTGCTGGTGAGGGTCAAGGCGAGTAGCGTCAACCCGCTTGATCTCAAGATCAAGAGCGGCCAGGCTCCCCATGCGCGGCATCCCTTGCCGGCCATTCTCGGCATGGACGTCTCCGGCGTCGTCGAGGCCGTAGGACCCGGCGTCGCCGCGTTCAAGCCCGGCGACGAGGTTTTCGGAATGACGGGCGGTGTCGGTGGTCTCCAGGGTTCGCTGGCCACCTTCGTCACCGTCGACGCCGACCTGCTTGCACCCAAGCCCGACAGCCTGACCATGCGCGAAGCGGCGGCGCTGCCGCTTGTTTTCATAACCGCGTGGGAAGGTCTCGTGGATCGCGCGGACGTAAAGGCGCGGCAGAAGGTGCTCGTGATCGGTGCCGGCGGTGTCGGCCATGTCGCCATCCAGATCGCGCGCGCTTTGGGAGCCGAGGTCTTCGCGGTCGACAAGTCGTCCAAGCACAGCCAAATCGAGGAGCTCTGCGCTACAGCAATCGACCGCGATCAGACCGCCGAGGAGTATGTGAAGGACCATACAGGCGGACGCGGCTTCGACGTCGTCTACGACACCGTGGGCGGGTCCGGGATCGACGCCGCTTTCAATGCGGTGAGCCGCTTCGGACACGTCGTGAGTTGCCTCGGGTGGGGCACCCACTCACTAGCTCCGCTCTCCTTCCGGGCTGCGAGCTACTCAGGCGTCTTCACGCTGCTGCCGATCCTGACCGGAGAAGGACGCGCCCATCATGGAGCGATCCTGCGCGAGGCCAAGCGCCTCGTCGAAGCCGGAAAGGTCACACCTCTCCTCGACGCGCGCCGCTTCAACTTCGAAACCGTCGCCGAAGCATATGCCGAAATCGAGAACCGGACTGCCAGGGGGAAGATCGTCGTCGACGTCGCCGAGTAGCCGGAACCCACCGCCAACTCATCCAAACGCTTGGAGGAATTACGTCATGCCATTTGTCAATGTGAAACTGGTTGACGGCGTCTTCACGCCGGAAGAGAAGCACGCCATGGCTAAGGCCCTGACCGACGTCATGGTCAAGTTCGAAGGCTCGGAAGCCTTCCGCGAGGTCGTGTGGGTCCTGATCGAGGAGCTCCACACCGACGGTTGGCACATCGGCGGCCGCCCGTTCGAGGGGCCCAAATCGCTGATGACGACACTTTCGAAGTCCAAAGAGGTGGTTGAGATGATCGACGGCACGCCGACGACCCGAAAGGAATGGGCCGCGGCGGCACCTGTCCTGGGCTGATCCCATTCACTAACGGCGACCACAATAGAGCGGCCGGGCGTAATCCGGCCGATAGCGGAGCCGTGTTCACGCCACTGAGGGAAGAGATATGATTACCAGAGAAGCGTTTCCGATGCTCACGGCGACGAGACGTGAAGTCCTGACAGGAACCGCCGTCGTCGCACTTGCAGCGACGCTTCCTTTGGAAGTACTGGCCGCCACGGCCTCGTCGAATCCAACCACCCCAATCCTTGAAGGGAGCGAGACCATGAACAGCATCACGACCAAAGACGGCACGCACATTTTCTACAAGGACTGGGGTCCCAAGGACGCGCAGCCCGTCGTTTTCCATCACGGCTGGCCGCTTTCCGCCGACGACTGGGATAACCAGATGCTCTTCTTCCTGGGTAAGGGTTACCGCGTCATCGCCCACGATCGGCGAGGGCACGGACGCTCCAGCCAGACGTCCGGCGGCAACGATATGGACACCTACGCCGCCGATGTCGCGGCGCTTGCCGAAGCGCTCGACCTCCGGGACGCGATCCACATCGGCCACTCGACGGGCGGCGGCGAAGTCACAAGGTATGTCGCCCGGCACGGCAAGGGCCGGGTCGCCAAGGCCGTCCTGATTTCCGCCATTCCTCCCGTTATGGTCAAGTCTGCTAAGAACCCCGGCGGACTTCCGATCGAGGTCTTCGACGGCTACCGTGCTGCTTTGGCGGCGAACCGCGCGCAGCTCTATCTCGATATCGCCAGCGGCCCGTTCTACGGCTTCAACCGCCCCGGCGCAGCCATATCGGAAGGCACCATTCGCAACTGGTGGCGACAGGGGATGATGGGCGGAGCGAACGCCCACTACGAATGCATCAAGGTCTTTTCCGAGACCGACTTCACGGAGGACCTCCAGATCATCGACGTGCCCGTTCTGGTCATGCACGGCAGTGACGACCAGGTCGTTCCGATCGCGGACTCCGCGGAGTTGTCCGTGAAGCTGCTCAAGGACGGCAAGCTCAAGGTCTACGACGGCTATCCGCATGGAATGTTCACGACGCATGCCGACGTGATTAACGCCGACCTGCTGGCCTTTATCAAAGCGTGACGCCCCGGGCAGGCCGCGAGGTCTGCCCTACCTCCCACAAATTCAGCTGGATAGCCGTCGGCTCGCCTGCGACCGGCTGCGGAAAGGTATGCCATGAAATCCGAACACATGCTCTCCCGTCGTGGATTTTGCCTTTGCTGCATCGGGGCGGCGGGCTTCGCGGCTACCAGTGGCTGGATGAGTCCCCGCGCCGCCTACGCCGAAGCGCGCGGCTTGGTGAGCCTCATCAAGGATAGCGCCGCCAGTGCCAAGATCGCCACCCACAAACTGAGAGGAAACGTCACCGTCCTCGAAGGCTCCGGCGGCAACATAGCGGTCCTGGACGGCAAAGACGGCCTCGTCATGGTAGACGCAGGCATCAGCGTCTCCAAGACGCAGATGACGAAGACGCTCGCGGCGATCTCCGCCGAGCCCGTCACCCACCTCATCAACACCCACTGGCACTTCGACCACGCGGACGGAAACCCGTGGCTTGGCGCGGGTGGAGCCAAGATCATCGCCCACGAGAACACCCGCAAATATCTCTCGCAGGTGCAGAGGGTCGAGGACTGGGACTACAATTTCCTGGCCCTGGAGCGCATCGGCGTGCCCAAGCATGTCTTCGCGAAGGAGCATTCGCTCAAGCTGAACGGCCAGTCGCTGGACATGAAGTATTACGGCCCGGCGCATACGGACGGCGACATCTCCGTGATGTTCGGCGAAGCGGATGTCCTCCATGTTGGCGACACCTACTGGAACGGCATCTACCCCTTTATCGACCACTCGACGGGCGGCAGCATCGACGGGATGATCGCCGCGTCCGACGCCAATCTGGCCGCCTCGACCGACAAGACCATCATCATTCCCGGCCACGGAAACCCCGTGAGCAACCGGGCGGAGCTCCAGGCCTTCCGCGACATGCTCGTCGCCATCCGGGAAAACGTCGCGGCGCTCAAGCTCGAGGGGCGTTCAAAAGACGAGACCGTCGCCGCCAAGCCCACTGCAGCCTTCGACGCTAAGTGGGGCAAATTCGTCATCGACCCGGCGTTCTTCACCAAGCTGGTCTACGAGGGCGTGTAAAGCCTGACCAGCAATAACCGTTTTCCTGGCGCGTCCCTCCCCATCCTCCCGCGCGCCAACGGGACGCCCCCATCTCGGGGCGTCCCGGCATCAAACCGTCGCAGCAGTCTGAACCCTCAGGAGACAGCCATGTCCGAAGCGAAAAGCGCGCTCTTCATCGACATTCCGGTCGAGCTCAAGGAAGTGAAATCCGTCCATAGCATCGGAGGCCTCGAGTTCGAAGGCGATCTTCCCGCGGCGCTGTTCCATCTCCAACTGATCACGACGGACATCGCGAACTGGAAGGCGGCGTCCGACGTCATCGTGGTCTTCCACACCAACGCCGGCCACGTCACCCTCAACGATTCTGCCTACAATGCGTCGCGCAACATCGCCACGGGCAACCCGTACAAGAAGCTCGTCTCCGATCTCATAGATGTCGGCGTGAAAGTCGAGCTCTGCGGAGCAACCGCCAAGGTCAATGGATGGGGCAACGCCGATCTGCTGCCCCGCATCAAGATCAACCTCGACGCCATGGCGCGCACGATCCAGCTCGTGCAGCAGGGCTTCGTCAAAATCACCGAGTGACTTCACGCGCTTCGTTGCAGCGACGGCTCGATCTGAGGGAGGCTGACATGCTCCAAGTCCCACAATTCGGATTCCACTCGACAGGATCGGAAGTCTTGAGGGACATCGACCTTCATGGGAAGACCATGATCGTCACGGGAGGCGCGAGCGGTATCGGGATCGAGACGACGGCTGCGCTCGCCAAGGCCGGCGCGTCCGTCGTCATCGCCGTCCGCCGCCCGGAGGGCGCCGAGGAAGTGGCACAAGACCTCAGGATCAGGACGGCCAACCCCGACATTTCTGTCCGGTCGCTCGACCTTGCCGATCTCCGCTCTGTCAGCCGCTTCGTCGACGAATGGGACGGCCCGATCGACGCGCTCGTCAATAACGCGGGGATCATGGCGTTGCCGGACCTTCGTCGTTCGTCCCAAGGCTGGGAGATGCAGTTCGCGACGAACTACCTGGGTCACTTCGCATTGACGTTAGGACTTCGACGCTTCCTGGCAAAGGCACAGGGTGCACGCGTCGTGTCTGTGAGTTCGAGCGGCAGCCTCTTCGGCCCCGTCTTCTGGGACGACCCCCACTTCCGTTTCATCCCCTATGATCCGCTGCTGGCGTATGCACAGTCGAAGACTGCCTGCACCCTGTTGTCTGTTGGGATCAAGCAGCGCTGGGCAGAAGACGGCATCGTCTCGAATGCGCTCAATCCCGGCGCGATCGCCACCAACCTGCAGCGCCACACCGGGGGACTGCGCACTCCAGAACACCTGCGCAAGACCCCCGAAGAGGGTGCGGCGACTTCTGTCCTCCTGGCTGCGTCCCCTTTGGTCGAAGGGACCAACGGGCGCTACTTTGAAAACTGCTCCGAGGCTCCCGTCGTTCCGAGCCGCCCTGAATTGAGGTTAGAGGGGGTACCGAGCTACGCGCTCGACCCGTCTAACGCGGAGAGGCTTTGGCATATGGCGTTGGAATTTCTGGGAGAAAGCAGATGAACACGACCCAGTAAGATGGTTTCGTCGGGCCCGGAGATCAATCGCACCGACATCAGGGAATTCGCCGACGCCATACTGCATGGGAGCCAACCCCAAGGCGGTCGTTGAATGGGCCCTCAAGAGTCCAACGGCCTGTCGGGATTCCTCGATCGCCTTGACGCTAAAGCTCGGGGCTTGCTTTCCATGCGGCGACGCCGCTGAAACTAGATCGTCTCCTGACGAGCGGCAGCACCATTCAGCTTCTTGAACGTAGCCGGAGTTTGACCCGTGACCCGCTTGAAGACCTTGTTGAAGGCCGCATCCGAACAGTATCCCGATTTCCGTGCGATGTCGGATATCGATGCGGATGACTTTAGCAGCATCGCCGACGCGCATCTCACACGCCAGCTGGTGAGGTATTCCAACGGCGTTTGTTCAAGGACGCTCTTGAAGCGCAGGGCGAAAGCGGACCTGGACATGCCCGCAGTCCGGGCCATGCCGTCGAGTGTCCAACCCTTGGCCGCATCGGCGTGGATCGCTTCGATGACGGGTTTGAGGCGCGGGTCCGACATCGCGGCCAGCCAACCCCGTTTGGGGCTTCCATCGTCCTCGACATATGCCCGCAGCGCGTGGATGAAGAGAAGCTCGAACAGCCGTGAAATAGCGGCGTCCGCACCAAGGGCCGGAGCAGCGGTTTCGACAGCCAGCATGTCCAGGACCGAGGCGAACGCCGCCGTCCGGCCCGCGCTCGGCTTGAGATGCAGGAAACGTGGAAGCACGTCGAGCGCCGTGTCCCGCGCGATGCGTTCGATCTCGAAGGCCCCGCTGATGAAGGTTGTCGTGGCTCCCCCACCTCCGAAGCTGATCCTGTCTCCGACGCGCCCGCGCTCGACTTCGATGCAGTCGATCAGCAGCGAGCGCTGGTCGTCGAAGATTCGGTATGCCGCCTCGTCGAGGAGGATGAACACGTCTCCACTCTCGAGTTTGACAGCCCCCGGCCTATCGGGCGTGGTGAGCACGGCCGACCCGCTGAGGACGTGAACGAATTTAACGACGCGCTCGCCGGGAGACATGATCCCCCACGGTGCGCTGGCCTCCAGGCGGGTGAACTTCGCGTCCCTGATGCGCGGCGCGGTGAAGATTTTCGAGAGCGTGTCCATGCTACCCGTGAGTGTTGGACGATTCGACAAGAGTTTCGGACTGAGCGATCTCAAACGTCCAGAACGAGCGCCTTATGTAGGCCTCCGAAAGGAGAATGCAAATGCAGAACGACACACAGGCATTCGACGAGATTGGGATGCGGAAGGCTCGCTATTGCCGCTACGTCGACACCAAGCTTTGGGACGAGTTCCGGGAGCTCTTCGCGGATGCACCAGACATCCGTTTCATCGACGCGGGTGGCACGGTCATCCACGCTTTCACGTCGGTCGACGAGTTCGTCACGAGGAGCGCCAACTACCTCGAAGGCGCACGCACGATCCATCAGGTCCACAACGCCGAGATGGAGCGCGTCGCGGAAGATCGCGTCAACGCAATCTGGTCGATGGAGGACTACCTGGTCTTCCCACCCGCAAACGACGAACGTCCCGCCAGCATGCACGGCTACGGCCACTACCACGAAACATGGGAATTTCGGGACGGACAATGGCGGATCGCCAAGCTCGAACTTCGCCGAACCATTCTCGAGATCATGCCCAAGGAGGGCGCACAATGACCCATGCACCGATCAGAGTAGGCATCATCGGCGTCCATCCTGAGCGGGGTTGGGCCTCGACCGCCCATGTCCCTGCACTCCGTAGCCTCAAGCAGTTCCGGCTTTCCGCTGTGAGCCACACCCGGATCGAAATCGCAAAAGCATCGGCAGAGAAGTTCGGGTTCGACCATGCCGTTTCCTCGACGGAGGCACTCGTCAATCATCCCGAGGTCGATCTCGTGGTGGTGACCGTCAGGGTCCCGGAGCATCTTCAGCTGGTGACCGCGGCCCTTAAAGCAGGGAAATCCGTGTTCTCTGAATGGCCGCTCGGTATGAACCTGCGCGATGCGGAAGCCATGAACGCGCTAGCCTTGGAGAAGGGCGTCCCGGCGATGATCGGGCTGCAGACTCGGGCAAACCCGACCATTCGGCATATGCGGGAGCTCGTATCCCAGGGCTATGTCGGCGAGGTTCTCTCCGCCACGGTCATCGGCTCGGGGATCACGTGGGGCGAAGAGCTCGAGGAAGCCTTCCGGTACACGCTCGATCCCTCCCACGGTGCGAGCATGCTGCACGTGCCGTTCGCGCACACGATCGACGCTCTGAATTTCGTTCTGAACGAGGATTTCCTGACCGTCTCGGGCACACTCGTTAGCCGCCGTCCGACGATCAGGATAATTGAGAGCCGAGAGGTCGTACCATTCAAGGTCGCCGATCAGATCGCCTTCACCGGCAAGCTCGCCAACGGGGCACTGATCACCAGTCACTTCCGCGGCGGGCTGTCGCGTGCGACGAATTTCCATCTGGAGATCAACGGAAGCAAGGGCGACCTGTTGCTTACAAGCCCCGTCGGCTATGTGGGCTGGGGTGGATTCAGCCTCATGGGTGCTCGGGACGGCGAAACTCTGCATCCGCTCTCCGTACCGGATGACCTCGATGCCGACGAAAACGTGCTCACGGGGAACGTCAGGAAACTCTACGAACTCTTTGCGTCCGACATCGCCTCAGGCACACGTCAGAGCCCGAGATTCGCGGATGCCGTCAAGTTGCACCGCCTGATCCATGCGGTCGAGCTCAGCGGCGGAGTGGCGCGCGATGTCTGAGACGATGCGGGCATTGGTTATGTACGAACCGGGAGGACCCGAAGTCCTGCAGATCCGGGACGTGGCGAAGCCGAAGGTCGAAAGGCCGTCGGACGTGCTCGTCAGGATTATCGCGGCAGGGGTAAACCCCGCCGACTGGCAGAACCGCAAGAGCGGCCAGCGGCATGATCCGAATGCGGAGACTGGCTCGCCGACCATCCTTGGAATTGACGGCGTCGGCGTAGTCGAAGCGATCGGTGATGCCGTGCAAGGGATCAAGATCGGGGACGAGGTCTGGTACATCGACGGCGGCTATCCCGGCAACCCGGGGAGCTACGCTGAGTACAAGGTCGTTCACGGCGCTTATGTTTCGAAGAAACCTTCAAGCCTAGACTTCGTGCAGGCGTCCGCGCTTCCGGTGGTGGGACTGACGGCGTGGGAAGCCGTATTCGACAAAGGCAAGGTCCAGTCCGCCGACCACGTCCTGGTGCACGGGGGCGCGGGTGGTCTCGGCCATATCGCGATCCAGTATCTCTCGGGGATCGGTGCTCGGACGGCGACCACGGTCTCGAATGATGTCAAGGCGGAATTCGCTCTCGGGATGGGTGCCGAGTTGGCCATCCGCTACAGGAGTCAGGACGTCAACAAGGAGCTCCAGGCCTGGAGCGGAAAGGACGGCGCCGACGTCGTGTTCGACTTTGTCGGGCATGATAACTTCGCGAAGAGCTTCGAGCACACTGCTGCTTATGGCCGTCTGGTGAACACCGTGGTCTCTGACTGGCCCAAGGGCGGCAACGCCATGGCGGAATGGAAAAACCTCGACGTCTCGTTCGTCAACATCGGCCTGCCGCAGATCGCTCGCGATCATCGGAACAGGCTGCGACAAGTCAAGGTACTCAACGACATCGCCAATATGGTCGACCGCGGCGCGCTGCGCGCTCACATCGACCGCGTGGTTTCGTTCGAAGGCGTTGGCGATGCCCATCGGGCACTGGAATCGGGCGAAACCATTGGCCGGGTTGTCCTGCGCATTTGAGGTTTTGACCAGCGAGGTAACAGGATGGCTTTCTGTTAGAACGCGCTAGCCGCTTCAGTCAGCGTTTTAGGCACGCGCGTTCAAAAGCAACGTCTGTTTTGTCTCGGCGAAGCAATCAATTGCTGAAGATCGCCGGCAACATCAAGGCGGGCCGAGGGAGCCACGATTCGGTTGTCGGCCCCGATATCTCGAGAAGATCGCAATTTCGCCATGCGTGATGAAGGGTATCCCCACCCGCGTAGGTCCGCAGGTAGGCGTTTCTGCTGTGCGAGAGCTTCTAGCCATTATGGCCGCGACAGGCTCTTTCCTGAAGCAGGCTTCTAGTGAACGATCTGCCGGAGGAAGTCTCTCGTCCGCTCGTTGGCCGGAGCGTCGAAGAACAGATCCGGGACGTTGCTTTCGACAATCGAGCCTTGATCCATGAATACGACTCGGTCGGCCACTCGACGGGCGAACCCCATCTCGTGTGTAACGACGATCATGGTCATGCCTTCTTCGGCAAGGGACACCATGGTGTCGAGCACCTCCTTGACCATTTCCGGATCAAGCGCTGATGTGGGTTCGTCGAACAGCATCACCTTCGGTCCCATGCAAAGCGCGCGGGCGATCGCGACGCGTTGCTGCTGTCCGCCCGAGAGCTGCCCAGGAAACTTGTGGGCCTGCTCCGGAATGCGCACGCGCTCCAGAAACTGCATTCCGCGTTCTTCCGCGACCCTACGCGCTGTTCCTCGCGAGAGTATCTGCGGCAGAGTGCAGTTCTCGAGCACGGACAGGTGTGGGAACAGGTTGAAGTGCTGGAACACCATTCCGACATCGCGCCGGATCATGTCGATGTTCTTCAGACTTTCGTTCAGCGTCACGCCGTTGACGGTGATCTCGCCCTTCTGGTGCTCTTCGAGATGATTGACGCACCGGATGAGCGTCGACTTCCCGGAACCCGAAGGACCGCAGATCACGATCCGCTCGCGCGGTTGCACCGAGAGGGTCACGTCCCGAAGGACATGATAGTTGCCGTACCATTTGTCCATGTTGCGAATGATGATCGCGGGCTGTTCGACGGGTAGCACTTCTTCGATGGACATCAGCGATAATCCTTTGCTTTCACGCGTATTTCCAGCCAACGGGCATAATGAGAGATGCCGACGCAGATGCTGAAGTAAACCAGGCCGACGAACAGGTAGGCTTCCGTATAGGGACCCGGCCAAACCGGATCCATCGCCGCCGAGCGCCCTGCGCTCAGCATGTCGAAGACGCCGACAATCATGACAAGGCTGGTATTCTTGACCATGACGATCGCGGTATTGGTCAAAGGCGGGATGACCTTCTGGATAGCCTGCGGCAGGACGATGTGCTGGATCGCCTTCCACTGCGGTATCCCGAGCGCCTTGGCGGCCTCCACCTGCCCGGGCGGGATTATCTGAAGCCCGCCTCGAAGCACTTCCGCCAGATAGGCGGCCGAAAACACCGTCAGCGCGGCAAGGGTACGGCCGAGCTTGTCGATATCAAGTCCCGGGGGAAGAAGCAGCGGCAGCAGGATCGACGCGACGAACAGGAGCCCGACCAGCGGCAACCCTCTGACCGTTTCGATCAAACCGACCGAAAGCACGCGCAGAATTGGCAGCTTGGATCGTCGCCCCAGTGCCAGGAAGATCGCAAAGGGAAACCCAAGTCCAAGCGAAAGCAGCGCCAGCAGGAGCGTCACCGGCAGGCCTCCCCATTTGGCGGTCGAGACATGCGAAAGTCCGGCAAAGCCACCCCACATCAAAGCCAGCATAGCGCAGATGGCCGCTATCCAGGCGAATACGAGTTTGCGTCCCCAGAGTGCGGGAGACAGGGATATCAGGATCATCCCAAGCACAAGTGCAATGACGACCGTCGGACGCCACTGGTCCTCGGGTGGATAGAGGCCGAACATGATGAAGCGGAGTTTCGCCTGGATGAATGCCCAGCAAGCGCCACCGGACCTGCAGGCGGACGGATCGTCCGTAAACCACACGGCGTCGGTCACGCCCCATCGGACCGCCGGAAGCAAGGAAAGGATCACCGCGAGCGCACCGAGCGTCAGAAGAGCGCTCAGCATGTCCCCGAACAGGACCTTCATGATCGGCGCACGCACGGCCTGCGGTGCCTGCTGTGGCGCGACGAACTCGGTTGTCGCCATGGCGTAGTTCATTGTCGCAATGCTTGTCATCGGGTCACCAATGCCACGTGAGCGTTGTACCAGTTCATGAACAGCGATACCGCGATGCTGATCGTCAGGAAGACCGACAAGAGGATGGCGATGCTTTCGATCGCCTGCCCTGTCTGGTTGATCACGGTGCCCACCACGAGGCCAAGTTCCGGATAGCCGACCGCCAGAGCCAACGTCGTGTTCTTCACGGTCGACAGGTATTGCGATGTCATCGGTGGAATGATGACGCGCAGCGCCTGAGGGATGATGATGCGAAACAACGTCTGCCGCTCGGACAAGCCAAGCGCACGGCCAGCCTCCCATTGGCCACGGGAAACGGCTTCGATCCCGCCGCGGATCACTTCGCTGATGAAGACTGATGTGTAGATGATCAAACCGAGCATCAACGCGGCAAACTCCGGTGATAGCCGCAGGCCGCCGACGAAGTTGAGCCCTTTGAGAGCGGGCAAACTGACCGAAGGTTCAAGGGTGGTCGTTGCGAAGATCGTCGCTGCCACGATCGCAATGCCGGCCGACGCCCGTCTTGCGACAAGCGGGACGCGCCTCGCGAACAGCCAGAAGCTCACCGCGACCGCTGCGGCCAGCATAAGGAAGGTTACACCGTTCGGACCGAGGGATACGGATGGAATGTATAGGCCGCGGAGCGACAGGTAGACGCCGGGCAACGGATTGAACGCCAATCTAGGAGCCGGCAGCAGCGTGGTGGCGAGCGCATACCAAAACAGCAGTTGAACGATCAGCGGCATGTTGCGCACACCACCGACGAAGGCTGTTGCCATCGCAGATGCCAGTGGGTTACGGGCCAGACGTACCAAGGCGATCACGAGTCCGAAGACGGTGGAAGCGACGATCGCGAGCAAGGAGATTGTCACGGTATTGGTCAGGCCCACGAGATAGGCCCAGCCGAACGAGTCGGAGGGGTCGTAGGGCAGGACGCTCTCCGAGATCGGGAAGTTTGCCTGCCGATGCAGGTATTCAAAACCCACTTGGATGCCACGCGCAGCAAGGTTCTCAGCGGTATTCGACCACAGCCAGTAGAGAAGGCTGGCAAATCCCACGAGCAACAGGACTTGAAGAGCGGCACTTCGAACGTGGCGATTGTCCAGTAATGTCGAGAGCATGCCAGCCTCCCTGGTCATTGGAAGGCCAACGGGAACATCAGGCCGCCATTGCTGAAGAGTCGGTTTGCGCCGCGCTCGAGTTTCAGCGGACTGTCCTTGCCGAGGTTGCGATCGAACATTTCGCCATAGTTGCCGAGCTTGGCGATGATGTTGGCAGCGAACTTTTCATCAAGACCGATCGCGGCACCATTTCCAGGCTCGACCCCAAGGAAGCGCTTCACGCGTGGATCCTCGGACTTTTCCATGTCCGCAACATTGGCTTGCGTAATCCCGAGCTGTTCGCCCGCGATCAGCGCCTGGATCGACCAGTTGACGATATCGAGCCATTGGTCGTCGCCGTGGCGGACCGCTGGCGTAAGCGCATCCATGAATTTGGTCGCTGGGAAGATGACATAGTCGTCTGCATTCTCGGCTTTCGTCGCTCTCAACGATGCGAGCGCTGCGGCATCGGTGATCAGGGCATCGCAACGGCCCGAGAAGAAGGCCTGGCTCAACGCTGAACTGTTCTCGAACACCACCGGCGTCAGGCCGAGATTGTGTTCCTTCGAGACGTCATTGGCGACCACCTCCGTCGTCGATCCGGTTTGGACGCACACGGACGCTCCTTCCATCTCCTCGACTTTGGTCACGCCGAGCGCCTTCGGCATCATAAAGCCGGTGAACTCGTAATAGTTCGGCGTCGTGAAGTTGAGCCCGTTGGCGTCGCGCCGCAGCGTCCAGGTGAACGTCCGTGGAAGGATGTCGATCTCGCCTGTTTGCAGGGCGGGCACACGCTGCTGGCCGCTCAGAGGCACGAACTCCACCTTGTCCTTATCGTTGAAGACCGCCACGGCCACGGCCCGGCAGGTCTCAACGTCAAGGCCACGCCAATAGCCCTTCTCGTCCGGCGCGCCGAAGCCAACCGTACCCTGGCTGGCGGCGCAATTCAGAAAGCCGCGGGCTTTGACGGCGTCCAGCGTCGCACCGGCCAATGCCGGAGCGGATCCTGCGGCCAGACCAAACGAGAGCGCGGCGCACATTCCAAGCAGTTTCGATGTCATGTCATTCCCCTTTTTTGTTGGTTGTGAGAATTCGGAAGCCGGCCTTCAACTCGCCCTGGTGACCCTCGCCGGTGCAGATCGCTCAGTGATCTCGGCAAGGAAGGCTTCGACGTCGGCCTTGAGATCGTCGAGATCTTCCAGGCCGATGCTGACCCTGAGAACCAGGTCGTCCCCGTCCCACTGGCTCGCGGTGCGGTTCTGCTTGACCGGCATGGGCGCGATGAGACTGCGGGTTCCGCCCCATGAGGCGCCGATGGCGAATGTACGCAGGACGTCGAGGGCTGAAGCCGCGTGTTTTGTCGCTTCCGGCTTCAAGACGACGCTGAACACACCGCTTACCCCGAGGAAGTCACGCTTCCAGATCTCATGCCCCGGAAAATCCGGCAGCGAGGGGTACAGCACCCGATCGACCAGAGGATGCTGCTGGATCAAGGCGATGATCTCGGCAGCACCGTCAGCAGCATGCCTGAGGCGCACCCCGAGCGTTTCCATGCCGCGCAGCACGAGCGTGGCATCGTCGGGCGAAACGCCGACGCCGAGGCGACCGAGGGTCGCGCGGAGGGGCACGATGTGTTCCTCTGCGCGAACGGTAATCGACCCCATCAACACATCGGAGTGACCGGAGACGTATTTGGTCAGGGCTTCCGTGACGATGTCGGCGCCGATCGTGAGCGGTTTATAGTTGAGCGGCGTTGCCCAGGTATTGTCGCAGCCGACGAGTGCACCATGGCGATGCGCAATCTCCGCAATCCTCGGCAGATCCTGGATCTCCATCGTGGTGGAGCCAGGGGATTCGCACCAGACAATCTTCGTTCGGCTGTCGATTTGCCGCTCGAGATCGTCGATCGCCGCCGGATCGTAATAGGCGACCTCGATTCCGAAGCGCGCGAGATCGCGGTTGGCGAAGTCGCGAACCGGAGGATACGAGTTGTCGGCAATGAGGATCTTATCGCCGGCGCTCAGCAGGGACAGCATGGCGATCGCATTCGACGCCTGCCCGGAAGGGACCAGGAACGTGCGCACGCCCTTTTCGAGCGCCGTCAGTTTTGCTTCCAGGGTTCGCGTGGTCGGTGTTCCATAAAGGCCGTAGGTGTAGCCTTGGTGGCCCCGCTCGCCACGGGTCCTGTAGGCCTCGGCGTTCTTGAACACGATCGTTGATCCGCGGTAGGTCGCCGCTCCGAGCGTTTCGAAGCCATCCATATCAACAGCCGGCGTGAGCACGCACTGGGTCAGATCTTTCATCTTGTTTTCTTCCCGAGAGATTTCGTTGATCGGATTAAACATGGGCGTATCCATTCCGTCCAATATCAATATGATGAAACCTTATTCGCTGAGATTATAAGGTCGACTGCTTTGAACATCCGACAGATTGAGGTCTTTTACGCGGTGATGACCAACGGCACGGCGTCGCGCGCTGCCGAAGTGCTCCGCATCTCCCAGCCGGCAGTCAGCAAGGCTATACAAGAGCTTGAGCGCGATATTGGCTTCGCGCTTTTCCGCAGAGAGAAAGGCCGGATGTTCCCGACGTCTGAAGGACAGATGTTCTTCAGAGAGGTCGAAGGCTCGTTCTCGGGCCTGATCCATCTCAAGAGCGCAGCCGCCCGCATCCGAGATTTCGGGTCCGGTGAGATCCGGGTCGCCAGTCTTTCCGCCTTGAGCACCAACGTGCTGCCACGGGCCCTGCGCGGCTTTCAAATGAAGCATCCGAACGTCGCGATAACCTTCCAGGCACAGATGTCTTCCGTCGTGAAGGATCTCGTCGCGAGCGGTCAATTCGATGTGGGACTTGCTGCGGATGAGATCGACGTGGCCGGCGTCGACGTCCGTCCGTTCGCGCGCTACCGCGTGGCGATCGCCGTGCCTTCGGGCCACCGATTGGAGGCAGTCGACGTCATTCGGCCGCACGATATCGATGGCGAGGCATTCATCGCCCTATCGCCCGAAGATACCACACGCCGATCGGCGGAAACGATCTTCTTCAACGAGAACGTCAAGCCGAAGATGGTCCTCGAGACCCCGTACTCGACGACGATCTGCGCAATGGTCCAGGCTGGGATGGGGATCGGAATGGTCAATCCGATGACCGCAGAGCCCTATGTCGGTCGCGGCCTTTCCTTGCGGCCCTTCGAACCGGCAGTCTATTTCAAGACTCTGCTGCTCTTGCCGCCCAACCGACATCCTTCTCGCATCGTCTCCGATTTCGTCGACGAGGTGATGCGTCATTCAGTTTTCCAAGATTGATTGTCTTGATCTAGATGAGCGCGCGGCGGCGAAAGCGGACGTCGAGGCAGCCGAGACCGCACCCTCGGAAGATAACGACCAGGCTTATGTTATCGTGCTAGGAAGGCGCAACTAGCGCATTTCAGTTGATACATTATGCGACTTTCGACGCACGAAACGTGAACATCTGATTGAATGCGGGATCGCTTTGTGATTTCCGCATGCCGAACCGGCGTGCATTTTTCGGTGGCCTGACAGGTGGGCACTCAATCAGAGCTCCCTGAGGATGTGCGATCGAATGCCACGCTGGCGGGTTGCCTCAGAGGCCAGGTTGGGCCGAGCGCGGGATCGATGCAACGAGGCGACGTGTATACGGGTGCTGCGGGTTGCCGATGACCCTTTCCGTCGGCCCCTCCTCGACGATCTCGCCAAGGTAGAGGACATAAATGCGCTCGGTGATCTGGCGGACGACAGCGAGGTCGTGCGTGATGAAGAGATATGAGAGCTCGTGCTCAACTTGCAAGCGTCTGAACAGGGTGAGCACCTGCGCCTGCACCGAGACGTCGAGGGCCGATACTGGTTCGTCGCAAACGAGGATTGCCGGTTTGACAGCAAGCGCTCGTGCGATGGCCACTCGCTGGCGCTCGCCGCCTGAGAGCGACGCCGGACGGCGGGTGGCGTACGCAGCGGACAAGCCGACTTTCGCCAGCAGCGACGCGATCCGTTCAGCCGTCGCTGGGCTGGTAGCGCCCGCCGACGCCCCGAGCGCTTCGCCCAATGCCTGCCCAACGCTGTGCCTGGGATTTAGTGTTGAAAACGGATCCTGGAAGATCATCTGAATTGTGCGCCGAATGCGGACGCGGTCCGCCTTCGCCATGGCGCCGAAATCCGCTGCCGCGATGCCGTTGATATGGATGTTGCCAGCAGTCGGGGTTTCGAGGCCGACGAGACAGCGCCCGAGCGTGGTCTTGCCCGAGCCAGATTCGCCGACGAGGCCGACGCTCTCCCCGGGCATAATATGTAGCGATACATCCTTTACGGCGTACATCGAACGGCCCCGCCCGCCCACGAATGTCTTGACGAGTCCGTCAACGCGGACGAGCGCCCCTGCGGTTTCTCCCCGGCGCGGTGTTATCGGCGCCGCCGAGAGCTCCGCCGTGCGTAACGCGTCGAGTTCGCCCTGGATCTCGTCCTGACGGATGCATGCAGTGAACCGGCTCGCATCGCGAGCGGTCAGCGGCGGCTTGCCGGTGCGGCAAATCTGCTTCGTCCAGTCGCAGCGATCGGCGAAGCCACAGCCGTCGAGAACATCGGCCGCGCGCGGCACGGAGCCCCGGATCGCGACGAGCCGAGGCACGCGAATATCGACTGGCGGTTCCGAGAGCAGAAGTCCCAAGGTGTAAGGATGGAACGGCTGACGCTCGACAGCTGCGGCGTCGCCGACTTCGAGCATTGAGCCAGCGTAGAGCACATAGATGCGCTGGCAGATCGAGAACGCGAGCCGCAGGTTGTGGGTAATGAGAATAAGGCTCATGTGTCGCTCGCGCTGGACACGACGCAGGAGATTGATGATCTCCGCCTGAGTCGTTACGTCGAGCGCCGTCGAGGGCTCATCGGCAATTAGCAGCTCCGGGTCGCGAGCGAGAGCGGCGGCAAGTGCGACGCGCTGGCACATGCCCCCAGACAGCTGGAATGGCATGCGGCGGCCCACAACCTCGTCGGTTATGCCGACTTCTCCGAGGCGTCTTCTCACCTCATCCGCTCTGGCGGCGCGCGAGGCGAACTCGGGTCGGTCGCGCAGCATCTCATCAATGTGGTCGCCGCTTCGCATGAGCGGATTCAGCATCGTGAACGGATCCTGCATAAGCATCGACATCCGAGACCCGCAAATCTTGCGGAGTTCGCTCTCGGCAAGCCGCATCAGGGGGATGCCGTCGAGCTTAACGCTGCCTGTGGCATTTATGCCTGGCGGCAATATGCCGGCGATTGCCCGTGCCACGAGCGATTTTCCGGACCCGGATTCGCCGACAATCCCAATGGTCTCGCCCCGTTCGACCACGATGTCCAAGGGCGTTGTGATGGGCACGGCACCGTGTGAGATCGCTAGCCCCTCGACCTCGAGGAGCGGACCTTCCTGACCTGCGCGCGCCACGGCCGTGTTCACTTTGCAAACCGCTCGAACAGCCAGTCGCCGATGAGGTTTATGCTGACCGCGGTAAGGATGATCATTCCTGCGGGCAGCAGCAGCGCAACCGGATTGGAGAAGACGATGTTGCGGTTCTCGAAGACCATCCGACCCCAGTCGGGGGTCCCGGGCTCGATGCCGAGGCCGAGGAAGGACAGCCCGGCGAGATTGACCAGCGCGAAGGCAAAGTCGAGCACGACATACGCGAGAATAATCGGCGCGACGTTTGGGAGAATGTGCACGAACAGAATACGCGTCTTCGAGATGCCGAGAGTGCGCGCGGCGTCGATATAAGGAAGCGGTCGCTGCTCAAGGACCGCGCTCCGCACGATGCGCGTACCAGGGGCGGTGAAAAGGACGACCAGGACGAGGACGGCGCTCCAGTATCCACCTCCTACCACGCCCACGACAACGATGGCCACAAGCGGCACCGGTAACGCGAACATGAAATCCACCCAGCGCATGATCACCGAATCGAGCAGGCCCCCGAAATAGCCCGAAACAAGCCCAAGCAGGGTCGCGATCGTGAAAGCTCCGGCGGCGACAACAACTGGGCCGACCAAGGCCGTTCGCGCACCATAAATCACGCGCGACAGCACATCGCGGCCAAGTAGATCCGTTCCGGCAGTGTGGACTAGGGAAGGCGGCGTATTACCGACTTCGAGACGCTGGAGGAAGGGCGAATCGGGGGCGATCCTCTCCCCAAGCACCGCGCAAATCGCCACCGCCGTGATAATCAGCGCAGCAAGGAGAATGACGATTGGTACACGCAATGGCTGCTTCGTCCGTAGTGCCTCGCCAATGGTTGGGACGCTCATGACTCGACTCTACCGAAGCGGATGCGCGGGTCGATCACCCTATAGATCACGTCGACCGCAAGGTTGATCAGCAAGACGAAGGCAGAGAACAGCAGGGTGGTCCCTTGGATCGTCGGAATGTCGCGCTTCTGGATCGCATCGACCGTCAAGGCGCCGAGACCTGGCAAAGAAAAGGTGACCTCGACGTAGATCGCGCCGGCCACAATGCCCACGACGATGAGCCCTGCGGCCGTGATCACGGGAATGAGGGAGTTCCTGAGCACGTAGGCAAATAAAATGCGACGCGAACTCAGTCCGCGCGCCCGCGCAAACGTGACGTAGTCTCGGGCCAGCTCCTCGATCATCGCCGCGCGCGTGATTTTGACGACGATCGCCATAACCGATGTCGCAAGCGCAAGCGCCGGAAGCGTCAGGTGCCAGGCGCGGTCGAGGAATCCCCTTCCCGGACCGAAAATCGGGAACCAGGGCAGCAGAACCCCGAAGAGATAGAGAAGGAAAATGCCAGTGACGAAGGCCGGAGAGCTGACGCCGAAAACACCGAACATGACGACCGCCCGATCGAGCCGGGTACCACGTCGAAAGGCGGCGACCGCACCGAGAAAGATACCGAGGCCGAGAACAAGAGTAGTGCTCATCAAGCTGAGGAAGATGGTGACGCCGAGCCGTTCCGCAATGATACTCGTTACCGCCCGGTTGCCCTGGATGGAGACGCCGAGGTCGCCGCGGATCACATGCGACAGCCAGTAGCCATATTGGATGAGGAACGGATCGTCCAAATGGTAACGCGCGCGAATGGCTGCCAGCGTTGCCGGGTCTGAGGCGCGTGCGCCAAGCAGGGAGCGCACCGGGTCGCCGGGTGCGATGTCAGCCAAGGCGAAGACGCCGAAGGAGATTATCAGGAGGAGTGGAATCGTCACGGCGATACGTCGCGTGACGAAAACGAACATACTCGAGCCGACACCGGATCGACCCGAGATAGCGGTCGAACCGGTCGATGGTGCGGCTCCATGCATCGAGCTGGTGCTCCCGTTCGCGCACTCCATGGCCTTCGCGCGGAAAGATGATCCGCTCCGACTCGACCCCCGGTTCGAGGAGCGCCGCACATAATTCTACACCCGGCCGAGCGGCGTGCACCGGTTCTGTCTCCCAGAACTATATGTCGGTGACGTCGGCTTGTCGAGCCGAGTAATAGCCGAACGCCGAGCAGTCTCCACGGTGAAACGATGAAAATGGCCGTCGCCAAATCGCCCCGCGATCGGTCTATTTTAGGCCGAAACCTCGCAGCGCCCAAGGAATACTGTACCAGAAGGCGGTGTAGCCGGTGAGCTTGTACTTCTTGTTGATCGCCATCGCCGTGGCGGGCCAGAAGATCGGCACGACGGCGACTTCCTCGTTGGCAATCTTGAATACTTTCTTTAACGCCTCGGCTCGCGCCTTCGGGTCGGCGTTCTCGTTGGCGATCTTCAGCTTCGCATCGACTTCGGGGTTGTTGAAGTTCGAGCCGTTCATGCCATTCTTCTCAGCATTTGCACTTGAGAAGAAGAGGGACGGATAGTTGGCTGGGTCGGCGAAGTCCGGATAGTACGCCATGATCTGCATGCCCAGATTGTCGTGGTTGATGTAGTTCGTGAACCAGGTGTTGTTGTCGGTCTCCTGGATATGTGCGCGGATACCAATCTGCTTCAGGTTCTCCGTCACCGACTGCAAGATATTGACCATGTAAGGATCGGCGGCCGATGCTGGGATGGTGATGTCAAAGCCTTCCGGGTGGCTGGATTTTGCCAGCTCTGCCTTCGCCTTTTTCAAGTCGAACGCATAGTTCGGCAACAATGTATCGTAAAAGGTGCGAACCTCGTCCGAAGGCAACACTCCCGACCAGATTTCGGGCGGGTTCAATGCCGTCGCCGCCTCCCCGTTGCCCTTGAGAAGTGCCTCGACTAGGCCTTTCCGATTCACCGAATAGGCAACAGCACGACGCACATGGATATCATCGAACGGCGGCGTCGAATGGTCTAGAGTCAGCAAGTATACGCCGAGCGACGGTTTCGCGACGACATCTACATTGCTCAGCGCCTTCCACTGATCGATGTCGGAGATGGCGAGATCGAAGGTACAGTCGATCTCGCCTTGTTGCATGGCGAGTAGCCGAGCCGGGCGGTCTGGGATCGCCTGGAATGTGATCCGTTTAACGACTGGCTTTGGTCCCCAGTAGTCGTTGCGCGCCTCAAGGAGGACATGATCTGCCGGAACGAATTCAACAAGCTTGTAGGCGCCAGTCCCAAGCGGGAGAACCTCCGGCGTTCCGATCTTCTTGTCCGCTAGCTGTTCCTTCTTGAACACGAAACCCGCCATATGGCCCGGCGTAAACGCGAACTGCACGTTTGGTGCCTTCAATTTGACGGTCACCTCGTCGGGAGCCGTCGCCTCGACCGCCGCCACCGAATTGTAGAACGAAGCGAGCTGTGAGCCGGAATCCGGGCTCATGTGATACTTGAACGTAGCGACAATATCGTCAGCGGTGAGTGGACTTCCGTCGCCGAACTTGACGCCGCCTCGCAGGTGATATTTGATCGTCGTCGGATTGACCTCCTCCCATCTGACGGCCAACGCGGGTCCAAGAGCGAGATCGTCGCCGAACGATAGTGGTCCTTCCTGGACAAGCGACATGATCGCGCCAGTATAGGTCATCCAAGCGTGTGGAATGAAAAGCGTATCGGGGATGCTAGGCTGTGCGCACCTGATCGATTCAATCTGCTCGTCTGCCCTTGCCGAAGGCGCTATTGCGAAGGTTCCCGTTATGGAAACGAAGGCGGCATGCATCATTCCAGCGACTAGAATGCGACGCCGAGTCAATCCGATTGCCATTTGCCCCTCCCTTGGTGAAATCCTGACGCACAGGCTGACTGAATTTTACGCAATCCGCAATCAATCTCGCTTGTGGAAAGGCGGTAGCCGTTCGCCATGGCGATCACAGCCCAGATATGCCGTGAACGATTATGGCGAGGGCGAACGAGCGTATTCTGGCGCTCTGAATCATAGCATCGAGATAGATGCTGCATGGTTGTCGGGGGCAATCTGATGAGGTGATCCAGTCAGTCATGCACGTCGCTGGAGCGCTAAGGGAACAGGTGCTAGCATGCACAGAGCCCTAGAACAGATCGAAGGCTCACATGAAGTTCAACATCGCGGAACCCATGGCAAGCTTGAAATCCGGCCGAAGCCGAAGCGGCGCGGGTTGGAGGCATGGCAGTGAGCAGACGACCGAGCCAAAGTCTTCCCGGAGCCGAGGGCATCGTAATGGCCGCGCCTGAGTCGGGGCGAATGCCCGTACACGACGTTCGGAAGACGATAACAATTCTCATCACGGACATCGTAGATTCGTCACGCCTGAGCCTCACCCTCGATCCGGAGGCACTCCGGGACCTGCTCGCCCGATACTTTGACGAGATGACCTCCATTATCCAGCGGCATGGTGGAGTCGTGGAGCGATACGTCGGTGACGAGATCATGGCCGTGTTTGGCGTGCCAATGCTTCACGAGGATGACGCCCAACGGGCCGTATCCGCCGCTGTCGAGATGTGCGACAGACTTGCGATGCTCAACTATGAGTTTGAGACGGGTTGGGGCGTTCAGCTGGCTCATCGGATTGGCCTCAACACGGGGGAGGTCTTTACTGGCATCGACAGCCAGGGACATCGATTTCTCACTGGCGAAGCTGTGCGTGTTGCCAAGCGTCTCCAGGAGGCCGCAGCGGCCAACGAGATCCTAATTGGAGAAGCAACCTACAAACTGGTTCGCCACGCCGTTGTTGTAGAGTCCGGCAGCCCTCGCGCGGTCAAGCACGGCGAGACGTTCCCTGCCATCATCGTGGTAAGCGTCATCGCCAGAGCCGCCGGCTTTAAACCCCGCTTCGAGGCGCCGTTCGTCGGCCGCAAGCGCGAGCGTGCGATGATCAGCACCATCTTTGGTGACTTGGTCGGCAATAGAACCTGCCACCTGTTAACTGTGCTGGGCGAGGCCGGCGTAGGAAAATCGCGGCTTGTTTCGGAAGTCGCCGCAACGCTTCCGAGCGAGATGATTGTCGCGCACGGCCGGTGTCTGCCTTACGGCGACGGCATTACCTATTGGCCGCTAGCGGACATTGTCCGTGACATCACGCGTGCAGGAGGCGGCGACCACGGCAAGCATTCCGCGGCGGCGATTGCAGAAATCCTCGCCGGTGTCGACAAGGCCAAACTCATCGCCGAGCGCGTGGTTGAATTGCTTGGGTTCGGCGAGGGGGACACAGGCACCCGCGAAGAGACTTTCTGGGCCGTCCGGCGACTTTTCGAGGTGTTCGCACGAGAACGACCGCTGATGATCGTGGTGGAAGACCTCCACTGGGCCGATCCGACATTCCTAGATCTTATCGAGCATCTTGTCGATTTCTCCCACGGGTTCCCCATCGCGATTGTCGGCACTGCACGACGAGAATTGCTTGATACGCGGCCCGATTGGGGAGTTGGGAAGCCAAATGCGACGACGATCGCGCTTGAACCGCTGAGTGAAGCGGAATCCCGCGACATGATGTTGAATCTGCTCGACCGACTCCCGCTATCACCCGCGGTCGAGTTGATGATCACACGCGCCGCCGGCGGTAACCCGCTGTTTGCGGAAGAGCTCGTGGCAATGCTCGTTGATGAAGGGCTGCTTAGGCGCAATGAGGACTGTTGGGTGGCTCGCTCGGATCTTTCCGAGCTGCCGGTCCCCTCGACAATCAACGCGCTTCTGGCCGCCCGCCTCGAGGGCCTCCCTCCCCTCGAGCGCGCTATCCTGACCGCCGCAGCGGTCGAGGGCGCAGTATTCCATCGGAGCGCCGTCAACGAGCTCGCCTACCCCGTGCTCGACGCGCTCGAGGACGGCTTGCTCGCGCTCGTCCGCCGGGATCTAGTCCGCCCGGAGGCGCCGTCGTTTGTCGGCGAAAAGGCCTATCGCTTCCGTCACAGCATGATCCGCGACGCCGCATATCGCTCCCTGCCGAAGAACGCTCGCGCCGACCTGCACGAGCGCTTCGCCGCCTGGCTCGAGATAACGGCCAAGGAACGGCTACGCGAGTTCGAGGAGATTGTCGGCTATCACCTCGAACAGGCCTTTCAGTGCCGTGTCGCGCTCGGCCCACGCGACGTGCGGGCGGCCTCGCTCGCCGCCCGGGCGTGCGAACGGCTCGAGGCAGCCGGGCGGCGGGCGCTTGTCCGCAGCGACCTGCCGGCGGCGATCAGCCTGCTCGAGCGGGTTTCACGGCTGCTTCTCGCCGATGATCCACGCCGGATCGCGCTGCTCGCCGAGCTGAGCGGGGCGCTGATCGAAAGCGGCCGGCTGGACCATGCCGGGCGCGTGTTGAACGAGGCGGGCCCGCTGGCTGGCGCATCTAACGACCGGCGGCTGGCAGCGCACGTGCGCGTCCAGCGGCAGTTCCTCCGACTTCTCCGCGGCGAAGAGGGCGGGCTGGAGAAGGCGGCACGCGCGGCGGCTGAGGTGATCCCGGTCTTCAAGGGCTTCGGGGACGAGCTCGGCCTGTGCCGTGCACGGCGTCTCGAAGCGTGGCTATTTTTTAATGGGGCTCGCGGCGAGGCGGCCGCCGCAGCGTGGGAGCGCGCGGCTGCCCACGCGCGACGAGCTGGGAATCTGCACGAGTACTACGAGATTCTCACGTGGATCGCGGCCTCGCTCTGGTTCGGGCCCACCCCGGCCGCCGAGGGAATCCGTCGTTGCGAGGCGATGCGCGCGGAGGTGGGCGAAAGCCTCGAGTCTGAGGCAGCGATCCTCCGCCAGCTTGCATGCCTCAATGCGATTGTCGGCCGCTTCGCGATTGCCCGCGCATTGATCGCGACAAGCAACGCCACTTACGCCGATCTCGGCCTCACGCTTTACGTGGCGTCCTCCGAGCACGAGGCCGTCGTAGAGCTGCTCGCCGGGAACCCCGCTGCGGCCGAGAGGAGCGCGCGCGCGGCGTATCGCGCGCTCGAGGAGATGGGCGAGCGCGCGTTCCGTTCGACGATGGCCGCGTCCCTCGCGGTCGTTATCCTCGAACAGGGACGCGACGAGGAGGCCGAGGATTTTGCTAGGCTCAGTGCCGAGCTGGCTGCGAGCGGCGACCTGGTGACGCAGATCCGTTGGCGTCGCGTGCGCGCACGCGTGCTCGCGCGGCGGTCAGAGATCCGCGCGGCGGAGGCGCTCGCGCGCGAGGCATTGGCGATCTCCGAAGCGACCGACTTCGTCAACGACCGGGCGGATGCACTGGTCGACCTCTCTCATGTCCTCGAGGCGTCCCGCCGACGCGACGATGCGGTCGCCGCAGCGACCGGAGCGCTGCACCTCTACGAGCTGAAGCGAAACGTGGTCGCCGCAGCCGCAACCCGGCTCCGCCTAGGAAAACTCGTTAAGATGTGACATTGTCGGGAGCGGGAGGCAGCTAGGGACCGCCTAAGAATGTGTCCGCTGATAGGCGTTTCATCATCGCTCGCGTCCAAGCTAGAGGATCGCAAACGTGACGCCCCAGCAACTCCCTGACGTTTCATTTCCTTCCTGATATTTAGCAGGAACCGATGATCCCAACTTGTTGAGGGCCCTTTCCCATTGAGTGACGATGCAACTTCTTGAATGATTTTCGAAGAGGTCAGGCATGGCGGAAATCAGCTGGGTCCGGTCGGCAGCAGGGATCGTGGTGGAGACGTTTGTCAGGATTTTAAAGCGGGATGCATCATCCTATCTGAATGTCGCCGGCGGATTCACACCTATTCTTCCTTCGTCTGGCCGATTTGGTGGCCTCTACCGGGTAACGCAACCATAGAAATCGCGTTAGCAAGGCGCACCGCCCCACGAGTTCGGCCTCAAGGTCCCGGTCGCGACGACGCTGAACGCTCGAAAAGGCGGCCAGTTCGCTCTGCATGCAAAAGCCTCGCCCGGCAAGCTCGGTCGTAGTCAAAAAACGGTGGTGCGCGATGTTCTGCGCAGCATCCATGAAGACGCACGCGATCACGCGCGTCAAACTGCCGGATACGCCGAGTTCGAAAAGTCACCGCTTTGACCGGTGTGGGTTCATCCCGAACCTAACTGCGACTGCCTTTTGTTCGCTTCCACCGAGCGATCTTAACGACCACCGCCCGCCTGACTTATTTCTTTGGCGGAATAGGACCAAAGACATCCTCTACAGATTTCCCTTCCTCCACCACTTGCCTGAGCCGTCCTTCGGCTCTGCCGATCGCCTCTCCGACCCTCTCTTGCAAATTCTTAAGTATGCCGATTTCCTTCTGGAAACGCTCAATAAAATCATCTCTGTTGATGGCCATTTCATCGCTCTCCATCTATCCCTCGCTCGCCAGCTACCGGGAGCCGCTAATACAGAAATATTACGTCAAGCCAAAAATCGAATTCATCAGCCCCTGTGCTATCGCGCGAGGCCAGGAGCGCGATCCCCAATGCCGGCCCGGGCTGGAAGCTTCCGTTTACCCACCCCGGCGGGATCCCGTCTGCAGTCCAGCGAGTATACCCCGGCGACCAACCTGACCTTTGGGAGGTGCTCTGACTGGCGCCCGTGCCGCTTGCAGTGACGCCCGTGCTGCTCTGCACAACCCAGGCTTCGACCCATCTTGGGGCAAACCCGCGGGTGAGTGCCATTGGACCCATCGGCCACTCGACCCGAGACGTCCCGAAGTTAATATTCTGGTATAAATCCCAATTGGCTGGCATGACATAGTCTCCAATCGCTGTCGGACGACTCGCCCGGATTCATGTGGTCAGCAACCTCTATGAAGCGATTGAACGGCAGTGGGTGCACTATTGTTTGTGCACGCGGAAAGAAGAAGGCAGAACAACCTCATCGTAAGAGGCATATTTGTCGACATACGTGTTCGCGTGGGAGCATTCCCACGTTAGGCTCTTTGAAAGCCACATTATACCGTCTGTGACCGGAAATTATATAATCCTTCTTGGCTACCTCCGCTTGCGAAGGGTCCATGAGCTCGGCACTCTCCGTTGCTAGGTATTGCGAAATCCTATGGCATTTGACGCCGCGTATCCGATAAGAAGGCCCCATCTCGCGAAGGATGGGCCACGCACGAAACATGATCACCACTCATGTTGACATGCCACAACACTTCATTTTGGTGCAAGTAAAGCCGAAAATGTGTACTCGGATTCGATATATCGTTGCGTTATTACTTAAGATCGACTAACGTTAGGATTGAGTAGACTGCCCATTTCTTCTTAAGGATGTCATCAAGGGGGAGGAGACGAGCATGGTTGACAAAAGCAAGCCAGATCGGAGGACTCGTAGGTTTTCAGAGGTAGTTCCGCCTCAGCCAACACCATTCATCAAATTGACTAACCGGGGTGTTCCGCCAACTTCGGCACTTGGACCGCTCGAAGACCTGATAGGCGTCTGGATCGGACAAGGCACCGGCTGGAACATGATTGCTCTGCCGTTTCACAACGCTCCCTCCCCGCCTGCAGGTTTCAAATTCCGCATACTGATGAATCAGTACAACGAAGAACTCAAGTTTACATTCGTTGACGATGATGTCCCGAACAGAGGTCTCTTGAGGCCTAGTCAGTCCGATTTTGATCAATTCGTGGTCACACTCGATTACCAACAAAAAATCGCGCAAGTTTTCGCGGAGGACAGGCCGGATAGCGGCGGCCTTGCAGGAGTCGACGGACTACCGATTCACCACGAACCTGGTTTGTGGCTCTACGAGAAGAACCGCCGGTCCAAGGACGACCAAATTAAGGGAGATCAAGTGACAGAGGTAGAGCTCGACATCGCTCGCTTGGCTTCTATCCCGCACGGCAATTCTGTCCTCGCCCTTGGCAGGTCGGAGGTGCATAACGGGATGCCACCGATCCCATCGTTGAGCGGCTTGCCATCGGGCCGATTCGAAGACGTCACGACCCCCGATTATGACTTTAGGGATCCTTCAAATCCGGACCCATACCTGGAACCCTATCGCCATTACATCAGCAATCCGTTCATGGGGAACGTCACAGCCAGCGGGTTTCCTGGGTTTAGCCCGGCTGACATGAACGAGATCCTCCGGTTTGCAAATCAGGGCGTGAACATTGTTCGAACGACCACGCTCACCGTCGACTCGACTCGGAGGAGCGCCGGAATTTCAAACGTCCCGTTCTCAGTCCGCGAGGCGGAGCCGGTGAGCATGAAGTCCACATTTTGGATTCAAGAACTCGCCGAGAAGGACGAAAACGGGAATCCAAGGTTGCGGCTACAATATTCACAGGTCGTCATGCTGCACTTCTTCCGCCCGCGCGAAGATGAGTTTCCTGAACGTGCTGTCTGGCCACATATCAGCATCGCAACCTTGGAAAAAATGCCGGCCGACTACACACTCGTTGAGAGCTAGTCGAAGGAGACTTCTCCCTTGCAAGCTATCGAGCATCGCGATGCCCTCTACGGTCTATTGTCTTTGAGAGGGATGAGGGTTTCGTCCATTCCAGGCCGGCGTTCTGCGAATTTATAGTTTGAGGACGATATCCCTCATCCGAAAACGTCGAACATGTCGGGCGCGATGTATTGATCTCTCGAGGTCGTCCGCCAAGTGGGTGCGTCGCTTCGCACCCCATTGTTCACCACCTCGGCGAACGCAACCATTCCAGCGACATACATTGCGCTTTCTTCAAGCAAACTCGCCGTGAGCGGCAAGGGTGGAGCGGGAAAGACAACAGCGGTGATTTTGATTGCCGGCGAATACGCCCTTCGTAAGCGGCAAGCTGAGGCCGTTCAGCGGGCGTAGTTCCACGGCATTAGCGCGTCGATTTCTGAGCTCGGCCAGCCGTTGGCAATGCGCTCGAGGGTCTGGGTGAGCCAGGCAAGCGGATCGACGTTATTCATCTTTGCCGTTTATGCCGACCGGCGAACTATGCCGATTAATCAAGTTTTTGCCAACGTTTTCGGTAACATAGCGATGGCCCAATCGGCATAGCGTAGGGTCTCTCCGTCGCAATTGACGCGAAGGAGAGGACGCATGAACGCAAGTGACTATTTGAAGCGCAGCGCCCTGTATCGGAAGCTGGTCTACGGTCCGTATCGGGAGTTTGCGCGCGTTTACGCCGCCAAGATGTCAAACGAAGGCTTGGGTAGGCGATGCACCTGGCGCTCGCTGAGCCTGTTTCGAGACCTGATGGACTGGCATGTTGGCAATGGACATGATCCGCAGGATTTAGGAGAAGTTCATGTCGATCGTTTTCTTGAGCATCGTTTCAAACACTGGAGCCCCGACACGGGCGACCGATCGGCGCTCCGACGCTTGCTTTCTGCGCTACGGGAAGAGGGCTTAATACCAGCCGCCCTCCCGGTTAAGCGCACTGAGCACGAGCAGATCGTCGATGAATTCGCGGCATATCTGTCGAATGAGAGAGGGCTCGCCGCCTCGACGGTGCGAAGCCACAAGCTGCTGTCACATCGATTTCTGCGGGAGGTCTGTCCTGCCGGCGCAGATGGGTTTGCAGCGCTCACCCCGGAGAGCATCATCGGTTATGTCGAGCGACATGCGCTCGACGGCTCCGCCGACAGTGGCAAAGCCATGTGCGTGGTGGTACGCGCCTTCCTGCGCTATTTGCATTTGAAGGGCTTTATTTCGACGGCGTTGGCCGATTGCGTGCCGTCCATCCGCCGCTGGCGACTTGCCGGCCTTCCAACATTCCTGCCACCAGAGAAGGTCCAGAAGGTTCTCGACGCCTGTGATCGGACGACGGCAATGGGTCATCGGGACTATGCGGTTCTGATGATCCTGGCCAAGCTCGGTTTGCGCGCCAGCGAAGTTGCCACCCTCAATCTTGACGACATCGACTGGCAGGCGGGCACGATCCTCGTGCACGGTAAGGGGCGGCGGCAGGCGATTATGCCGCTACGTCACGACGTCGGAAAAGCTATCGTGGCTTATATCCGGCATGGGCGGCCCGCTTCAGCGTGTCGGCGACTTTTCTTGCGAACACTTGCCCCACACGTCGGCTTTGCCTCCGGCTGCGCCATCACGATGATCGCCAAGCAAGCTCTCGAACGGGCAGGAGTTGATGGCTATGCGCATCACGGCGCCCATCTTTTCCGCCACAGCCTCGCGACCGACCTTTTGCGGTCGGGCGCCAGCTTCGCCGAGATCGGCCAACTGCTCCGCCATCGAAGCATCGACAGTACAAGGATCTATGCCAAGCTCGATATCGACAAGCTGCGTGAACTGAGCCTGCCCTGGCCGGGAGGTGTCCAATGAGCCGGCTTCGCACTGCGCTCAACCGCTATGTCGGCATGCGCCAAGGGCTGGGATACAAATATGACGGTCCGGCACGACGGTTGTCGGAGTTCGTCGTTTTCATGGAGGCCCGCGGCGCCGAGACCATCACGACTGATCTGGCAATGGAGTGGGTGACGTCGATGGGCCGGCAGCCGAGTTGGTCCATCCGCCTGGCTGATGTGCGCTGTTTTGCCCAGCACCTCGCTCATTTCGATCCTCTGACGGAAGTGCCACCAAGCGACGCTGTGCCGCCGGCGCGGCGAATAAGGCCATACATCTATAGCGACATTGAGATTCAGGCGCTTCTGGCGGCGGCCCTGTCGCTGCCGCCGGCCAACGCCCTTCGACGCTGGACATATCACTGTCTGTTCGGACTGATAGCTGTCGCTGGACTGCGCCATTCCGAAGCGCTCGGCCTGCTCCGGGCCGACGTCGATCTCGACCAGGGCATTCTCACCATCCGAGAGACAAAGTTCGGCAAGTCACGGCTGGTGCCGCTGCATGCGACGACAATCGCTGTCCTTTCAGACTATGCCGCCCGACGCGAGGCACACCTTGGTACGCCGCGGAGTCCCTATTTTTTCGTCGCCGAACAGGGCGGCAGATTGCTGCATCAATACGTGCACCGCGTGTTCTGGCGACTATCCCGGCAAATCGGATTACGGCAGGAGGGGAATCGCGATGGCCCGCGGATTCATGATCTTCGTCACCGTTTCGCCGTCCAGACCCTGATCAACTGGCATCGCGCTGGCGAAGATGTGGAACGCGAGCTGCCGGTTCTCTCGACCTTCCTCGGCCATGCCAATGTTCGCGACACCTACTGGTACCTGTCCGCCGCGCCAGAACTGATGAACCATGCCGTACGGCGATTGGATAAGCGCTGGGAGGTTCGGTCATGAGACGCACGAACGACCTGGCCGTGCTGATCGAGCGGTGGTTCACAGATCGGCTCATGAAGCATCGAGGTGTAAGTTCCAACACCATTGCCTCCTATCGCGACACCTTCAGGCTCCTGTTTGCGTTCGCACAGACGCGCCTTGGGAGATCCCCATCTCAGTTGACACTGCGGGATTTGGACGCTCCTTTCATCGGCGCATTCCTGGAGGATCTTGAGACGAAGAGATCCGCCTCGGTGAGGACCCGGAATCTCCGCCTCACAGCCATTCGATCTTTCTTCCGATATGCGGCGTTCGAGGAGCCGGCACATAGCGCCCATATTCAGCGTGTGCTCGCGATCCCCAGCAAGCGATGTGACAAGCGGCAGCTTCAGTTTCTAACCAGGCCCGAGATTGAAGCGATCCTGGACTGCACGGATCGAAGCACGTGGCTGGGGCGCCGCGACCACACTCTGCTATTGCTGGCTGCGCAAACGGGGCTGCGGGTCTCCGAGATCATCGATCTTGACCGAGACTCGGTAATGCTGGGCCAGGGCGCGCATGTGCAATGCGTCGGCAAGGGCCGCAAAGAGCGAAGTACGCCGCTCACCAAGGTTGCACAGCAAGCCCTCCGGCGTTGGCTCAAGGAACCAGGGAAGCGAGGCGCAACGGCTCTCTTTCCGAATATGTACGGTGGCAGGCTCAGCGCCGACGGTGTGCAGGCACTTCTGAACAAATATGTCGCCAAAGCGCGCGAGCACTGCGTCTCGCTTCGCTCAAAGCGGGTATCGCCCCATGTCTTGCGGCACAGCGCTGCCATGGAGTTGCTACAGGCGGGCGTCGACTGCTCGGTCATTGCCCTGTGGCTGGGCCATGAGGCGATGGAAACGACGCTGACCTATCTTCATGCACATCTTGAACTGAAGGAATCCGCGCTCGCAAAGCTGAAGCCGTACGAACGCGCCAAGGCCGAGCGATTTCGACCAAGCGACCGGCTTCTGGAATTCCTGAATGCCCTCTGAGCATGAGAACTATGCCGAGTGCCTACAACAAATCTCCAGCGGAAACGGCGAGAAAAGCGCGTTTCAAATGGTATGTTGGAGCAGGTGCTCGGCATAGTTCGCCGGTCGGCATAAACCTGCTTATGCCGCGCGCGGCATAAGGCGGTCTGCAGCAACGTCGTGATGGTTGCCCAGGTTCTTCCGCCGCCGTCGCTGCCTGCAAAGAGTGAGTTTTTTCTCGTAATGGCCTGGGGCCGGATTGCTCGCTCGACGATGTTGGAGTCGAGCTCGATGCGGCCGTCGGTCAGGACGCGCTCGAAGATCGCCCGACGCGAGATGGCGTAACGGATCGCCTCGGCGAGCTTCGATTTGCCTGATATCCGCGGCAGGGTCTGCTGCCACAGAGCGAAGAGCTCGGCGACCACCGCCGCAGAGGCCTGCTGGCGCGCCGCCACGCGGACATCGGGATCTTGGCCGCGCACGGTCTCTTCGATCTGCCAGAGCTTCGCCATCCGTTCGACCGTCGCCGTGGCGACCTTCGAGCTTTCCGCAGCATGCAGCTCGTAGAACTTGCGCCGGCTGTGCGACCAGCAGCCAGCCAATGTGACGCCGTCATTGCCGCCATCGGAGCGGACCAGCTTGTTGTAGGCGGCATAACCATCCACCTGCAGAATGCCGCGATAGCCATTTAGATGCCGGGCGACGCATTCGCCGGCTCGGCTATCTTCGAAGCGATAGGCTACCATCGGCGGCCCACTGCCTCCGAATGTTCGATCATCCCTGGCATACGCCCAAAGCCAAGCGGTCTTTGTCGATCCGGAACCGGGCGCGAGCGTTGGTAGCGTGGTCTCGTCGGCGAAGATCCGCTCGCCCTTCTTGATCTCATCGAAGAGGTAGTCGGCGAGGATCTCCAATTCGAACCCCAGCTTCCCCATCCATTGCGCCATCAGCTTGCGATCGAGCTCGACCTTATCGCGGGCGTAGATCGCCTCCTGTCGGTAGAGCGGCAGGCCATCGGCATACTTGGAGACGGCAATCTGCGCCAGAAGCGCTTCCGTCGGAATGCCGCTCTCGATGATGCGTGCCGGCGCCGGTGCCTGGATGACGCCGTCCTCGTTTTTGAAGGCATATTTCGGCCGGCGGGTGACGATCACGCGGAACTTCGCCGGCATGACATCCAGCCGCTCTGAGACGTCCTCGCCGATCAGCACCTTTTGCTTGCCGGCATGCTCCGGCAGCTCCTCCGGCTCTATCACGACTTCGACCCGCTCCAGGTGGGGTGCGAAGCCCTTGCGTGGCCGCGGCGGACGTTTGCCATCCGGACGCTCGCTGCCCTTGTTGACCTTCGCCCTGATCGCGGCGATGCCGGTCTCGATTTCCTCGAAGACAAAGGCCTGCTGCTCGTCGTCGGTGCTTGGGGAGCCGAGCTTCTCCGATCGGCGGCCGAAGCGGGCGCGATCGAAGGCTTTCAGGATCTGCGTCAGCCGCTCGATGCGCTCATCGGCATCGGCGTTGCGCGCCTTGAGATCGGCGACCTCGCTCGCCAGGACCTCGGCCCGCGCCGCCTTTTCGGCCATGGCAAGCACCATGGCTTTCAGCGCTTCTATGTCATCCGGGAGTTTGAGTTCGGGCGGCGTCATCGGGTCGACAAAAGCACATTTTGCCTCGGTTTTCCCGCCCTTTCAGGCTGCTGATTCACTTCGCCGCAGGGCTTTTACCCAACAATCTCCGGCGGCTTCACCGGGACGACGCGAACCCGCTTCCAGTCCATGCCATCGATGAGCGCCAGAAGCTGGGCATGGTTGAGCTGAACCCGGTTATGACCGATCCGCGGCCAGCAGAACTGCGATTTTTCCAACCGCTTGGCATAAAGGCAGACGCCGGAGCCGTCCCACCAGACGATCTTCACTCTGTCCGCTCGTTTGGCCCGGAAGACATATAGCGCACCGTTGAATGGATCACTGCCGGCGTCGCGCACCAGCGACAGCAAGCTGTCCGGGCCCTTGCGGAAGTCGACCGGATGACTGGCGAGGAACACCTTCACGCCGGAGGGGATCATGCCGAACGGACCGCGCGGATCACCCGCTGCAAGTGCACCTCGTCGACGTCTGCGCCGGCGCGCACGACAATGTCGCCAATGACAACCTCGATCACCGCTTCGCCAGTAGACGCCGCGGCTATCTCACAACGCGCCGGTTCCGTGGAAACCTTCCGAGCGTCTAAGACCGCACGACGCCAGCCAAAGAGCTGCGACGGGTGAATGCCGAGCCGATGCGCAATCGCCGAGACGCTCGCGCCTGGCTCCAATGCCTCCGCCACCGCCCGTGCCTTGAACTCATCCGACCAGCGTCGGCGAAGCTGCCGCGGCGCACCCTCAAGGCGCTCGGCAACGGCTTCGATCATATGGAAGGTTCGAGTTCCAGAACTAGGCGCAGACATAGAAGCTCACAGCAGCTCATCGTGTCCGCTACCAATATCCGACCGCTCACCCCTTCCGCCAGACGGGATCTGCTTGCCGCTTACCGCCCTTCAGGGATGCTGAACGGTCGTCTGGCGGGCAGCGGTAATGAGGTCGATGTTCGCACTGCCGACATCTCCGACAAGGTGGGGCGGGTTATCCCCCATGCGAACTTCGTCACCTTCGAAAAAAACGCGAGGAGCTGGGTCTCAGCCGAGACGAACTAGCACCGATGTTGGGAATTACCAGGCCGGTTTATGGGCGGTACGAGCGGGCATTCTCTCGATTGACCGTCACCAGATGATCCATCTCTGTGAACTCCTCGGATTCATGCCCACGGATATGCTCTATGAAGCAGCTCCTCATCTTTGGGGCAAAACTCCGGAAGAAGCCGAGGATCGCGTCACTTTGACAAAGCTTATCGAACGAATGCCCCACGACACTATGCGCGACAATTCGCCTTTTGCGACGCATGTCGCCAGAAGAGTAATCATCATAGCCTTTGTCACAAGTGTGAGCGAGAACCGCTAACAGCCTTTCCGGTTCTATGCTCCGTAGCCTGGGGAAAACGGCAGGCACCCCACCCCCGTTTACCACAGGCTCCGGCCTTCTCTTCGGCGCAATGGGAAGCGCGTTCAGGCCTCCGCCTGCTTCGCTCCGCCAATGGCGGAGGGGAAAACAGCGGTGGTGCGCAGCTCCGCTCAGCGGGCGCCGCCAAAATCACTTGAACATTCACCACCTTGGACGGATTATTTGGGACAGCCGGGGATTACGGTTGGCCTGCGTTGAATCGACGGCTGACCGTGGATTTGTTGACGCCGAGAAGCTTCGCTGCCTTGCCGATGCTGATCTTGCCGTTAGCGATCCTCGGGCGGATCTCCCCCCATTGGTCGTCCGTCACCTTAAATTTTGGTCCTGCCTTCTTTCCTGCCGCACGGGCGGCCGCCAGACCTTCTAGGGTCCTCTGCTGGATGACATCGCGCTCGAACTGAGCGAAGGCACCGGCGATCGAAAAGAACAGTCGCCCGTTGGGCGTGCTGGTGTCGATCAATTCGGTGATCGAATGGAGGCCGATGGCGGCCTTGTCCAGGCGTTCAGCGAGCGCTAACAGATCGTGCAGCGATCGCGACAGCCGGTCGAGACGCCAGATGCAGAGCGTATCGCCAGCACGGAGGTAGCGCAGCGCCTCCTCGAGGCCGGGCTTGATGACCGCGCCGCCACTGATCTTGTCGGTGAATATCTTCGTGCACCCCGCGGTTTTCAGGGCGCGGTGTTGCATGTCGAGGTTCTGTTCGACGGTCGAAACCCTAGCGTATCCGACTTTTACGCCCATTCGGCACCGTTGCGCAATTTCACTCTTTGAATTACGCAACTGTGCCGAAAATTGCGCCGGCGGGAAACTGATTTTGTTGGTTTTTTTGCGGTCATTGCAACGGTTGCATAATGGATCCATTGCGCAACGGCACAAGGCCGCTGGGAACAGTTGTTGTTCTGCCACCGAAGACATCGATCCAGGACGATCCATAGGCACTTGCACTCACTTGGACGCACAAGCTAACTCTTGTCGCGCTGCAACCCTCAATTCGAGCTCATGGCCGTCTTCTTCAGAACACCCCTCACCGACACCTTAGCTTTCGAAATGCTTGACGCGCGATTGTCGAGCGGGACGGATTTTGATGGATACTTCAATATCTATGGTCGCGAAGACGAGCTGACCGTCACCTGGACTCGCGGGATCAGCGCCGGTGCGTTCAAGGAGCAGGTGACCGATGCCTTACGTTCGACCTGGCAACGAGCGCGTTTTTGGCTGGTCTATCAGCGCAGCGACAGCCGCATCGATCTCGACATCAACGAAATCAGAACTGCCGCCATCCGATTGAGCCAAGGTTATTGCGAAACTGCTGTCGTCACGCTCAGCTTGCTCGGACGCACTGACGGCGAAAGCGATCTCGAATTGATCTTTGTCTGCTTCCGGGAAGATTCTGATCGCCGCAACTTTCGCGCCCGCTATGAAGGTAAGTTCGTCCCGGACAAATAGTCCACCCGTTTCCGCTTTGGCACGGTGTATCACTTCACCCTCTACCGGAACCGACCTGATTGACGCTGAGTCTCACCTTGATTGTCGCCGCGCACTTCGAGCTCGCTTCACCATCTTATGCCGACTGTCCGGTCGAAACGGGGGGCAGTTCACCGAAGCAAATCGCGCGTTCGAGGCGAGATGGACATCGGAAAGATTGACGTCGCCGCAATCGAGGCGGCGCGGCGCGGCTGACGCCTCGTCGTGCGGCCCGGGTGGCGGCCTGGTTTGAACGCCAACTCGACAGAGAGTCGATGCGAGAGATCGCACCTCCCGTGTGGGCATTGTTGAGAGTTGCATGCGCCGGCACCCAAACGGCCACCTCTTCGAAAGCAACGCTTTTGCCGAGGTGGCCTTGCGGCCGTGAGGAGAAGCCCCCCCGGTTGGGTCTCGTCGATTAACTGGAGGTCAAAACGTAGCGACGGTTGCCGGAAAGCGCCGGCCGTGCGTTCATTGAATAAAGCCCGGTGAACTTCTTGATGTCGGCCGGATCGACCTCGATCGGTTCCATCGCGACCATCCAGTCGACGATCTCGCTGCAAGGAGGGGTGGTGAGCGATCCCTCATAGCTCCAATACCTCAGCGAGGTGGGCAAGAGGCCTTTCGGGTCGACGTCATCGAGTTGGGTTTCTTCGCCGGCGTTCTGCGGGAACTTCGCCGCGAGGCTCGCGAAGGTCGGGTTGGCCGCGCCGGGGACAAAGAAAACGCCGAGAACGCCGAGCGCGCCGGTCTCCGCATTCTTGTGAACGAAATGCGCTTCCATCGGGAAATTCTTGCCGTCGACAAGATGCTCGCTCGGCGCGTGGAAGTGATATTGCACAAGATCAAAGGTCTTGTCGCCGCGGCGAAGCGTACCGCCAGCGGCCTTCACCTGGATCGTATGGCCATTGTTGAGGATCGTGCCGCCGCGCCTCCAGTCCGTCGCCAGATTGGGGATTTCGGCCTTGATCGCGCCCCGGATGTCGATCGGTGATTGCTGTGAGCCGGCCGAACAAGCACTGTTCTCAGGGCTCAAGGTACCCCAATGCTCAGGCCCCTCTTCGCCTTCATAGCCCCAGTGCACGCCCTCGGCCGCGTATGCCGTCCTGACGCAGAGCGGGCAGGCCGCAAGCAAGGCCAGGCCCCTGAGGAAATCACGCCTTTCCATTCATATTCCCTTTCGAATGATCACGAGCAGATCGCGCTCGGGGACGGGATGGTGTCCTCGATACCTGTCCAACACCTGTCAGAATGGGGCGTTCTAGAAAGGGCTGGTCGAAACGCCGTCTCTTTGCGCAGACCGCGCAGCAGCGGCGAGCGCAATGGAATTCCTCTCCTATCACCTCAGCCGGATGCTCCGCCAGTGACGCTCGAGATCGTCAACGCCTTGCGTGACGAACTGCCGTGACTTTCCTTCTTGACGTCAATGTGCTGATTGCCTTAATCGATCCGGGCCATGTTGCCCATGACGATGCGCACGAATGGTTCGCGGCGACGGGTCAGACCGCGTGGGCTACCTGCCCCATTACCGAAAACGGCGTCATCCGGATTGTCGGCAACCCCAAATATCCGAATTCTCCCGGTTCACCGTCACTCGTGATGGAGATTGTCGGCAAACTGCGGTCGCTCCCCGGTCACAGTTTTTGGCCGGACGATGTGAGCCTTGTCGGGTCAGGTGATATCGCTCCCACGAAAATCCTAACCTCGGGGCAGGTAACTGACACCTATCTCCTTGCGCTCGCCAAGGCGCGCGGGGGGCAACTGGCGACATTCGATCGCAAGCTCTCAGCAGCGGCGGTCACGAGGGGTAATTCTGCCTTGCACCTGATCACTACAAATAGGTCGTGAGTTCCCGTCGATACATTATGCGATTTCTTTGGCCCAGAACGGGAACATCCTAGCAACAACCCGTTTCGTTCGGCCCGATGTGGTTGTCCAATTCGTTGCGCGGGGGATGGCGGGTCCCTATCCCGAACGTAGGACATCCCCTACCTGAGCCCCCAAAGCAAGCATTTGTTGGATCGGGGCGGCGCATCTATGCGCGAGAAGTAGTCAGCGTAAGCGTACGGCGCTTGCACTACTAAATAATCCTACAATACAAGCTGGTTAAGTTTCGAGATTCTCGATAAAACGGGGGCTACGGGGTGGAAGAAGCGCCAAACGCGAAAGACTTTATAGATCGTGGCTTACTCCCCGAGAATTTGCCTCCCATATTCACTGCATCGTTTTTCTGGTTCCGGCGCTGCATACGGGATCACTGGGAAAGCGGTGGGCGATCACGCAATTACAATGCGAGCAAGCGAGGGGGACAGCGGCGCGTGTTCGGCGTGCCGCATGGCCTGTTTTTTGAGAAGCATTGGGCCGAACTTGCGCCACTGTTAACCAAATCAACAGGCTCGGTTTCGAAACCGTTATGACGAGCGTTGGAAATCGCCATGTCAGTCTGACATCACATTCTGACACAAGTGCATAAGCGCGCCGGAAAAGCGCATTCCGGGGAGAAGAAAATGCCCGGTACCGCAAGTACCAGGCTAGTCAGCGGGAAGATGGCTCACTCCCCGCGCAGGGAACCTATCGCATCACACGCCGAACACGACCAGCAGATCCTTGGCGTCGATCTGGTCGCCGGCCCTGACGAGCACCTCGGCAACGACGCCGTCCTTTTCGGCGTGCAGCGCCGTCTCCATCTTCATCGCCTCGATCGACAAGAGCACGTCGCCGGCCTTGACCGGTTGGCCGGTGACGACGGCAACGGTCGAGATGACGCCCGGCATCGGCGCGCCGAGATGGGCGGCGTTGCCGCTCTCGGCCTTGCGGCGGATGGCGGCGGAGGCGCCGTGCGCCCGATCCGGCACCTTGATCGAACGCGGCTGGCCGTTCAATTCGAAGAACATCTTGACCATGCCCTTCTCGTCGATCTCGCCCTGCGCCTGGTTGAGGATGACGAGCGTCTTGCCCTTTTCGATGTCGGCGAAGAGTTCCTCACCCGGCGCCATGCCGTAGAAATAGGCGGGCGTCGGCAGCACGCTGACCGGGCCGTAGGTTTCGCAGGCTACCGCATAATCGGTGAAGACCTTCGGATACATGAGGTAGGAGGCGAACTCGAAATCGGTCACCTCACGGCCGAGCTTCTCCTCGATGCCCTTGCGCTCGGCGTCGAGATCCGCGTCTTCGAGCAGCGAGCCCGGACGCGCGTCATAGGGCTCTTCGCCCTTGAGCGCCTTCTTCTGCAGCGCCTCCGGCCAGCCGCCCGGCGGTTGGCCGAGATCGCCCTTGAGCATGGAGACGACCGATTCCGGGAAGGCGATGTCCTTGCCCGGATTCTCGACATCGGCGACCGTCAGATCCTGGGAGACCATCATCAGCGCCATGTCGCCGACGACCTTGGAAGACGGCGTCACCTTGACGATATCGCCGAACATCCGGTTGGCGTCGGCATAGGCCTGCGCCACCTCGTGCCAGCGGGTCTCGAGGCCGAGCGAGCGGGCCTGTTCCTTCAGATTGGTGAATTGGCCGCCCGGCATCTCGTGCAGATAGACTTCCGAAGCCGGTCCCTTGAGGTCGCTTTCGAAGGCCGCATATTGATGGCGTACCGCCTCCCAATAGAAGGAGATGCGGCGGATCCATTCCGGATCGAGGCCCGGGTCGCGCTCCGAGCCGGACAGCGCCTCGACGATCGAGCCGAGGCAGGGCTGAGAGGTGTTGCCGGAGAGCGCGTCCATCGCCGCATCGACGATGTCGACGCCGGATTCGACCGCCGCGAGCACGGTGGCCGCCGCAATGCCCGAAGTGTCGTGGGTGTGGAAATGGATCGGCAGATCGGTCGCTTCCTTCAGCGCCTTGAACAGCACCCGGGCGGCGGCCGGCTTCAATAGCCCGGCCATGTCCTTGACGGCGATGATATGGGCGCCGGCCTTTTCCAGTTCGGCGGCGAGCGCCGTGTAGTATTTCAGGTCGTATTTCGGCCGGGCGGAATTGAGGATGTCGCCGGTATAGCAGATCGCCGCCTCGCAGATCCTGTCCTCCTCGGCCACCGCATCCATCGCGACGCGCATGTTCTCGACCCAGTTCAGGCAGTCGAAGACGCGGAAGACGTCGATGCCGCCTTTCGCGGCCTGGCGGACGAAATATTTGACGACATTGTCCGGATAGTTCTTGTAGCCGACGCCGTTGGCGCCGCGCAGAAGCATCTGCAGGAGCAGGTTCGGCGCACCTTCGCGCACCATCGCCAGCCGCTCCCACGGGTCCTCTGTCAGGAAGCGCATCGAGACGTCGAAGGTCGCGCCGCCCCAGCATTCGAGCGAGAAGAGGCTCGGCAGCGCCCGCGCATAGGTGCCGGCGATGCGGGCGATATCGTAGGTGCGCATGCGGGTGGCGAGCAGCGACTGGTGGCCGTCACGCATCGTCGTGTCGGTGATCAGCACCTCCGGCTGCGTCTTCACCCATTCGGCGAATTTCTTCGGACCGAGCTGATCGAGGCGCTGCTTCGTACCGGGCTTCACCTCGCCGCCGATGAACGGCACGACCGGCGCGGCGATATCGTCGGAGGGCTTCGGCCGGCCCTTGACTTCCGGATGGCCGTTGACGGTGACGTCGGCGAGGTAGGTGAGAAGCTTGGTGGCGCGGTCCTGGCGCTTGACCTGCTGGAACAATTCCGGCGTCGTGTCGATGAAGCGCGTCGTATAGCTGTTGTCCTGGAACTTCGGGTGGCTGATGATAGCCTCGAGGAAGGTGAGGTTGGTCGCCACGCCGCGGATGCGGAATTCTCTCAGCGCACGGATCATCCGCTGGATCGCTTCGCCCGGATTCGGCGCCCAGGCGGTGACCTTCTCGAGCAGCGGATCGTAGTAACGGGTGATCACCGCCCCGGAATAGGCAGTGCCGCCGTCGAGGCGGATGCCGAAGCCGGTGGCGCCGCGATAGGCGGTGATGCGGCCATAATCCGGAATGAAATTCTGCTCCGGGTCTTCCGTGGTGATGCGGCACTGCAGCGCATGGCCGTTGAGGCGGATGTCCTCCTGGCGCGGCACGCCCGATTCCGGCGCGCCGATGGCGAAGCCGTCGAGGATGTGGATCTGCGCCTTGACGATATCGATGCCGGTTACAACCTCGGTGACCGTATGCTCGACCTGGATGCGCGGATTGACCTCGATGAAGTAGAACTTGCCGGTGTCGGAATCCATCAGATACTCGACGGTGCCGGCGCCGATATAGTTGGTCGCCCGGGCGATCTTCAGCGAATAATCCGCGAGTTCCTGGCGCTGCGCATCATCGAGATAGGGCGCCGGCGCCCGCTCCACGACCTTCTGGTTGCGACGCTGGATCGAGCAGTCGCGCTCGAAAAGGTGGACGACGTTGCCGTGCGTGTCGCCGAGGACCTGGCTTTCGACGTGACGGGCGCGCTCGACCAGCTTTTCGAGATAGACCTCGTCCTTGCCGAAGGCGGCCTTGGCCTCGCGCTTGGCCTCGGTCACCTCGCGGATCAGGTCCTTGGGGTCGCGGATCGCCCGCATGCCGCGGCCGCCGCCGCCCCAGGACGCCTTGAGCATGACCGGATAGCCGATCTCCTCGGCCAGTCGCTTGATCTCTTCCGGATCGTCCGGCAGAGGCTCGGTCGCCGGTACGACCGGCACGCCGATCGAGATCGCCAGGTTGCGGGCCGCGACCTTGTTACCGAGCTGGCGCATCGTCTCCGGCTTGGGGCCGATGAAGGTGATGCCGTTCTGAGCGCAGGCTTCGGCGAATTCCGGGCTTTCGGAGAGCAGGCCATAGCCCGGGTGTATGGCGTCGGCGCCGGACAGCTTGGCGACGCGGATCACCTCGTCGATCGACAGGTAGCTCTCGATCGGGCCGAGGTCGCGGGGAAGGTGCGGCCCGCGCCCGACCTGATAACTCTCGTCCGCCTTGAAGCGGTGCAGCGCCAGCTTATCCTCCTCAGCCCATATCGCGACCGTTTTAAGCCCCAGCTCATTGGCCGCGCGGAAGACGCGGATGGCGATTTCGGAACGGTTGGCGCACAATAACTTGTTGATCCGCAAAGTCTTTCCTCGGTCTGAGGGCGTCAGAAGGAACCGATGTTCACCCCGGGGGCAAGGAGGCTGATTATCGGAGCACCCCTAGGGTATTCTGATGACCAGCCTCGCCAGCCGCTTTGGATGTTAAATGCCGATCGCGCGATAAGCTGCAGCGACCTCTTGAACGGCCAGGCAATACGCCGCCGTACGAAAGTCCTGGATCCCGTTGTCGGGCGTGTTCAGAAGGTCTGACATAGCTGCATATGCTGATCGCATCATGTCGTCCAGGCCGGAGCGCACCAGGTCAATTTCTCGCCGCCCCCGAAGGAACTCACGCTCGTGCTCCTCGGGGAACTCACGTCCAGTCATCTGCTCAAGGGACCGCGCCAACAGATTATGCCCTGCTTCGTCACGCCGCCGTTCCATGAGGCCAAACGGTATATGGGTGAGGTTTTTGACCCATTCGAAGTAGCTGACTACAACGCCACCGGCATTGGCGAAGAGATCTGGTAGAATGGTGATGCCCCGGTCCCGAAGAATTTTGTCAGCCGCAAAGGTGATGGGCCCGTTCGCCGCCTCCACGACCATCCGCGCGCCGATACGTGCAGCATTCTCCTCATGAATCACGCTTTCAATAGCAGCCGGGATGAGGATGTCGCACGGCATTTCAATATCTTCGCCGGAGGGGGGCGATACTTCCCCGCCTGTGAAGCCTTTGACCGACTTGTGAATCACGAGGTGGGACTTGAGTGCTTCGATATGGATGCCGGCTTTGTTGGTCACGGTTCCGGACTGCTCGATGACTCTGATGATTTTGCAGCCATCTTCCTCGCTCAGGAACTTTGCGGCATGATAACCTACGTTACCAAGGCCCTGAACGACGACTGTACGCCCGGCAATGTCTGCAGAGGCAAATCCTGCTCGCCGCCAATCGCGTTCGTGCCGGAAGAACTCTCTGATGCCGTACTGGACCCCTCGACCCGTAGCCTCGGTCCGCCCCTCGATTCCGCTTCCATCCAAGGGCTTCCCCGTCACGCAACCCATCGCGTTGATATCCTGGGGAACGTGACGACGATATTCATCAGCGATCCACATCATATGGCGTTCGTTCGTCCCCAGGTCAGGAGCGGGCACGTTCATCGCCGATCCAAGGAAATTGTGGGTGATCAGTTCGTGGGCGAACCGCCGCGTGATTTTCTCCAACTCAACTTCTGTCCAATCCTCGGGATTGATAGAGAGTGCACCCTTCGATCCACCAAAGGGTAGGCGCATCAATGCACACTTGTAGGTCATCAAGGAGGCAAGTGCTTCGACTTCTTCCTGGTTTGCATTGCCGGCGAAGCGGATACCGCCCTTTGCCGGGCTGTTATGGGTCGAATGAACAGAACGCCAGCCAGTGAACGTATACATGCGCCCACGCAGGCGAACGCCGAACCTTGTGACGTAGGTGGCGTTGCAGACACGGATCTTCTCCGCAAGTCCCTCTTCCAACTTAAGGTGAGTGACGGCGTTGTCGAACATTGCTTCGACACTTTGCAGGAAGTTTTGGCTGGACATGTGTTGTATCTTTCTTGCGTTGCGGGTGGTTCATAGGGTCAGGCTGGCTAACTCGATGTAGCGCTGCCTAATTTGGTTGGTGATTGGACCGGGCTTGCCATCGCCGATTTGAGAAGAGTTGATCTCCACGACAGGCAGCACGAAATACGATGAACCCGTGGCAAAAGCTTCTTTGGCTGCCATAGCCTCATCAACGCTGAACGCCGCTTCCTCGACCTCGAGTTGAGAACGCGTCGCGATACTCAAAACTGCGCGCCGTGTTATGCCGCTCAGGATATCCTCGCTCAGCGCGCGGGTTTTCAACTTGCCTGCTGCGGTCACGATGAAGGCATTTGTGGACGATCCTTCGGTGACATAACCGCTTTCCACCAGCCAAGCGTCGTCGCAGCCCATTTCTTTCGCTTTCGCCTTTGCGAGCGATTGCGCCAGAAGTCCTGTTGTTTTGATGTCGCGACGCTTCCACCTGATGTCAGGGGCGGTGACTACACGTGCCCCTCGGTCCGCCAGGGGGGGGCTGCGCAGGTTCTTCGACTGAGTGAACATGATGATGTTGGGCGTAATCGCTTCCGGCCAAAGGAAGTCGCGTTCGCCAGTGCCGCGCGAAATCTGAACGTAGACGATGCCATCCGTAAGCTCATTATCGGCTATCAGCCGACATTGAATGGTCTCAATCCGTGACAGGCTCATTGGGAGATCTATCCCAAGCGCATCGAGGGAGCGCGACAGACGCTCCAAATGGGCAGCGTTGTCGATTAGCCGGCCATCGAGACAAGCGGTCACTTCATATACAGCGTCACCGAAAAGTAAGCCCCGATCAAATATGGAGATACTAGCTTGCCGTGCAGGCAAGAAGTGCCCGTTCACATACACGATGCGCATCATTTGCTTCATTTTTTAGCTGTGTGATGTGGAAGCCGGGAAGCCGGCCTCCACGACCTGAGATTAGCGAAGGAAACGCTTTTCGTTCGCTTTGACCTCTTCCATCTGTTGTAGACGGAAGATCTCTGAAACCGGCACGATCTCCCTGTCGGCGTTCTGGATGCCGCCATCATTGATGATCTGCGAAAACACCTGCTTCATTCCAGTCACCGCCGCACGCACCGCGTGATTGCCGTAGATCAGAACCCCAATCTTGTTCAGGGATTTCGCCCGAGCCTCGGTCATCTGTGGATATGCTGTCGGAACGATAACGATCGGAGTGTTCCCTTCCCATTTGTTGATGAAGCTTTCGATCTCATCCGGAGTCTTTTGCTTCGAATGGATAAGGATCATGTCTGCCCCGGAGGCCTCATACGCACGAGCCCGAGCCAGAGCCTCCTCTTCGCCGAGGCCGGCGATAAGCGCTTCGGTACGGGCTATGATCAAGAATTCTGGATCTTCGCGTGCGCTGACAGCAGCTTCAATCTTTCCCTGAAACTCCGCGATTGAAACAAGATCCTGGCGGCCACCCTCGATTAGCGAGGTCACCTTAGGAAACATCTTGTCTTCGATAACAACAGCTGCCGCACCGCCAGCCTCGTACTGTGTGACGGTGTGCAGAACGTTGATTGCATTTCCGTAACCGGTATCAACGTCAGCGATGATCGGCAAACTTGTTCGGTCTGCCATATTGCGCATGTTCGTGAGGTGCTCCGTCATGGACACTAGTGAGACGTCAGCCAAGCCCATTGCGGCGGAGTACTCGAAGCCGCTAGCCCAAATGCCATCGAAACCCGCTTCTTCAACCAGAATTGCCGATAGGGGATCGTGAGCCGCCATGACGCGGGCCACACCGCCTTCTGCAACGATCTTGCGCAAGTTTTTGATTGTTTTTCGCATTTCTAAGGACCTTCCGGAATCAAGCCATTTTTGGGCTTTTGGCAAGTTTGGCGACCGCCCTCGCAATTGCGGTGCAGGCACCGTTCAGTTCCTGCTCAGAGGAGGCGTAGGATACGCGGATGAACCCATCGGCGAGGAAGCCGGAGCCGGGCACCACGGCGACGCCGGCCTCTTCCATGAGATAGAGTGCAAAGTCCATGTCCGTGTCCAAGGACTTTCCGGAAGGCGTAACGCTGCCTAGTAGCGCCTGGCATCCGACGAATATGTAGAATGCTCCCTGTGGGCTCTCGCACCGCAGGCCCGGGATATCATTGATTAGCTTCACGACCAGGTTCCTGCGAGCCTCGAAAGCATCGCGAAATTTCTGGATGAAGCTCTGGTCGCCGTTCAAAGCTTCCACTGCCGCATATTGCGAGATGGACGAGGTGTGGGATGTGGACTGGCCTTGGACTGTATTCATGGCCTTGATGAGTTCAACTGGACCCGCAGCATACCCCACGCGCCAGCCCGTCATCGCGTAGGATTTCGAAACACCGTTCACGGTCAAGGTCCGCCCGGCCATGTCAGGCGCCACCTCGGCCATCGTGTAGAACCGGGTATCGCCGTATACAAGGTGCTCGTAGATATCGTCGGCGAGGACCCACACGTTCGGGAAATCGCGCAGAACCTCCGCCAGATCCTCTAGGTTTTTCCTAGAATAGACGGCACCGGTGGGATTTGAGGGTGAATTCAGCATCAGCCACTTTGTCTTGGGCGTGATTGCGGCTCGCAGATCTTCTGGCTTGAGGATGAAACCATCCCTGAGGCGAGTATCAACCGCCACCGGCACTCCACCGGCCAATTTCACCATCTCGGGGTAGGAAACCCAACATGGCGTTGGAAAGACAACTTCGTCGCCTTCATCAAGCGTTGCAACAAGCGCGTTGTAAAGCAGCTGCTTGGCGCCGCAGCCGACGGTGATTTGGTCAGTGCTGAAGGTGAGGTTGTTTTCTCGTTGAAACTTGCGCACGACTGCCTCGCGCAGTGGCGTTATGCCGGCGACAGCCGTGTATTTGGTGTGGCCCACTTGGATGGCGTTGATCGCCGCGCGAGAAATGTTTTCTGGGGTGTCAAAGTCTGGCTCCCCCTGGCTGAGCGTAATGATCGCTCTGCCTTCGGCCTTCAGTGACGCCGCCAAGGCTGTCATTGCCTTTGTTTGCGAGGGTTTAACCGCTGACAATTTGGCAGAGAGAATGCCCATTCTTTTTTCCTTTTCATCTGATGAGAGAGAGGCGCCCGGGAGCGCCCCAGTTGGGGAGCTGACTAGCCTCGGGCTTCGCTCCAGAGCTTCAGGATCTTGTCGCGCTCTGCCCCAGCCTTGTTCTGGTCGACGTCGATGACCTTGATCTCGCTCATCGTCGGCAACCCACTAGCCTTCAGTGCGTCATCGACGTCGTCGCGCGACGGCCGGCGTAACGTAACTTTCACGAGGGCGGCTTGCATTTGTTGGGAAAGGAAAAGATCGTAGACCTTCTTTGCGTCCTCAGGATTCGGGCCATTTGCAATTAGCGCCAAGCCTTCCGGGGAAAGAAACGTTCCGTCCTTTGGATAGACTACTTGGATGGCTCGTTGGCCGCCGACGACATAACGTTGAGCCGCGTACTCCATGGTCAATCCCGCAGGGTACTCACCTTGGGCGACAGCTTTGTAGGCTCCGCTGGTTTCCCCCTGCAATTCGACATTGGCGGCGAGCTTGCGAACGCCTTCCTCGCCGTACAGCGAGTAAACGCCGTATAACTGGGCATAGGCGGAGCTTGAGTTGGCTGGATCAGCCATCGTCACCTTGCCCTTCCACTCGGGTTTCATGACGTCTTGCCAGCTCGTCGGGGTATCGTCCTCAAGCACATCCTTGTTGATCATTAGAACCATCACATGGGTGTTGGTTCCCACCCAAGGACTTTCCGTAGCCCGCAATGAAGGGGTCAGGTGATCAACCTCGGGCGAGTTGTATTTTGTAAAAAGGGCCTTGAACTCTTCCAAGGTTGAGAAGCCGCTACTCCAGAAAAGGTCAGCGCCAGGCGCGCCTTTCTCTGCCTCGATGCGTCGCAAAAGTGCACCGGAGCTGCCGGCAATGATGTTGACTTTGATATCCGGCGCCTTTTCACGAATGAGGTCAACGGCGGTTGTGACTGAGTCTTCAGTGTTGGATGTATAGAGGTTTACTTCACCTGCCATTGCTGCGCTCGTCGACGAAAGGATCGCAGAGATCAGCACGCTATGGAGTAGTCTTTTCATATCATTCTCCCTCGGTTATTAAGATGCGAAGAGCTTCACCTTCATCACCCTTATCCCAAAGAACACGGGTAGGATGATGATGATCATATTGATGACGCCGAACGCCGACGCGCGGCCCATCAAATCACTGCTGATCAGACGGAAGATCTGGATAGGCAACGTTTCTTGTCCGGCCTGGTAGAGAACAACAACTGCGCTGAGTTCCGCGACAGTTGTCACCCAGGTGAGAATAGCAGCCGCTGCTATGCCCGGTGCCATCAGGGGAAGGACCACCTTGAAGAACGTCTTGAGTGGTGGAACACCGAGGCTTACGGACGCTTCTTCAAGAGAGTTGGAAATGTTATGTAGGTTTGATGAGGCATTGCGAACTCCGAAAGGCAAGCGTCTCACCATCATTGCCAAAACCATCAATGCAGAAGTTCCGGTCAAGACCAAGGGACCAGAATTGAACCCCTGCGCTAGCGCAATCCCAAGAACGGTGCCGGAGATCGTAAGCGGTAACAACAGAAGGTAATCAAGTGTGGAGCTGACAGAACTCCGCTTCTTGATGAGCAGATACGAAACCAGCGTCGCGAAGCTCACTCCAAAGGTCGTTGCAAGGGAGGCAAACTTCAGTGAGTTCAAGATCACGTCGAGATTGAAGTCCCAGATCCTGGAATAGTTTTCGAAAGTGAACTGCCCCCAGTGCATCACCGGACCACTTGAATAGGTGAAAGAACCAACCAGGACCACAAATGCTGGCAACAATGACAGCACGATGATCAATGCCGCGGCTCCGGACGCCAGCAGAGACTTCCAACCCTTCAGCTTCTTGCGTGGGGGAGTGCGCCCGGCAATCATCTGATAGTCTTTTTTGCTGAGGTAGCGCTTTTGCAGGAAGAGTATCGACGCGACCAGGAGGATAGAAACGGTCGCGAGGGTCGACTGCATGACCGGACTGCCGCCCATTTCGCTTATGAAGCTGCGATAGGTTAATACCGACAGTAGGGGCACGCTCTGGCCCAGATTGATCGATATCGCGAAGTTACCGACTACAAGCGTGAAGACAATCAGACCGGCAGAAAGCACTGCGGGCATAATGGTAGGGAAGACGACCTTGAAGTATGTAACCAGCGGGGCAGTGCCCAAGCTTTGGCCAGCTTCTTCAAGGCTATGGTCGAAGCTGCGGAGTGCGGCGAGCGCGGCAAGGAAGATATGGACATAGAAGCTAAGCGTCATCACGTAGATGAGCCCGAGCCACCCGTAAAACCTGGGAAAGGGTACACCCAACGCTCTGAAGAGACGCGTCAACAAGCCGTCGTTGCCGAACACCATGATCCAGGACTGAGCCGTGATTAGTTCAGGTATGATGAGGATCGACAGCGGAAGCAGCAAAATCATGCTCCCTAAGGGTATCTCGTACCGAGCGACAATGAATGCCAGAAACACTCCGACCAGCGTGCAGGTAAAAGTCACGGTGATCCCAAGTATCATGGAATTGCCAAGGGCCTCGAGATAGCGACCTTTCGTCAGGAATATGACGAATCCCTCGACAGAAAATGAGCCGCTGTCTCCTATGAAACTGCGCGCCAGCACGCCGAAGATTGGGTAAGCTATGAAGACAGCGAGAAAGAATAGAGCTACGAGGCTCAACATGCCCCAGGGAAGGAAGCGGTTCACAGCGATGCCTCCGGAACAAAGAGACATTTGCCCTCGAGGGAGACGATGACCTCGTCTCCGTGGGTTAGTGAAGCAGCGTCCGATTCTCCGAAGCCATCGACGTGAACATTCGTTCCGTCGTTGAGAACCACCGAAAAGCCGGTGCGATAGCCCTGGAACTGAGTCATTTTGACGCGACCTGCAACCTCCCCGTTTTTCGGGGAGCCAGAGGAGCGCCGAATGCCAAGGTTCTCGGGCCGCGCGATCAGGACATACTTGCCGTCCTTGGCGGTAGACATCGTCCGGCCTGTCACAGTCGTACCACAGACCTCAAAGACGCTGGCGCCATTTGGTCCAGCCCCTAGAGGCCGGGCCTTGAGCACGTTCGCTGACCCGACGAAGCTGGCAACGTATGCTGTCTGAGGGTTCCGATAAACGTCTTGCGGATCGCCGCACTGATCGATCCGCCCATCTTTCATGACAGCAATCTGATCGGACATGGCCAAGGCTTCTTCCTGATCATGCGTGACGAAGACAGTGGTGGTTTTCGTTTCAAGCTGCAGTGATCGGATCACATCGCGCATTTGCACGCGCAGCGCAGCATCGAGATTTGACAATGGTTCATCCATGAGCAGCACGCGCGGCTCGATGACCAGTGCCCTTGCGAGAGCCACACGCTGCCTTTGTCCGCCACTCATCGCGGCCGGCAACCGGTCCCCCAACCCGGACAGGCCTACACGCTCGAGGTATTCGTTGACCTTTCGGGTGATTTGAACCTGCGGGCGTCTGCGGGCACGCAGCCCGTAGGCAACGTTTTCAAAGACGGTCTTGTCCGGGAAAAGTGCATAATCCTGGAAAACCATTCCGACGCCACGTCGATGCGGTGGGAGGTTTGTGACCTCCTCCGACCCGAACATGACTGTTCCAGCACTAGGTTGCACGAATCCCGCGATGACGCGCAGCAATGTTGTCTTTCCGCACCCGCTTGGCCCCAGAAGAGTAAAGAAAGTCCCATCGGGAATTTGACGATTGACATCCCGGAGTACGAGATAGTCGCCATAGGATTTTTGAATGTTCGATAAGGTGAGTTCGGTCAACCTCAGCCTCCCAACCGCGTGTTTTCCGTGGCCGACGGTGCCGGCGCTTTTCTTTTTACGGTCAGGAGGAGGCGAAGGATAGCAATTGATATTTACACTAATGTTAGGAAATCTAACATTTAAGCAGAAAAAACTGGCGTCAAACAAGCGATAGTTGCACAGCTTAATTTAGATTTTATGACACTAGTACCGAAGGCGGACATGCTCAATGAGGGTATCTACGCCGGGCATCAGTGGCCGACCGGCACAGGCTCTAATGATGGTACAGGTTTGGTGACGTTGCACCCCCAGGGGTTTCGTCCAGTTCGGAGTCGGACCGAGCGCTGCTGAATTCGGGGCGCGCGGTGGGCTACGGTGCAGAGCAATTTCGCGGCATGCGCCTCATCTGAGGCCGGATGGTGTGCTGTCGATCCCTCTCGTAAGGGTGAATCCGGTCCCCACTCCCCGCCCAAGATGGATCCCCCTCAGCAGTTCATCCGGACAATCACAAAAGGCGTCCTTGCGTTGAAACTGATTGCCCTCAAAACCTCGCAGCGCGCCACGCTCCACGCGCCGAACGCGATAGTTGTACCTGTTGGAGAGATGTCGGCCTTGGCTCAGATTGTAGGATAGATGCAAAAAGATTACTCTGCAGCAGGCATTAGGAAATCAGACAGCGACTATGAGAAGACTTCCTCCTCTAAAAGCCCTCCAGGCCTTCGAAGCGACTGCGCGCCACGAAAGCGTGACCCAGGCAGCGCTAGAACTCAACGTCAGTCACAGCGCTATTAGCCAGCACATCAAAGTGCTTGAGCACCACTTCAATCAAAAACTATTCAAGAAGAAGGGCAACGGATTGGAACTGATGCCCAAGGCTCGAAATTACTTGGAAGATGTAAGGCAGAGCCTCGATCTGATAGCAGTGGCATCAGAGAACCTTTTAAGCTCTGGCGTGCTGAATCGAGTACGGGTAAATGCAACACCGACCTTCACCACACAGTGGCTGATCCCCAGAGTCGCATCATTTCAGCGTGCATTTCCTAATGTGGAAATTCGTCTCGAGACATCAACGACAGATGAGCTGCGAAACGAAATCGAAACGAACGACTTGGTCATTCGCAGGTTCCCGATGCAGAACGCTCGCATGGTTTGTATGAGAATCGTGGACGATGAGACTATTGCCGTTGCTTCGCCTCGGCTGGTTCAAGGAAAGCCTATCGATCAACCTTCTGACCTCCTCAACTACAACTTGCTACACATCAGGAGCAGGATCTCCGCGTGGCCAAACTGGTTCCGAAAAGCTGGGATAGAAGGGAGCCAAACGCTAAAGGGTCAGGTTTTCGACCACATTCATCTCAGTCTCGCCGCGGCTCGAAACGGTGCAGGGATATGTTTGGCCCCGAGGGCATTTGTCGAAGAAGAACTTCAGGATCAGAAGCTAGTGAATCTATGCCCATCGAACGTTTTGATTGGGGCTGGCTTTTTTGGGTTGTATGACAAGCAGAATAGAAGTGTCCGCAATGTCGAACGTTTGCTTGATTGGCTGACACAGCAACAGCCTTCGTTAACCCCCAAAGACAAAGACATCGACTGGCAAGCTATTTGACACAAATCGCTTGATGTCGCCCGTGGTCTCGAGCCCCGGAGCCCTTTTAGGTCCGGACATCAAAGATCAAACCGTGATCCGAGCATGGGGTTGAAACCGAGCTCCATGTCGCTTTGCATTTAATTGGGTTCATCCTCAAATTCTGTGATTCAGCGGCAGCATTCTCGCCCTCATCAGTTCTGGGCCGGCGCGACCGTACATTGCTCGTTTCAGCATCTTGAGGCGGTTGATCTGCCCTTCCGCTTGACCGTTGCTCCAGGGGAGTTCGATTGCATTTTTGACGGCATCGATATCCCGGCGCAAAACGCTGGCGAAGCGCATGATCGCCGTGAGTTCGGTATCAATGGCATCGTCGATCCATTCATCCAGTGCCTCCGAGCTCCTGCTGCGCAAGATGCCGTTGAAACGCATGGCCAGGCCACGCATTATGGCGAAGACCGTCGAGCCCTGCTTCAAGGCATTGACCTTTCCGGCCTGACGATCGGTCAGCAGGCCGCGCGGTTTTATGCACAAAGCTGCGGCCACCACAGACGAGATCATATGGCCGGTGTCAGGATCGCGGACGGGTTCTGAAACATCCATATCCGGAGGCGGCTCGTCGGATTGAAGGTTTTCGACTTCACGCCACACCTCAGGCGCTCCAGATTGGAGCGGCTGCCCGTGTAACCGCGGTTCTTGATATCGTAAAACAGATGGCGCCCAACCCGGTTTCCATTTTTCCAGCATTCAGCCAGGAAAGCTTCAAAATATAGTGGCGATGTCGGATTCAATGCCGCCCGATTTCTGTCTCGCGGTGCATTGGAAGTAAGCCAATTCGCGATGCTGCGGCGCTCGTATCCGGTCCGCCTTGCAATCTCGCTGTAGGTGAGGCCCTGCTGGCGCAAAGCTTCAAGCGTGTCGAATATCTCCTGACGGGATTGCCTGTGCGCCAAGCGGGCACGCGCTGTTGTGACCTGGCGCTGGCGATCGCATCTTCGGAGAGAATGGGTCTGACATGGGCGTGACCATAAACGCTCATCTGTTCCTTGATTGCCTCCCTGAGATTTTGAACCAGATGAAAACGGTCAGCTACCTGGCGGGCCTGCGGTGCGCCCTCCCGGGCTGCCTGGGCATATAGGCCACAGCGATCTCGGCTAACGACCTCGATAGTCGGACGTTCTCGCAACCATGCTTTTGCGCTCTCGACGCTACCGCGAGGAATGCCGCCAGCTCCAATCATCAATGCCCACGACCCGGATATTGTCTTTGTATGGACGCCGGATTATCGCGCTTCAATTGCCGCAAGATCGTGTCGGCGCTGACCGGCATGCCGAGCCGATGATCAAGTATTCACCCGGGCGACCACCCATCCTGTAGCCAATCAACCCGACAATCTCAGCCATCCGCTCAGTTCCTCGCATGTAGGGCGAAGCAATCTCGGGCAACCTGTCGGTGAACGTCCGTCGCCCGCATTTTCGGTGTCTACACTGCCACTGGTTCAGTGCGAGGTTGATTTTCACAACTTGACCCCGAACAGGCAAGTCCTGGAGGCGGCGGTTATGCCAGCCGTGCCGATGCCGGCTTCGCGCTCCGCAATCCGGGCAGATACCGACAGGTTTTGCAGCGGCAGAAATAACCCAGTTCTCTGCATCTTGAAGGGCGATACCCAGAACTTTGACCCCTGGGCCGGGCGCCCATTTCGTTTTTAATTGCATGCCCCCCCGTAGCGGCATCATGTCTAACGGCGAGTGAACCACACGAATTGAGGAAAACCCCGTTTAATTGCCAAGTGACAGCACTCTTTGTTCGTTCCGATGGCCGAGAACGGAAGAGCTCCACCCGACTGAGCCGATCAGAGGCCGCCAGCATGAGCCAGTCCGGAAGGTCGATTCCGTCCCCTCACCTTGAGTCGAACCTTTGACCGACTTTACTAAGCACAACCGACGGGCACTATCCCGTTGTGTCAATCGGTAGGACTGCTAAGCACCGCCTCCTTAGCCGAGCTCAACACCGCAGAAGGAGACTTCCATTCCGAGCTCCGCAGCGAGTGCCGCTTTTGCGAGTGCCGCACGATCAGCTTCGGCTGCGGAATTTGCATAAGCGACCTGAATGTGATTGGCCTTGTGGCGGGCCATCATCTGGTCGCGGGTAACACCGGTCAGCACCGCATGCATCATCGGCCACTGCTCGTTGGTGGATTTCCAGCGGCGTTCGGTCTCCTCCTTCGGAAGAGATACAGCCTGGCCGCGGCCGATATCCATCTTCAGTCGGTTGTCTTCGACGAAGATACGTGACCAGACGATCTCGCCGGGTTTAGCGATGCCACGCAGCGTACCGCCGCCTGCAGGGAAAAACATCGGAGGCTGGCGCATGCTGTCCGATCCGGCCCAACCGCCCTCGTGATGCGAAGGAGGTGCGGCGCCGGAGATTTCGAACACCCAGACGAAACCGTCGACGGAGCCGGTCGGATCGACCGCGCCCCAGCGCAGATCGTGCAGGGTGTTTTCCACCGGCTGGCCGAGCGCGCGGTGCAGCCGGTTGGTCATCAGCCCGTCTAGGCCGGCACATTCGTCCACTTCGTTGAAATGCACGATCGCCTCGCCCTGCCGGATGATCTTGCCATCCCGGCTTCTGACATCAGGACGGCCGTCATCGTTCAGGATGCCTTCGACGAGGTCGGAGGCCGGTAGAAGGTCCTTTAAGCCCTGTTGATACTGGATGCCGATCGCCTCGCAGCCGAATTCCTCCGCGATCCGCACCGCGGCGATATACATGCGGCACTGATCGATGACCTGGTCTTCTGTCAGTTCCTGTTTCGGATC
>NZ_CP141212.1:3347500-3472617 GCF_035610345.1 Sinorhizobium meliloti | reverse complement strand
AAGGTGGTTTTCCATGACGCGCGAAAAGTGGTCCGACGCTTCTACCAATACGGGTCCGCTTTGCGGGCTTTCGGCGCTTCTGGGGATGCAAGCTATATGGTTAACGCAGTTCCGCCTTTCAAGGGCCGTGCTTGACGAGAATTCGTGGCTCTCGAAGCCCGTTGCCGCTTCCGCGAAAAGAGGCGACCCGAGCACGTCTCACCGAAACGTGACGGTCGAGGGCGGCCGGGTGCATTGACGCAGACCGCCCTTGTCTTACCCTCGGCGGCAACGGCATGGACCGGGGTAGAGGAGCGTCATGATCAGGCGAGCAGGGAAGATCATCGCCGCAGCGCTGCTGGCGCTCGGCCTCGCCGGCAAGGCGTCCGCCACGGACGCGGGAAACTGGGAAGCGGTCGTCGCGGAGGCCAGGGGCCAGACGGTCTATTTCAACGCCTGGGGCGGCTCCGAGAACGTCAATGCCTATATCAGATGGGCCGGCGAGGAAATGAAAGCGCGCTACGGCGTCACCGTCGTCCATGTGAAACTCGACGACACCGCTAAGGCGACCGCGACCGTGCTCGCCGAAAAATCCGCAGGAAAGGACGAGGGCGGATCGGTCGATCTCGTATGGGTCAACGGCGAGAACTTCGCCGCGATGAAACGCGAAGGGCTGCTTTACGCGCCCGGCTGGGCGACGAAACTGCCGAACTGGCGCTATGTCGACCACGAAAACACACCGACGGTGCTCACCGATTTCACCATCCCCACCGACGGATTGGAGAGTCCCTGGGGCGGTGCCAAGCTCGTGTTCTTCTACGACTCGGCGCGCATGAAGGCGAGCGAGCTGCCGGATTCCGCAGCGGATCTCCTGGAATGGGCCGCGGCCAATCCCGGGCGCTTCTCCTACCCGCAGCCGCCGGACTTCACCGGCTCTTCCTTCCTGAAGCAGGTGCTGATCGAGCTCGTAGACGACAGGGCCAAGCTGCAGAAACCCGTCGACGAAAAGACGTTCGCGACCGATGCTGCGCCCCTGTTTGCCTATCTCGACAAGCTGACGCCGCTGCTATGGCGAAAAGGCAAGGCCTATCCTCAGAACTATGCGGACATGAAGCAGAAGCTCGCCGACGGCGAACTCGACATCTTCTTCGCCTTCAACCCCGCTGAAGCCTCCTCCGCGATCGCCAACGGCGAGCTGCCGGAGACGGTCCGCTCCTTCGTCTTTTCCGGCGGCACGCTCGGCAATACGCATTTCGTCGCCATTCCCTACAACGCAACGGCAAAGGCCGGCGCGCTTCTGCTTGCCGATTTCCTCCTCTCGCCCGAGGCGCAGCTTCGCAAGCAGGACCCGAATATCTGGGGCGATCCGACTGTGCTTTCTCCTGCAAAACTTCCGGAAGCCGACCGGTCCGGTTTCGAGCGCCTGGACCTCGGCATTGCAACGCTCCATCCCGACGAACTCGGTCCCGCGCTCGACGAACCGCACCCGGACTGGATGACACGGATCGAAACCGAATGGATCCGGCGTTATGGCGCAGCCAACTAGGCTCGGCGGAAACGCCCTCCTTGCCTTCGTTCTGGGGCTTCCCATCCTTGCCGGGCTTGCAGGAACGATCCTGCCGGCCTTCGGCTACCTGCCGGCGCTCGGCGGCCTTCGCGTCACGCTTGCTCATTTCGCCGAACTCGCCGGCCAGCCGCACATTCTCCGCTCGGTCCTGACCGGCCTCGCTGCGGGATTGCTGACGACGGTCGCAGCGACAGCGGTCGTCGGCACATTCGTCGCGGGCTTTGCCGGCACGCCGCTTTTCGCCCGCATCCAGCATCTCGTCTCTCCCCTGCTTGCCGTCCCGCATGCCGCCGCCGCCTTTGCGCTGGCTTTCCTCGTCGCCCCGTCGGGCTTCCTGCTCCGGCTGATCTCGCCGGAGGTGACGGGCTTCACGCGGCCCCCGGACTGGCTTCTTCCCAACGACCCTTTCGCGCTGACGATGATTGCCGGGCTCATCGCCAAGGAGGTGCCGTTTCTCTTCCTGGTGACGCTTGCCGCCCTGCCGCAGCTTGCCGTCACGAGGGCATCGCGCCTTGCGGCGGCGCTCGGCTACGGGCGGGTCGCCGGCTTCGCCATCTGTCTTTGGCCCGCCCTCTACCGCCAGATCCGTCTGCCGGTCTTCGCGGTGCTCGTCTATTCGGTATCCGTGGTCGACGTCGCCATGATCCTCGGGCCGAAGCTGCCGCCGACATTGCCGGTGCGAGTAACCCAATGGGCCGGAGACGACGACCTCGGTGCGCGATTTCTCGCATCGGCGGGCGCTTTCCTGCAGCTTGGCATCGTCGTTGCCGCAATGGCGAGCTGGATCGTGCTCGAACGGGTCGGGAAAGCCGTTCTCGCGCGCCTGACCTTTTCCGGACGGCGCTTTGCGCGGGACGGCGCGCTTCGCGCCGCGGGCGCCCTCGCCATGAGCACCTGCACGGTCACCATTTTCGCGGGGCTCAGCGTGCTTTCCATCTGGTCGGTTGCAGGCCTCTGGCCCTTTCCCGACGCGTTGCCCGGAAGTCTCACGCCCAATACCTGGATGCGCACATTGCCTCAACTCTGGGCCCCGCTCGGCACTACGGTCGCGCTCGCTCTTTCGGCTTCATCGCTGGCGCTCGTATTTACGATCCTCCTGCTCTACCGCAACGGCATCGCCGGCGGGCGGAAGAATGCAGCCGGCTACCGGCTGCTTTACCTCCCCTTGCTCGTCCCGGAGATCAGCTTCGTTTTCGGGCTGCAGGTCCTGATGCTCTCGGCGGGGCTCACTCCCGGCTTTGCAAGCGTGCTGGCGGTCCATTTCGTTTTCGTGCTCCCTTACGTGCTTCTGTCGCTGTCGGCCCCCTGGCGCGCGGTCGACCCGCGCTTCGAAAAAATTGCCGCCGGCTTCGGCAAGCCGGCGTTGGAAATCCTGTTCACGGTCCGGCTGCCATTGCTCTTTCGTGCCTGCCTCACCGCGCTCGCGGTCGGTTTCGCCGTGTCGGTCAGCCTCTATCTGCCGACGCTCCTCATCGGGTCCGGGCGGCTGACGACGATCACGACCGAGGCCGTCGCACTCTCGTCGGGCGGCGACCGGCGGGTCATCGGCATCTACGCCCTCGTTCAGGGTCTCCTGCCCTTCCTCGCATTTCTCGTTGCGTCGCTCGGCCCGCAGTTGCTATTCCGCAACCGGCGGGCAATGAGGACGTGAATGCAGGAAAACGCCGGGTCAAATTCCCCGATCAAGACAGGATGCCTGACGCTCTCGGAGGTGACGATCGGTCTGGGCGGCCGGGCCCTGCTCGCCGTATCGGCGTCCGTCGCGCCGGGCGAGGTGCTGACGATCATGGGGCCGTCCGGCTCCGGCAAGTCGACCCTGCTCGCCTTTGCGGGAGGCTTTCTCGATGCGGCATTCGATGTGAGCGGCCGCATCCTGATCGACGGCAAGGACCTGACGGCGGTTCCCGCCAACCGGCGCCACGCGGGCATTCTGTTTCAGGATCCGCTGCTCTTTCCCCATCTATCGGTCGGCGGCAACATCGTCTTCGCCATAGCGCCGGCTGTCAAAGGACGAGCCGCACGCCGCCGGCTGGCCGATGCAGCCCTCGACGAGGTGGGCCTTACCGGCTTCTTCGACCGCGACCCGGACACGCTCTCCGGCGGCCAGAAGGCACGCGTGGCGCTGCAAAGGGTACTCGTTTCCGCGCCACGATTCCTGCTTCTCGACGAACCTTTCTCCAATCTCGACGCGGCGCTCAGGCAGCAGACGCGTGAGCTTGTCTTTTCCAAGGCGAGGGCGGCCGGGCTGCCCACCATCCTGGTGACCCACGACAGTGCCGACGCGGAAGCCGCCGGCGGCCGCGTGATCGAAATCGGAATGGAGGAGCAGGCGTGATGCGCGCGCTTCCGACCCTGCCTATCCGCGAGATCCTGCCCGGCCTTGGCGACGCGCTCGCTTCGTCGGGATCGGTCGTGCTGTCGGCTCCTCCCGGCGCCGGCAAGACGACGCTGGTGCCGCTTTTTCTGCTCGACCAGCCCTGGCGCGGCGACGGCAAGATCATTCTGCTCGAACCGCGGCGGCTCGCAGCGCGGGCCGCGGCCGGACGCATGGCCGAACTTCTGGGGGAGAAGGTCGGCGAAACCGTCGGCTACCGGATGCGGCTCGACAACCGCGTATCGGGCAAAACCCGGATCGAAGTTGTAACGGAGGGCGTCTTTAGCCGGATGATCCTCGACGATCCCGAATTGTCCGGCGTTTCGGCTGTCCTTTTCGACGAGTTCCACGAGCGTTCGCTGGATGCCGATTTCGGGTTGGCGCTGGCGCTCGACGTGCAATCGGCGCTGCGCGAGGACCTCAGGATCGTCGTCATGTCGGCGACGCTCGACGTCGAACGCATCGCCGGGCTCGTCGGCGATGCGCCGGTCCTGAAAAGCGAGGGCCGGAGCTTCCCTATCGACATACGCTACGAAAACAGAGCGGCCGGTGAAAGCGTCGAGGACGCGATGGTCCGCACGATTGCAGAGGCGCATCGTTCCGAGGAAGGTTCCATCCTTGCCTTCCTGCCCGGGCAGGCGGAAATCGCCCGCACGGTCGCGCGGCTCGCCGATCGCTTCGGGGAGGCGACCGCAATCGTGCCGCTCTTCGGCAATCTGAGCCAGAAGGAACAGGATGCGGCGATCCGCCCGGCACCGAAGGGCACGCGCAAGATCGTGCTGGCGACCTCGATCGCCGAAACCTCGATCACCATCGACGGCGTCAGGATCGTCGTCGACAGCGGCCTGCAGCGGCTGCCGGTCTTCGAGGCCTCGACCGGCATCACGCGGCTCGAAACCGTGCGCGTTTCAAGAGCCTCGGCCGATCAGCGCGCCGGGCGCGCCGGAAGGACCGAGCCGGGTATCGCGATTCGCCTGTGGCATCCCGGCCAGACGGCGGCGCTCGCCGCCTTCACGCCGCCGCAGATCCTTGCCAGCGATCTCTCCGGACTGCTCCTCGATCTTGCCCATTGGGGTGTGGCCGACCCGTCGACGCTGAAATTCCTCGATCCGCCGCCGGAGACGGCCCTGCGCGAGGCGCGGGGCCTGCTCGTCGAGCTCGGCGCGATCGACAGCCGCGGCGCGCTGACGCCGAGGGGCCGCAGGATCCGCGATCTGGCGCTGCCGGTGCGGCTTGCGGCAATGTCGGTCGCAGCCGCCGAGGAAGGGCGGGCGCAGGAGGCCTGCCTTCTCGCGGTGATGCTCACCGAGCAGGGCCTCGGCGGCAACAGCATCGATATCGAGGAGCGGCTGCGCCGGTTTCGGAGCGAGCGCAGCGACCGGGCCGAGGCCGCCCGCGGTCTGGCGCGGCGAATGGCCGGCGAACTCGGCGCATCGAACAAGGCGGGTCTGGAGCCCGTTCTGCCTGGAGCCCTGCTGATGCACGCCTTTCCCGACCGCATCGCGCTGCAGCGCGGCGGGCGCGGCCGCTTCGTCATGGCGAACGGACGCGGCGCCGAGATCCCCGAGTCCGAACGGCTTGCTGCGGCCGGAATGCTCGTCATTGCCGATCTTACCGGCAGAGCCGGGGCGCAACGGGTGCTCGCTGCAGCGGAAATAACGAGAGGCGATGTCGAAGGGCACATGCCGGACGCCATCGTCACCGAGGAGCAAAGCTTCTTCGATCGGGCCAGCCGGCAGGTGCGTGCGCGCCGGGTGACACGGCTCGGGGCGATCATCTTCGAGGAGAAACCCCTGCCTCGCCCCAGCGGCCAGGCGGCGGCGCGGGCACTCGCGGACGGTATCCGGCAGCTGGGGCTCGCCGCTGTCCCCTTCCCGAAGGACGTGGAGCAACTGCGCGACCGTATCGGCTTCCTGCACCGCTCCATCGGTGAGCCCTGGCCGGACATGTCGGACGCGGCGCTGATCTCCCGTCTCGACGCGTGGTTCGTTCCGTTCCAGGGAGACGCCGGCGGCATTGACGGGATCCAGGGCCGCGATCTCGCCGAAGGCCTCATCTCGCTCGTTCCATACGGCCTTCAGCGCGACCTCGCCCGGCTGGCCCCTACGCATTTCGAAGCGCCGACAGGCCAGCGTCATCCGATCCATTACGACGGCGACGAACCGCTCCTGTCGATCCGCGTTCAGGAGCTCTTCGGCCTGAAAGCGCATCCCGCGATCGGCGACGGTCGGCTGCCGCTGCTTCTCGAGCTGATTTCCCCCGGCCACCGCCCGATCCAAACGACCCGGGACCTCCCCGGCTTCTGGGCCGGTTCGTGGAAGGACGTCAGAGCCGAGATGCGCGGCCGCTATCCGAAACATCCCTGGCCGGAGGATCCCGCCAATGCGATGCCGACGACGCGCGCGAAACCGCGCGGGACTTAGAACGGGAGGGAAAAGTGTGCTCGTTTTCCGATCCGTCCAACGTGGCCGGATGCGGCTCTACGGCGCACCGCGGTCCGCCGCCGTTTCATATTTGCCGGGTTCGGAATAAAGTCCGGTAAGATGAATTGACGCCCGGTCGCGCATGCGACCCGCATCGCGAAACGGAAACGCATGGCAGCTGCGACACTCTATAACGATCAGAACAGCAATCGCAGTCTGAGGCTGCAGACGCTCATCCGGCTGCGCTGGCTGGCGGTGGGTGGACAATCGCTCGCCGTCGTCGTCACGGCGCTGTGGCTGCAGTTCCCGCTGCCGATCGTTCCCTGCTCCGTATTGATCGCCTGCCTGGCGCTTCTCAACGTCTTTCTCACGCTCCGCTTTCCGCCGACGCAGCGGTTGACGCCGCCGGCCGCCTTCTCCCTGCTCGGTCTCGACCTTGCGCAACTGACTGCGTTGCTCTTCATCACCGGCGGCCTTGCCAATCCCTTCGCGCCGCTTCTCTGCGTGCCGGTGATCATCTCGTCGGCCTCGCAGCCGAAGCCGCAGAGCATCGTGCTGGCCGGGCTCGCCGTCCTGGGCGTCACCGCCCTTGCCTTCTCGCCCTTCCCGCTGCCCTGGTATCCAGGCACCGTTCTGCTGATGCCGCGCGTGCTGACGGCGGGCATCTGGTTCGCGATCGTCTCGATGACGGCCTTCGCCGCCTTCTACACCTATCGCGTCTCGCTCGAGGCAAGCGAGCTTTCCGAAGCGCTGACGGCGACCGAGCTCGTCCTCCAGCGGGAGAAGCACCTGTCGCAGCTCGACGGTCTCGCGGCCGCCGCCGCCCACGAACTCGGAACGCCGCTCGCGACGATCAGCGTCGTCGCCAAGGAGATGGAACGGGAGCTTGGCGACGATCCGCGTTTCGGCGAGGACGTCCATCTTCTGCGCAGCCAGAGCGAACGCTGCCGCGACATTCTGAGGCGGCTGACCACCCTTTCGTCCGAAAGCGAAGAACATATGCGGCTTCTGCCGCTCTCATCGCTGATCGAGGAGGTGATGGCGCCGCATCGCGAATTCGGCATAGAAATCGAGCTGAAGGAGCAGGGCGATCGCGCCTCGGAGCCGGTCGGCATCCGAAATGCCGGCATTCTCTACGGCCTGGGCAACCTGCTGGAGAACGCGGTCGACTATGCGCGCAAGAAGGTGACCGTCACGACGGAACACACGGCCGAGCGCGTGCGGGTGACGATCGAAGACGACGGCGACGGTTTTTCGCCGGACATCCTGGCGCGGATCGGCGAACCCTATGTGACGCGGCGGCAGAAGGACGACAGTGCCGGCGGGCTCGGCCTCGGTCTCTTCATCGCCAAGACGCTGCTCGAGCGTTCCGGTGCCCGGCTGCGCTTCGAGAACGGCGGCTCGAAACACCCGGGCGCCCGGGTCAGCGTCGAATGGCCGCGCGTGCTGATGGACACGAAACTGGCGAAATGACTTTTGGCGGTTTATTGAAGACAGGTGCGGGGAAACCCACATGATTGCCGGCAATACCACCTACCGCATGTTTCCTTTGATCCTGTCCGGTGAAAGAATAGAACATGCAGCACTTGAAGGGTTACAGCGGCCCTTGCGCGCCCGGTGAGACGCGTGGCGCTGTAGGGATTTGAGAAATGATCGAAAAGTCGATGCCTGCGCCAAACACTCACGCCGCCGATGCGGACCTGATCGGGCCTGACAAGAGCCTTCTGATCGTCGATGACGACACGGCCTTTCTGCGGCGCCTCGCCCGCGCAATGGAAGCGCGCGGCTTCGCGGTCGAGATCGCCGAATCGGTCGCCGAAGGCATAGCCAAGGCGAAGACCCGCCCGCCGAAACATGCAGTCATCGATCTCCGCCTGAGCGACGGCAGCGGTCTCGACGTGATCGAGGCGATCCGTGGGCGCCGCGACGACACGCGCATGATCGTTCTGACGGGCTATGGAAACATCGCGACAGCGGTCAACGCCGTGAAGCTCGGAGCTCTCGACTATCTGGCCAAGCCCGCAGACGCCGACGACATTCTCGCGGCGCTGATTCAGCGCCCGGGCGAGCGGGTGGAGCCTCCGGAAAACCCGATGTCGGCCGATCGCGTGCGATGGGAGCATATTCAGCGCGTCTACGAAATGTGCGAGCGCAATGTTTCCGAAACGGCGCGCCGGCTCAACATGCACCGACGGACCCTGCAGCGCATTCTGGCGAAACGGGCGCCGAAGTAACTCGCGCCGCCTTTTTAATCCCGCTCGCCGCTGACGATGTCGCTAATCGACTGGCCGAGCTCGCCGTTTCGCTCGGCCGCCCATTCTGCGAGCGTCAGGCGCTGCGCCGCCGTGCGCGCGAAGGCCTGCGTCACCGATTTTCGCGTGCTCGGCGGCAGGCGGTGTTCCGGAGCGTCGCGCAGCATATGCGCGCCGTAGCCGTCGGAAAGCATCAGCCCGCATTCTTCCGGAAAGATGTCGAGGGGAACCTGCGCATGCGTTGCGAAGAACAGGCGGTCGCAGTGGAGCCGGTATTCCGGCCACTTGCGATCGACGCGGAAGTCCTCGATCGAGGTCTTGATCTCGATGATCCAGATTTCACCCTTGGGCGAGAGCGAGATGAGATCGGCCCGCCTCCCGCTTGCAAGCGTCAGTTCGGGCAGAGCCGCGTGGCGCAGTTCCATCAGCAGCCGCTGAACGCCGCGCCGCACCTTCATCGCCCGCTCTGACTGGCGTCCGTCTGCGAGCGGATTATCGCCATGGATAGACAAGATCGTCATTGCCGCCCTCGGAAAGTGCTACGGCGACCTTTGCGCGTCTGACGAGACGCGCGGCGCTGCAGGATGGTTTGTTGCAAAAAAGCAATCGTCACGGAATTTACACCTTTCGGCCACATTGCGGGGGGCCGGTCCCTTGCGCACTGCGGTGCAATAGAAAATAAGCTGTTGCCGCTGACGGCCGGACACCCTCCCCCGTATTTTCCTGACCTCTTTTACGAGACCATCATGCGCTTCCGCAACGCTCTCCTTCTGTGCAGCCTGGCGGCCACCGTTGCCCTCGCCGGCTGCTCACAGACCACGACCACGGCCGGCTCCTCTCCCGAGGGCGAAAAAGTGGCGACGAACCAGATTTTCTCCAGCAATTATGGCCCTGTTGAGGACCACGGATATGCGGTGCCGGGCGTTCCGATCAACCGCGTAGATCAGCGTTTCCATCGGCAGATCGTCGATTACCCGACGAAGGAACGCCCGGGAACGATCGTCGTCAACACGCCGAGCCGCTTCCTCTATTACGTGCTGCCCGGCGGCAAGGCCGTACGTTACGGGATCGGCGTCGGCAAGCAGGGTTTCGCGTGGGAAGGCGAGGCCTATGTCGCCTGGAAGCAGGAATGGCCGACCTGGCACCCGCCGAAGGAAATGGCCGAGCGCAAGCCGGAAGTCGCCAGATATGTAGAGGCCGGCATGGGCCCGGGCATCAGCAATCCACTCGGTGCCCGCGCTCTCTATCTCTTCAACAAGGAAGGCCGGGACACGCTGTTCCGCCTGCACGGCACGCCGGAATGGTCGTCGATCGGCACCGCCGCCTCGTCCGGCTGCATCCGTCTGATGAACCAGGACATCATCGATCTCTATTCGCGGGTCCGCCCCGGCCGCAACGCACGCGTCGTCGTGCAGCAGTAACGGCTGCAACACATCGAAAAAGGGCCATCCGGTGGCGCCGGGTGGCCCTTTCTTTTTGCCGTCGCGGCTGATTGCGCTCGATTCGAGAAGCTGGCGCGTTCTTTGTGCGTCCCTTTGGACGCACGGCGCGCCTTGTTGATCCCCTCATTCCTGTGCTCGTCACAGGAATCCAGCCAGACCAAGTCCTTGGGCTGAAAGAACGCTTCCCGCGCCGCAGACGCGGCGCTGCTCTCATCCCTGTGACGCGCACAGGGATGAGGGGAGGAGAGGTCAGTCCTCCGATACGTTTCCTACAGCGCCGCGCGTCTTGTGAGACGCGCCAAGGTCGCTGTAACCCTTTGAGCTGCTCGATGTTTTTGTCCATTGATCGGCCACGATCAAAGGAAACATGCAGTGGCGCACGGTCGATACGCGAGGAATTCACGCGCATCACCGTGCGTGCCGACAAATCCGCCCAGAGCTTCGACGCCATTAAAATCGCAACGGGCCTCAGGCCCGCTGCTTCGCCTTCAGCTCCAGCCGGCGGCGATGCAGGACCGGCTCGGTATAGCCGTTCGGCTGCTCGCGGCCCTTGAGCACGAGATCGAGCGCCGCCTGAAAGGCGATCGATTCGTCGAAGCGCCCGGCCATGGGCTGGTAATTCGGATCGCCGGCGTTCTGCCCGTCGACGATCGCCGCCATGCGCTTCATTGTCTCCACGATCTGCGCTTCGCTGACGATGCCGTGATGCAGCCAGTTCGCCATATGCTGCGCCGAGATGCGCAGCGTCGCGCGGTCCTCCATCAGGCCGACATTGTTGATGTCCGGCACCTTGGAGCAGCCGACGCCCTGGTCGACCCAGCGCACGACATAGCCAAGAATGCCCTGCGCATTGTTGTCGAGTTCGCGCTGGATTTCTTCCTCGGTCCAGTTCGGCCGTGGGGCGACCGGCACGGAGAGGATATCGGCGAGCTTCGCGCGGGCGCGGCTCTTGAGGCCCGCCTGGACTTCGGCGACGTTGACGCGATGATAGTGGGTGGCGTGCAGAGTCGCGGCCGTCGGCGACGGTACCCAGGCCGTGTTCGCGCCCGCCTTCGGATGAGCGATCTTCTGCTCCAGCATCGCCGCCATCAGGTCCGGCATCGCCCACATGCCCTTGCCGATCTGGGCGTGGCCGGAAAGCCCGCACGCGAGACCGACATCGACGTTCCAGTTCTCATAGGCCGATATCCATGGCGCCTGCTTCATGTCGCCCTTGCGGATCATCGGGCCGGCTTCCATCGAGGTGTGGATTTCGTCGCCGGTGCGGTCCAGGAAGCCGGTATTGATGAAGACGACCCGTTCGCGGGCGGCGCGGATGCATTCCTTGAGGTTGACAGTCGTCCGCCGCTCCTCGTCCATGATTCCCATCTTCATCGTGTTGGCCGGAAGCCCGAGCGCCGCCTCTACGCGGGCGAAGATCTCGCAGGCGAAGGCGACTTCCTCCGGCCCGTGCATTTTCGGCTTGACCACATACATGGAGCCGCTGCGGGAATTCGCCCGCCGGCCGTTCCGGCCGATGTCGTGGAGTGCGATCAGCGCCGTCACCATGGCATCCATCAGGCCTTCCGGCACCTCTTCGCCGTCCCGGTCGAGGATCGCGGGGTTGGTCATCAGGTGCCCGACATTGCGCACCAGCATCAGAGACCGGCCCGGCAGTGTCAGAGTCGCGCCGTCCGCAGCCTTATAGGCCCTGTCGGGGTTGAGCCTCCGGGTGAACGCCCTGCCGCCCTTGGTCACCTCCTCCTCGAGATCGCCTTTCATCAGCCCAAGCCAGTTGCGGTAGACGAGCACCTTGTCCTCGGCATCGACGGCCGCAACCGAATCCTCGCAATCCATGATCGTGGTGATCGCCGATTCCAAGACGACGTCGGATATGCCGGCTGCATCGGCCTTGCCGATGGGTGTCGTTGCGTCGAGGACGATGACGACGTGAAGGCCGTTCCGACGCAGAACGATCTCGGACGGCGCCGCGGGGTCACCAGCATAGCCGGCGAACTGAACGGAATTGCGCGGAGCGCTCTTCGTGCCGTCGGCAAGCGTTACGGTCAGCGTCCCTCCCTCGATCGAGAACGATTCGGCATCGCTCCAGCGGCCGGCCGCCAGCGGAGCGCTCGCGTCGAGAAATTCTCGCGCCCAGGCGATGACCTCGGCACCGCGCTTCGGATTATATCGCTTGCCGCGCTCGGCCCCGTCGGTCTCCGCTATCGCATCGGTGCCGTAAAGGGCGTCGTAGAGCGATCCCCAGCGGGCATTGGCGGCATTGAGCGCGTAGCGCGCATTCATCACCGGCACGACAAGCTGCGGCCCGGCGATCGTCGCGATCTCGGAATCGACATTTGCGGTCGAGACGTAAAAATCGGGACCTTCCGGCAGGAGGTAGCCGATTTCCCGCAGGAAGGCTTCATAGGCTTCCATGTCGACCGGGGCACCATGCTCGCGATACCAGCCGTCGAGCCTGGCCTGCATCTCGTCGCGCTTGACGAGAAGGGTCCGGTTTTTCGGTCCGAGATCGTGAACGAGATCCGAGAAGGCGGAAAAGAACCGCTCCGCCTCGACCCCGGTGCCCGGCATCGCCTCTTCGACGAGAAAGCGGTGGAGCCCCGCATCGATCTGCAATCCATATTTCTCAACCCGGTCCATGCCACAGCTCCTGATTCAGTATTCCCATTGCCATAGATAGAAGCGGCGCCCGGAAGGAAAAGCGCTTTGGGCCCGCTCACATGCGCGGACACTCTCTCATCAAAGCATTCCCTGTCAATTCCGCAAGGATGCGAAGAATTGTTTCCGGAATGGAAAAGGTCAAGACGCGTGATGCGCGATACGAGGCCGGCCGCTTGCCGAGGCGATGAAGCGTGCCTCGATCAGCTTGCGGCTGCCTTCGACTTCCGGCGCGTCGATCTCTTCCCGAAGCACCGCAGCGGGTTCTTCTGCACCGTTGGCGCGGGCGCTCTCCAGGGCCATCGTTTCGGCGCGCCGTCGGGCGACGCCGAAAGCCTCCTGCTGATCGACGAAGCGTTCGCTCGCGCCCGCACCGTTGACGATGAAAATGCCTTCTTCCGGCGTCGTCACGAAGACGGTGATCGTTGCCCGCACCTGGCCGACAACCGCGCCGACGGCGTTTGCCACATCTGCCTCCGCCGGGATCGCGGCCTCGGTGGAAAGCATTTCGGCGATGGCGGGGTAATAGACCGGCGCCGAGGCGCCGAGACCGACAAGCGGCCGGTCGAGGCTGATCGAAAAGCGCACGATGCCCGGTTCCCGTTTCAGCGCCCGGTCGACGGCAAGTGAGGCGGCGGGGTCGATGGCGGCGCCGTCCTCGCTGAGACAGGCTTGCAGGATGGCTTCGGAGGATTGTCGCGTCAGCCGGTCGACGATCAACTGCGCGAGAGCTTCGACGGAGGCGGCGATAGGCTGTCCCGATCCGTCCTTGGTGCGGGCGGCGATCTCGAGGCCCAGGCGTGCGGCCTCGCCGTTCCACTGCGCCTGCCGTCCGAGAACATGCATCGCGTCCGAGGGGGTGAGCCCGCAGATATGCACCAGCCCGCGCGCCACGAGCCGGTCGAGCGTTGCCTTCTGCGGCGTGCTGACGAGCAGGTCCGCAAGCGCCACCGGCACCATGCCGATGCGGCCGTAGAGTGCCTGCTCCTGCGGCTGAAGCCCGCTCGCCAGGTGGTCGGGCAAGCCGGTGCGGACCGCCAGGCGTCCATCATGCCGGCCGGCATGAGGCGCCCGCAACTGCCTTTCGAGCACCGACAGGACCGCGTCGCCGTGCAGGGCCGCGGCCAGGCTCAAGGGCAGGAACCGGCGGGGCCCGAGATCGAGCTTGGCCTTGAGGCCGCGGTCGTTGATCTTCACCTCGGAGTCGCCGCCGAGGCCGTAGGTGCGCATGGCGACCGCCTCAACCATGGTGCGAAAGCCTCCGACGACCGCGCCCTCCGCATCGAGTCGCGGGCGGCCTTTTTCGAGTACGGCTACGTCGGTCGTCGTGCCGCCGATATCGGAGACGACGGCGTTGTCGAGGCCGGTCAGATAGCGAGCGCCGACGAGGCTCGCGGCCGGCCCGGAAAGGATCGTCTCGATCGGGCGCAGCCGCGCTTCGGCGGCCGAGATCAGCGCACCGTCGCCGCGCACCACCATCATCGGCACGTCGATGCCGCGGGCCTTGAGGAAGTCTTCGCACGAACCGATCAGCCGGTCGATCATCGAGACGAGGCGCGCATTCAGAAGCGTCGTCAGCGCCCGGCGCGGGCCGCCGAGCTTGGAGGAAAGTTCATGGCTGCAGGTGACCGGCAGGTGCGAGACCTCGCGGATGCGATCGCGCACGCGCTTCTCGTGTTCCGGGTTGCGCACGGCGAAATAACCGGCGATGGCGAAGGACGACACCTGAGAGCCGAGTGCCGGCAGCGCCGCGTCGAGCGCACTCATGTCGAGCGGCGTCTCGCCTCCATGAACGTTGTGGCCGCCGGGAAGGAAAAGAACGGGATCGGACCCGAGCGCTTCCTGAAGGCCGTCGCGCTTCAGGTCTTCGGGAGCAAAACCGATCATGATCAGACCGGCACGGCCGCCCTGGCCTTCGACCAGCGCATTGGTGGCAAGCGTCGTCGAGAGCGACACGAGGCTGATGGCCGAAACCGGCACTCTCGCCTTCGCGAGCACCGCCTCCACCGCGCCGGAAACGCCCTCGGCCAGGTCGTGGCGGGTCGTCAGCGCCTTGGCCTTGGCGACGACGCCGGTAGCTTCGCTGAAAAGGACGGCGTCGGTGTAGGTGCCGCCGGTGTCAATGCCGAGGAGAAGATGCGGGGTCAATTTCTGCTCAGTCCAATGATGAGGGTCCGGAAGGGTCTGTCCGGTGATAGGACATATTCTTGGAAAAAACCATCGCGCGACAACGACGTTTCCGTGTCTGACGGCGGGCGTATCCCACCAACCGGGGGCCCTACTTCACCCGGGCAGACACCTTCATCGGCAAGCCGCCCCTCGGCTGCGTCGTCAGCCTTTGGACAGGCCAGGGATGCGTCTCGTCCGTCAGGTCGAAGCGGAAGCGGTGCATGAGCACGGCAAGCGCGATAACCGCCTCCTGCAGCGCGAAGGTCGCGCCGATGCAAATGCGCGGGCCAGCGCCGAAGGGCAGGTACTGGAAGCGGTTGATCTTGTCCCGGTTTTCCGGAAGGAAGCGCTCCGGCATGAAGGCGCGGGGTTTCTGCCAGTAGAGCGCGTGCCGGTGGAGCGTCCAGGGCATGACCAGCACCGATATTCCCTTGCGGATCGGCACGCGCTCGCCTTCCGGGGAAGTCCACGCATCCTCCTCGATCGCGGCGCGGTTGATGGATGGCGCCGGCGGATAGAGCCTCAACGCCTCCTCGAAGGCGGCAAGCACATGCGGCATGCGCCCGAGCCAGTCGACCGGATCGGCGCCGCTTGCAAGAACCGAATCGATCTCCTGCTCCATCGTCTCGCGATAGGCGGGCGTATTGGCGACGCAATAGAAACACCAGGCGAGCGCCCGTGCCGTGGTCTCGTGGCCGGCACCTATGAAGGTGAGAATATTGTCCTCGATCTCGGAGGTCGTAAGCCCATCCGGACCTTCCAACTGCAGAAGCAGGGTCAGAAAGTCGTTCGGGACCTCGCCGGGCGCTTCCGCCATCCGTCGCCGGCGCAGAGACATCGTCTCGGAAACGACGCCGCGGAAACGGTCGAGCACTTTCCGGCCGCCGATACGGGTCAGTCGCGGAACCCAGCTCGGCGCAACCAGGAGGTCCATCGGATCGACGCGCCCCATTCGATGCAGCAATTCCTCGACATTGGCGGCGAAGCCCTGCTTTTCGACGGCGATCTCGCCGGAAAAGAGGGTCTCGGCCAGGATCTCGAAGGTGAGTTCCGTCATGTCCACGGCGACATTGGTGACGAAGGGTTCCGATGAAGCACCCGCGTAGCGGCCGACGAAGGCCTCGCAAACGCGAAGCATCTGGCCGGCAAAGCCTTTTGCGTGCCTTGGCGTGAAGACCGGCGCCATCGCCTTGCGCGACCGTTTCCAGACCTCTCCTTCCGCCGTCAGGAGGCCGTCGCGCAGGATCGGGCGCAGGATCAGCCGCCGGACATTCGACATTTCGTAGTTGGCGGCGTTCTCGACGAGGATATAGCGGATGAGGCCGGGATCGTTGACGATAAGCGTCCGCTGATTGATGAACTTCGTCTCGATCCAGGGAAGCGTGTAGGAAGGCTCGCCCCAGAGCTCGAGCGGGTTTCGCAGAACCGTGCGGATGATCTCGAGCCGCGAGGGGATGCCGGTGCGCGGGACGGGCGCGGGCGGCTCGAATGGCTCCGGTCGCGTATCCATGTGTATGCCTTTCCCAGAGCAATTCCAGGAAAAGTGCGCAGCGGTTCTCAGTCCGGAATTGCGGAATGCTCTGGTCGCGTACCGTTCCAGTTTTTTACGGCGCAATCAAGAAAATGCTTCACGTGAATCGCGATGATTCCGCCGCCGGGCGATAAAGGATCACAAAAGGCTTTCGAGCTCTGCCAGTTTGTCGTTGACGAGCCAGCCGTAATAGTTCTCCTCCGGCCAGTGGACCTCGCCCCCCTGGTTCTTTGCCGCAAGCGCGGCCGCACGCGCATCCGGATTGCCGACATTGTAGAGCGTTGCCGTCAGGCCCGGATTGCCGGAGATATCCATGCCCGCAATCGAGCGATAGGCATCGATCGAATGCCGGATGGAGGCGGCCATATAGGCAAGCGACACGTCCGGGTCCATGATCGCCTCATAGACGCCTGCGGCATTGTTTTCGTCGAGGCGCTCATAACCGGAAACGCGCGACACCATATCCGTCAGCATCAATGCGGTCAGCGGATTGATCTGGCCGAGACCGAAGGTCTGCCCGGCGAAGAACGGCTGGAAGAAGACGGCGCTGAAGCGGTTGTTCGGGAAGGATTTGCCGGCCACGGTATGCCCGCGGAACTGGCTGTCCCAGACCCGCTCGCGGCAGGTCCAGAGCGCGTAGGAGCCTTTCTTGCCGGCGCATTCGGCAAATTGGGGCCGCTCGACGAATTCGGCGATGGACTCGCCCTGATAGCCGAACTGGAAGCTGTCGCCCGCATAGGCGGCCGCCTTGACGTAATAGGATTGCAGCCGGTCATAGGCGTCGACATTGTAGGTGTGTTCGCCGACGATCGCCCCGACCATGTGAATGGGCGCGATGCCGTAGGCGCCGGCGACCGACTTGATCTTGCCGACGAGCTTGCGGTCGGTGGCAAGAAGCTCGCGCACCTTCTCGTACTTCGCGTCGAAGGATGTGCGGCCGGCTTTGGTGCGGCGTACCGAGGCGCCCGGAACGCCCGGCTGCTCGACGTGGCGATTGCCCTGCGGAACGATGAGTATCCCGCTCGCAGCCGAAGGACCGGCGGCGAGGCAAAATGTGAAGATCACGAGCATGCAGGCGGTGAGGCGCACTATCAGTTTTCCTGTAGACTCTTCCAAGAAGCCGGCGGACCCCGCCGGTTTCGGCGCGCCCCTAAGGCAGAATCATGTCGGAATGATGCCTTAATTCTTAACGGCTGCTGATCGATCTAGAGAAAACGAAGGCGCCTGTCGAGTGACAGGCGCCCCACAATTCGGTGATCGGCTGGCCTCGACGGAGGCCGGGCGTCAGAGGATGTAGCGCGACAGGTCGGTATTGGCCGCCAGATCCCCGACATGCCGGCGAACGTAATCGGCATCGATCGTGACGCCCTGGCCTCCGCGATCGGGCGCGTTGAAGGAGACATCGTCGAGCACACGCTCCATTACGGTTTGCAGGCGGCGCGCGCCGATGTTCTCGACATTGGCGTTGAGCTGGACCGCCACCTCCGCCAGCGCGTCGATCGCGTCCTCGGTGAAATCGAGGGCAACGCCCTCCGTCTCGAGCAGCGCCTTGTACTGGCGGATGAGGCTCGCCTCCGTCTCGGTCAGAATGCGGCGGAAATCCTCCTTGGTGAGGGCCCGAAGCTCGACGCGGATCGGCAGGCGCCCCTGCAGCTCCGGCAAAAGGTCCGACGGTTTTGCGACGTGGAACGCGCCGGAGGCGATGAAGAGGATGTGATCGGTCTTCACCGGCCCGTATTTCGTCGCCACCGTCGTGCCTTCGACCAGCGGCAGGAGGTCGCGCTGCACGCCTTCGCGCGACACGCCGGCACCGATGCCGCCTTCGCGGGTGGCGATCTTGTCGATCTCGTCGAGGAAGACGATGCCGTCATTTTCCGCCGCCGCCACCGCCTCACGCTGGATCTGCTCGTTGTCGAGCAGCTTGTCGGACTCGTCGTTTACCAGGAGCGCATAGGAGTCCTTGACCGTCGTCTTGATCTTCTTGGTCCGGCCGCCGAGTGCCTTGCCGAACATTTCCGAAAGGTTGAGGACGCCGATATTGGCGCCCGGCATTCCCGGGATCTCGAAGGCACCGCCGGGCGAGCCGGTTTCGGCGACATCGACCTCGATCTCCTTGTCGTCGAGCTCGTTAGCGCGCAGCTTCTTGCGGAAGGAATCGCGGGTTGCCGGCGAGGCGGTGGTGCCGACCAGCGCGTCGAGAACGCGCTCCTCGGCGTTCTGATGAGCCTTCGCCTTCACTTCGGCGCGCCTTTTCTCCCGCACGAGGCTGATGCCGACCTCGACGAGATCGCGCACGATCTGCTCCACGTCGCGGCCGACATAGCCGACTTCCGTGAACTTCGTTGCCTCCACCTTGACGAAGGGCGCGCCGGCGAGCTTGGCGAGGCGACGGGAAATCTCCGTCTTGCCGACGCCGGTCGGACCGATCATCAGGATATTCTTGGGCATGACCTCGTCGCGCAGCTCGTCGTCGAGCTGCTGGCGGCGCCAGCGGTTGCGCAGCGCAATGGCAACCGCGCGCTTCGCGTCCTTCTGGCCGATGATGTAGCGGTCGAGCTCCGACACGATTTCCCTGGGTGAAAAGTTGCTCATCGATTCCTCTCAAATTCCGTCCGCTCGAGCTCCATCAGGAGGGTTCGACCGGACTCGTCTATCCATTCGCCAAAAGGTACGAAACCGGCCTTCGCATAGGCTCGGACGGCGCGGCGGTTGCCGGCGTCGGGGTCGATGACGATGCGCGCGGCGCCGCTTTCGAACAGTCTTGCGGCAAAGGCTCTGAGCGCCATGGCGGCGACGCCTTTGCCTGTCATTTCGGGCGGGCCGATGAAGATGTCGACGCCGGGCGTGTCGCCCGACAGGTCCTTGGCCCAGGGCTCCTCGTCATATTCCGAGGGGATCCAGGACTGGATATAGCCGGCCGGCTCCCCCTTCACACGAAAGACGAAACCGTCGACCTCGCCCTTCGCGCAACCGTCCCGTATCAGCCCGAGTTCGACATCGGGATCGCCCCACCACTGCCGGACATGCGGCTCGGAAAGCCAGTCGAGGAGCATCGGCAGGTGGCCCTCGGCGACCGGCTCGAAGCTGACCTCTGCCGGCTCATTCGGCATCCAGCGTCTCCACGACGACGTTGTGGTTGGTGTAGACGCAGATGTCGCCGGCGATCTCCAGCGCGCGGCGGGCGATCTCCTCGGCCGACTTGTCGCTGTCCATGAGCGCCCGCGCCGCGGCAAAGGCATAGTTGCCGCCCGAACCGATGGCGATCGTCCCGTGCTCGGGCTCGAGAACGTCGCCGTTGCCGGTGATCGCCAGCGTCACCGTCCGGTCGGCAACCAGCATCATCGCCTCGAGATTGCGCAGGTACTTGTTGGTACGCCAGTCCTTGGCGAGCTCTACGGCCGCGCGCATCAGCTGGTCGGGATATTGCTCGAGCTTCGCCTCCAGCCGTTCCAGAAGCGTGAAGGCGTCCGCCGTCGCGCCGGCGAAGCCTGCAATCACGTCGCCCTTCGACAGGCGGCGGACCTTGCGGGCATTGCCCTTCATGACCGTCTGGCCGAGGCTCACCTGGCCATCGCCCGCCATTACCACCTTGCCGCCCTTGCGCACCGTGATGATGGTGGTCGCATGCATCGTTCCGTAAGGATTGTGTTCGCTCATGAAAGTACCTTTGGGCCCGGCGAGCCGGGGGGATGCGGCTCGCGATGAGCCTGGTTGCCTGAGGCCTATGTAAGTCGCAGCCGCGCGATTGCAAATGCGCGAACGCGCGCCCAGGCGGCTTTCGTTTTCACGTCGCTGCGGCGCTCCGAATCTCCGTCGCAGTTCTGGATATTTCATGCCTCCCCTGATAAGGAGCGGCACTGTGACGGAATGCGAAGATCGAAGGCGGGCTTTGTCGCCCCTCTCCGCGACGCCCGAAAACGATGTTGCTCCGATAGGCCGGCTGGCCCAAAGTCATCGGAGAGTGCAGACAGGAGAGCCTGATGGCAGACGTGACGCCGAGCCGCACCGGCCAAGTTTCGCGAAAGACGAATGAAACCGCCATATCCGTCTCGGTCAATGTCGACGGAACGGGCGTATCGAAGATCGCGACCGGCGTCGGCTTCTTCGACCATATGCTGGACCAGCTCTCGCGCCATTCGCTGATCGACATGGAGATCAAGGCGGAGGGCGACCTCCATGTCGATGATCACCACACCGTCGAGGACACCGGCATCGCCATCGGACAGGCGCTGGCCAAGGCGCTCGGCGATCGCCGCGGCATCACCCGCTATGCCTCCATAGACCTTGCCATGGACGAGACGATGACGCGCGCCGCCGTCGACGTCTCCGGCCGGCCCTTCCTCGTCTGGAACGTGACCTTCACGTCGCCGAAGATCGGCAGCTTCGACACCGAACTCGTGCGCGAATTCTTCCAGGCGCTCGCCCAGCATGCCGGGATCACGCTGCATGTGCAGAACATCTACGGCGCCAACAACCATCATGTCGCCGAGACCTGCTTCAAGTCCGTCGCCCGCGTGCTCCGCACGGCAACCGAAATCGATCCGCGCCAGGCGGGACGCGTCCCCTCGACCAAAGGGACGCTCGCCTGAGCCGGCCAATATCTGGTTTAAAGACCATGGCCTCCTACCTGATCATGACCCCGCCCGGCGCACCGGCCGACGACGAAAGGGCGCGGTTCATCGCCGACGGATTCTCCTGGACCGCCTTCTTCTTCCCCGGTCCGTGGCTCATCGTCAAACGCGCGTGGCTCATCGGAATCTTCGTTTCCGTTCTGCAGTTCCTGTTGCTTCTTGCGGCATCGATGCCCGGCGGCTTCAGCGCAGCGCTGCTCGTCCATCTGGCGCTCGGTCTCATCGTGTCGCTCGAAGGCCCGCTTCTCATCGCCCGCAAGCTCTCGGCACGCGAATGGACGTTTCGTTCGGTCGTTCCGGCACGCGATCTCGAGACGGCCGAAGAAATCTATTACTCGAACGCCGAGCCGTCAGCGCCTGCAGGAGATGCAGCTCCCATGGCGTCGGCCGACAGGTCCGCTACGGGACGGCCGGGCGCCGCCGCCGGGCTCGGCTTTTTTGAATCCTATGGAGAGCGCTGATGCGGGTCGCCATCATTGACTACGGATCCGGCAACCTGCGCTCGGCCACCAAGGCCTTCGAGCGCGCCGCCCGCGAGGCCGGCATCGCGGCCGAAATCGATCTCACCGACAGGCCGGAACGGGTGGCCACGGCCGATCGGATCGTGCTGCCGGGCGTCGGCGCCTATGCCGACTGCCGCCGCGGCCTCGCCGCCGTGGAGGGCATGGAGGAAGCGCTGACGGAGGCGGTCGAGAAAGCCGGCCGCCCCTTCTTCGGCATCTGCGTCGGCATGCAGCTCATGTCGTCGCGCGGACTCGAAAAGACGGTGACGAAGGGTTTCGGCTGGATCGCCGGCGATGTCGTCGAGATGACGCCCGAGGACCGCTCGCTCAAGATCCCCCAGATCGGCTGGAACACGCTTGATCTCAAGCGCGCGCACGCCCTTTTCGACGGCATTCCGACCGGCGAGAACGGTCTGCACGCCTATTTCGTCCATTCCTACCACCTCGCGGCGGAGCGTGCCGAAGACGTGGTGGCGGAGGCGGACTATGGCGGCCCGGTGACGGCCTTCGTCGCGCGCGACAACAAGGCGGGCTCGCAGTTCCATCCGGAAAAGAGCCAGGCGCTCGGCCTCGCCCTCATCTCGAATTTCCTGCGCTGGAAGCCCTGAGGCTGCCGCGTCATTTCTGATCGGACGAACAAATGATCCTCTTTCCCGCGATCGACCTCAAGGACGGGCAATGCGTGCGCCTGAAGCTCGGCGACATGGAGCGGGCGACAGTCTATAATCCCGACCCGGCCGCCCAGGCGCGCGCCTTCGAGGAGCAGGGTTTCGAATGGCTGCACGTGGTCGACCTGAACGGAGCCTTTGCCGGGGAGACCGTCAACGGTGCGGCGGTCGACGCCATCCTCAGGGCGACCAAGAACCCGGTGCAGCTCGGCGGCGGCATCCGCACGCTGGAGCATATCGAGAACTGGCTTTCGCGCGGGCTGAAGCGCGTCATCCTCGGTACCGTCGCGGTGCGCGATCCCGCCCTGGTGATCGAAGCCTGCAGCAAGTTCCCGGGACGGGTCGCCGTCGGCATCGATGCCAAGGGCGGCAAGGTCGCCGTCGAGGGATGGGCGGAAGCTTCCGAGCTCGGGGTGATCGAACTTGCCAGGAAGTTCGAGGGCGCGGGCGTTGCGGCGATCATCTATACGGACATCGACCGTGACGGCATCCTGACCGGCATCAACTGGGCCTCGACGCTCGAACTCGCGGACGCGGTTTCAATCCCGGTGATCGCCTCGGGCGGCCTCGCCTCGATGGACGACATCCGCCGCATGACCGAACCGGATGCGCAAAAGCTCGAAGGCGCGATCTCCGGTCGGGCGCTTTATGACGGTCGGATCGATCCGAAGGAAGCCCTGGATCTGATCCGCGAAGCAAGAAAGGGGAAGATGCGATGACCCTTAAAGCCCGTGTAATCCCCTGCCTCGACGTGAAGGACGGCCGCGTCGTCAAGGGCGTGAACTTCGTGGATCTGATCGACGCCGGGGACCCGGTGGAGGCGGCACGCGCCTATGACGCGGCCGGGGCCGACGAGCTCTGCTTCCTCGACATCACCGCCTCTTCCGACAATCGCGAAACGATCTTCGACGTCGTCGCCCGCACCGCGGAGCAATGCTTCATGCCGCTCACCGTCGGCGGCGGCGTGCGCCAGGTGGCGGACATCCGCAAGCTCCTGCTTGCCGGCGCCGACAAGGTGTCGATCAACACGGCGGCGGTGAAGAACCCGGAATTCGTCGCGGAAGCCGCCGACAAGTTCGGCGACCAGTGCATCGTCGTCGCCATCGACGCCAAGAAAGTCTCGACGCAAGGCGAGGCGGATCGCTGGGAGATCTTTACCCATGGCGGGCGGCAACCGACAGGCATCGACGCGATCGAATTTGCGCGGAAGGTCGTCGATCTCGGGGCCGGCGAAATCCTTCTCACCTCCATGGACCGAGACGGTACGAAGAGCGGCTACGACATCAGCCTGACACGGGCGATCGCCGATGCGGTACGCGCTCCCGTCATCGCCTCCGGCGGCGTGGGCACGCTCGACCACATGGTCGAGGGCATCCGCGACGGCCATGCGACTGCCGTGCTCGCCGCCTCGATTTTCCACTTCGGCACCTACAGCATCGGCGAGGCGAAGCGCCACATGGCCGAGCACGGCATCGCCATGCGGCTTGATTGAGGCGGCGCTGTCAACGAGAAGGGATCCGATAATGACCGACTTCACCCTTTCCGACCTGGAGAAGATCGTGGCGTCCCGCGCCCGAGCGGCGCCGGAGGAGTCCTGGACCGCCAAGCTGGTGGCGGCCGGGCAGACGAAGGCTGCCAAGAAGCTCGGCGAAGAGGCGGTGGAAACGGTCATTGCCGCGATCGGCGAGGACCGGAAGAATCTGGTCGATGAGAGTGCCGATCTCCTCTATCATCTTATGGTCGTATTGAATATCGCCGCCGTCCCGTTGCAGGATGTGATGAGCGAACTGGCCAGGCGGACGAGCCAATCCGGCCTGCAGGAAAAGGCGAACCGGCAGAATCCATGAGCATCGCCGCGGAAGACATCGAACCGGCCGACATTCCGGGCAATCTCCAGGGGGGCGAATATTCGCCCTATCACGTCTTCTCCGCGGAGGAATGGTCGCGCTTTCGCGCCGACACGCCGCTGACGCTGACGGCCGACGAGGTGCAGCGCCTGCGCTCGCTCAACGATCCGGTCGATCTCGACGAGGTGCGGCGGATCTATCTCTCGCTCTCACGGCTCCTCTCCGCCCATGTGGAAGCGTCGCAGATCCTCTTCCGGCAGCGCACCCGCTTCCTGAGCATGTCGAACGAGACGAAGACGCCCTTCGTCATCGGGGTCGCCGGCTCGGTCGCCGTCGGCAAGTCGACGACGGCACGCATCCTTGCGGAGCTTCTCGCGCGCTGGCCCTCGAGCCCGAAGGTCGACCTCGTCACCACCGACGGCTTCCTTTATCCGAATGCGGTTCTCCAGCGGGAAAACCTGATGGATCGCAAGGGATTTCCCGAGAGCTACGATATCGGCGCGCTGCTCAGATTCCTCTCGGCGATCAAGGCGGGCCGGCCGAACGTCAAGGCTCCTACCTATTCGCACCTGACCTATGACGTGATCCCCGACCAGTTCCAGGTGATCGACCGGCCGGACATCCTCATTTTCGAGGGGATAAACGTGCTGCAGTCGCGCGATCTGCCGGCCGACGGCAAGATCGTGCCGATGGTCTCGGATTTCTTCGACTTTTCGATCTATATCGATGCCGAGGAGAGCCTGATCCACAGCTGGTACGTGAACCGCTTCATGCGACTGCGCGAAACCGCATTCCAGAACCCGCAATCCTTCTTCCATCGCTATGCGACGATCAGCGAGGATGCGGCGCGCGCGATCGCCGAGGGCCTCTGGCACAATATCAATCTGAAGAACCTGCATCAGAACATTCTGCCGACGCGGCCGCGCGCCGATCTCATCCTGCAGAAGGGCCCCAACCACCTGACGCAGACGGTGGCGCTCAGGAAGCTTTGAGGGGAACCGCGCCGCCTGCGGGAAAGGAACCGCTTCGGACGGGGCGAAGCTTCAAGGATTGACCCTTCGCAGCGTCAGATTGAGCCGGCCGCCGCTCCTCAGGAGCGTCGACGTGTTCGGATAGATGCGGTCGACGCCGTGGAAGGCGAGCCGTCCTTCGCCGCCGAGCACGACGACGTCGCCGCTTTCGAGCCTGAACGACACGGTCTGTCCGCCGCGTGTGCGGCCGCCGACGCGGAAAAGGCAGTCGTCGCCGAGCGAGATCGAAACGACGGCAGTCTCGAGATCGCCCTCGTCCCGGTCCTGGTGGAGCCCCATGCGCGCCTCTGCCGAGTAGAAATTCACCAGACAGGCCTCGGGGGACTTGTCGCTTCCGGCCACGGCATTCCAGATGTCCTGCAGCATGTGTGGAATCGGCGGCCATGGCTTGCCGGTGACCGGATGCGTCGCCTGGTAGCGGTAGCCGCGCTCGCGGTCGGTGACCCAGCCGAGCGCGCCGCAATTGGTCATGCGCACGGACAGGGGTTTGCCGGTCTTCGGCATCGCGGGCGCGAAGAGCGGAGCCTCCGCGACGACGGCGCGGACGGCCTCGACCAGTTCCTGCTGGCGCGAACGGTCGAGAAAACCGGGAATGTGTCTCACCCCTTTCGGCAGCACAAGCATTGGCGGCATCCTGTCATACGGCATCGATCGAATCCTCCCGTCAGCAGATCCGGCGGGAGATGACAGGTACATAGCGCTCACCGGGGTCGGGATCGACCCGAAACAGCCTTCGTTCAGCCGGCATCCAGATCGGGGATGCGCAGCACCTGGCCCGGATAGATCTTGTCGGGATGGGTGAGCATGGGCTTGTTCGCTTCGAAGATCGCCGTGTGCTTGGCGCCCTTGCCTTTGCCGTAATGGGCCTCGGCGATCTTCCAGAGATTGTCGCCCTTCTTCACGGTGTAGAAGACCGGGGCCTTCGCCTCGGCCGGCGCGGCGGCGCCGTCGGCGACCTTGAGCTCGGATGCCTCGACCTTGGATATGCCGAGCGTATTGCCGACCGCCACGACCGCCTTCTCGAAGGTGGACTGGTCCTTGACGACACCCTTCAGCACGACCTTGTCGTCCACGACGTCGACCTTGACGTCCTTGGTGCCGAGATCATGGGACGCGAGCTCCTTTTCGACGCTTGCCGCATCGGGCGGCGTGTCGTCGCCGCCGATTCCGAGCTTCTTTCCCGCATTCTTGATAAAATCGAACAAACCCATGCTTGTCTCCTCTCTCGCGCGGCTGGAGCCTGCACATGTCGTCTTCCCCACGACCGCCGTACGGCTTGGCGACATGCGTCAGCGGATAAGAGAGTGCGGTTGCGGGCAAAAGACAAGGGCGCGGGCGCAACTTTCGGGCGCGGTCAGTCGCCGCCGGGGCGGCCGCGCAGCTTCTTGATTTCGGAACGGCCGGATTTCTCCTTCAGCCGGCGTTCGATCGATCCGCGCGTCGGCTTCGTCTTCCTGCGCGGCGGGGGCGGTGGTTCCGCCGCCTTCAGGATCAGCTCCTTCAGCCGCTCGCGGGCGTCCTCGCGGTTGCGTTCCTGACTGCGGAAGCGATTGGCTTCGATCATAAGGACGCCCTCCTTCGAGGCGCGCCGTCCGGCGAGCTTCAAGGCGTTGGCCTTGACGCGCTCCGGCAGGGACGGCGAAGCCTGCACGTCGAAGAAGAGCTGGACGGCCGTCGAGACCTTGTTGACGTTCTGTCCGCCCGGTCCGCCGGCCAGCACGAATTGCTCCGTGAGCTCCCATCCGGCGATCACGATGTTTTCGTTGATGTAAAGCGGTTCGCTTGCCATGGATCTTCCTCGGCCGTTTCTATCGCATGCTTGAAAACCGGCCGCAAATGCAAAACCCGGCCGTAGGCAGCCGGGTTTCACGTGAATCATGGCAAAAGACCGGATTATTCGGCGGCCACCCTCGCGCCCGGGGCTGCGTCGCGCACGCTGCCGTCGACGTGGCGCTCGAACTTGGCGAAGTTGGCAATGAACATGTCGACGAGTCGCCGTGCCTGGGCGTCATAAGCCACACCATCCGCCCAGGTCGAGCGCGGGTCGAGAATGCCGGCCTCGACCCCCGGTACCGACACCGGCACCGCGAAGCCGAAATTCGCATCCGTGCGGAACGAGGCGCTGTTCAGCGAGCCGTCGAGAGCCGCCGAAAGAAGCGCGCGCGTCACCTTGATCGGCATGCGGCTTCCCGTGCCGAAGGCGCCACCGGTCCATCCGGTGTTGACGAGCCAGCAGGTGACGCCGTTCCTGGCGATGAGGTCCTTGAGAAGATTGCCGTATTCGGACGGATGGCGCGGCATGAACGGAGCGCCGAAGCAGGTCGAGAAAGTCGCCTCCGGCTCCGTCACGCCCTTTTCGGTACCGGCGACCTTGGCGGTGTAGCCGGAGAGGAAGTGATACATGGCCTGTTCCGGCGTCAGCTTGGCGATCGGCGGCAAAACCCCGAAGGCGTCCGCCGTCAGCATGATGATCGTGCGCGGCTGCGGCGCCGTGCCCGTCTTGCTGGCGTTCGGAATGAAGTGCAGCGGATAGGCGCAGCGGGTGTTCTCCGTCAGCGAACCGTCGTCGAAGTCAGGAAGGCGCCGCTCGTCGAGGACGACGTTCTCCATCACCGTACCGAAGCGGCGCGTCGTCGCAAAGATCTCCGGTTCTGCCGCTTCCGACAGGCGGATCGCCTTGGCATAGCAGCCGCCCTCGAAATTGAAGACGCCCTTTTCGCTCCAGCCGTGCTCGTCGTCACCGATCAGAGTGCGGTTCGGATCGGCGGAGAGCGTCGTCTTGCCGGTACCCGAGAGGCCGAAGAAGATCGCCGTGTCACCGGCAGGCCCGACATTGGCCGAGCAGTGCATCGGCATCACCGACTTCTTGGGCAGCAGGTAATTGAGGACGGTGAAAACCGACTTCTTCATCTCGCCCGCATAGGACGTGCCGCCGATCAGCACGAGGCCGGCGGTCAGGTCGCAGGCGATGACAGTCTCGCTGCGGCAGCCGTGACGTGCGGGATCGGCCTTGAAGCTCGGCAGGTCGATAATCGTCAGCTTCGGCTGAAAAGACGGAAGCGCCTCGCGCTCCGGGCGGATCAGCAGATTGCGGATGAACAGCGAGTGCCAGGCGAACTCGGTGACGACGCGCGTCGGCAGCGCGTTCTCCGGGTCGGCACCGCCGACGAGGTCCTGGACGTAGAGCGACATGCCTTTGGCATGGGCGAGCATGTCCTGACGAAGACGCTCGAAATGCTCCGGCGAAATCGCGCTGTTGTTGTCCCACCAGATCTGGTCGGCGGTGTTGGCGTCGCGCACGACATACTTGTCCTTGGGCGAGCGGCCCGTGTGCTGGCCGGTGCGGGCGCAAAGCGCTCCATGGACCGTCAGTTCGGCTTCACCGCGGGCCAGGGCTTCTTCGTAAAGCTGCGGCGCCTCGAAGTTGTAGCGGACGACCGAGAGGTCGGAAAATCCGATCGATTCCAGTCCGATAGAGGGATTGCGGCTCCCGAGCTCATCCATGGTCAAGCTTCCTTCGTGGTTGGCCATTGGCGTTGAATTTCGTCGGAACATACCGGCAAGGCCGATCCAAGACAAGATAGTCAATTCTAAAACAATAATGAATTCAGTATATTAATCGATTTAAAGAAAAATATGCATTTTTTAATCGGTTGAATCGCAGCTTCCGGAAACCCACCGGCGGGGCCGGCTGCAGGGGAACCGGATCAGGTGCTTTTGCACTTCGCCACAATTTGTTCCACCTTTATACTCAATTAACGCGGCCGTGACTCGCGGTTGCCGCGATTCTTGCAACGCATCTCGAAGCGTCTCGGCAACCGGGCCTCGAAACGGAGTAGAATAAGATGCAGACCATCGCGCTTGTCGATGACGACCGCAACATCCTGACGTCCGTGTCCATCGCGCTGGAAGCCGAGGGCTACAAGGTCGAAACCTATACGGACGGCGCATCGGCGCTGGAGGGTCTGCTGGCGCGTCCGCCGCAGCTCGCTATCTTCGACATCAAGATGCCCCGCATGGACGGCATGGAGCTGTTGCGGCGGCTGAGACAGAAGTCCGACCTGCCCGTCATCTTCCTCACATCGAAGGACGAGGAGATCGACGAGCTCTTCGGTCTGAAGATGGGCGCCGACGACTTCATCACCAAGCCCTTCTCACAGCGCCTCCTGGTGGAGCGCGTCAAGGCGATCCTGCGTCGCGCGGCCAACCGGGAGGCTGCGGCCGGAGGCGCCGGACCGGTGAAGAATGCCGACACGCCTTCCCGTTCGCTCGAACGGGGCCAGCTCGTCATGGACCAGGAGCGGCATACCTGCACCTGGAAGAACGAATCCGTCACGCTGACCGTCACGGAGTTCCTCATCCTGCACGCACTGGCGCAGCGACCCGGCGTGGTGAAGAGCCGCGACGCGCTGATGGATGCCGCCTATGACGAACAGGTCTATGTCGACGACCGCACGATCGACAGCCACATCAAGCGGCTTCGCAAGAAGTTCAAGATGGTCGACAACGACTTCGACATGATCGAGACGCTCTACGGCGTCGGCTATCGTTTCCGCGAAACGGCCTGAGGGAGCGAGCCGGCGGATTGCGGATCACTCGTCGCCGGAGCGCTGCCGCCCGTACCTCCCTTGCTAGCGCTTGCGCAGCAGCGCCGGCTGGCGTAGGGCATCGCGGGAACGGGCGAATGCGACAGGCGACGCGGGCAGAAGCGAAGGTCGCGTCGCGGGAGCGGGAGACTTGGTAGAAGTCTTGCAGGGCGATATCGAAGAAGCGGAAGGACGGGCATCGACGCTGCGCGGGCAGCGGCGATGGGCGCATCCCTTTACGCTGATCCGGCGCCTGTTCGGCAATGCGGTCTTCTCGAGCCTCACGCGGCGCATCGTCTTCTTCAACCTGGTGGCGCTGGTGGTCCTCGTCGGCGGGATCATGTATCTCAACCAGTTCCGGGAAGGTCTGATCGACGCCCGGGTGGAGAGCCTTCTGACGCAGGGCGAGATCATCGCCGGCGCCATCTCGGCCTCCGCCTCGGTGGACACCAATTCGATCACCATCGATCCGGAAAAGCTGCTCGAATTGCAGGCCGGCGAAAGCATCACGCCGCTGCCGAGCGACGAAGACCTCGAATTCCCGATCATTCAGGAACGCGTGGCGCCGGTCTTGAGAAGACTGATCTCGCCGACGCGCACGCGCGCTCGCCTCTTCGATGCCGATGCCGACCTGCTGCTCGATTCGCGCCACCTCTATAGCGGCGGACAGGTGCTTCGTTTCGACCTGCCGCCGGTCGATCCGGAAAGCCCTAGCCTCGCCGACGAGTTCGGCACCTGGTTCAACCGGCTGCTGCAGCCGGGCGACCTGCCGCTCTACAAGGAGCCGCCCGGCGGCAACGGCTCGATCTATCCGGAGGTGATGAACGCCCTGACCGGCGTGCGCGGCGCCGTGGTGCGCGTGACGGAGAAGGGCGAGCTGATCGTTTCGGTTGCCGTTCCGGTACAGCGCTTCCGCGCGGTCCTCGGTGTGCTCCTCCTCTCCACCCAGGCCGGCGACATCGACAAGATCGTCCATGCAGAACGGCTGGCGATCATCCGCGTTTTCGGCGTGGCGGCGCTGGTCAACGTCATACTCTCGCTGCTTCTCTCGTCGACGATCGCCAACCCGCTGCGGCGGCTTTCGGCCGCGGCCATCCGCGTGCGCCGCGGCGGCGCCAAGGAACGGGAGGAGATCCCGGACTTCTCATCCCGCCAGGACGAGATCGGCAATCTTTCCGTGGCGCTCCGGGAAATGACGACCGCGCTCTACGACCGCATCGCGGCGATCGAGAACTTCGCCGCCGATGTGAGCCATGAACTCAAGAATCCGCTGACGTCGCTGCGCAGCGCGGTCGAAACCTTGCCGCTCGCGCGCAACGAGGAATCGAAGAAGCGGCTGATGGACGTCATCCAGCACGACGTGCGACGGCTCGACCGGCTGATCAGCGATATCTCCGACGCCTCGCGCCTGGATGCGGAGCTTGCACGCGCCGACGCGAAGAAGGTCGACCTCGAAAAGCTGCTCGGCGACCTCGTCGAAATTTCACGCCAGATCCGGGGCAGCAAGAAACCGGTGCTGCTCGACTTCGTCGTCGACCGTAAGGACAACCCGCGCGCAAGCTTCATCGTCAGCGGCTACGAACTGCGCATCGGTCAGATCATCACGAACCTGATCGAAAACGCCCGCTCCTTCGTCTCCGAGCAGAACGGCCGCATCGTCGTCCGGCTGACCCGGTCGCGATCGCGCTGCATCGTCTATGTCGAAGACAACGGCCCGGGCATCCAGGCGGAGGACATCGACCGTATCTTCGAGCGCTTCTACACCGACCGGCCGGAGGGCGAGGACTTCGGCCAGAACTCGGGGCTCGGCCTTTCGATTTCGCGCCAGATCGCCGAGGCGCATGGCGGAACGCTCAGAGCCGAGAACATCGTTGGCAAGGACGGCCACATCGGCGGCGCCCGCTTCGTTCTCTCGCTGCCCGCCGAGCCGCACCCGTGAATGCGCCCTTCATCAATGTCCACGGAACCGCGATCGTTCTCGGCACGACCGGGCTGCTGATCACAGGGCCGTCCGGCTCGGGCAAGTCGGCGCTCGCGCTTTCCTGCCTCTCGCAAGTGAGACGCCGGGGCCGCTTCGCCGCGCTCGTCGCGGACGACCGCGTGGATCTGACGCTCGAGAACGGGCGCATCGTCGCGCGCTGCCCTACCGTCATTCGCGGGCTCCTCGAAATCCGCGGATCCGGAATTGCGGAAGTCGGTACCGTCTCCGCCTGCGTTCTCGATTGGGCGATCACGCCGGTCAGGGCACCCTTCGAGCCGCGTCTGCCGCCGGAGGAGGAGGAGCTGGAGCTCGGGATCGGGCGAAATCTGCCGCTGTTGCGCCTCCCGGTCGAGGGGCCGCTGTCGCCGCTCGACACGCTCGCCGCCCTTCTGCCCGAAAATGTAGGACTTTAGCCTTATCGGAAGGCAGTGCGGCTGCTTTTTCGGCATTTTTGGCTTGCACTTCGCCTTTTCCTTGCCAAGATGGCGCCCCCAACAGGTGGACGAAATTGCTGCATTGCGATATCTGGCCATCAACGAGTTGCATATGCAGTTGGAGCAAAGATACCCATGATCGGACTTGTGCTTGTCACTCATGGCAAGCTGGCGGATGAGTTTCGGCATGCTTTGGAGCATGTCGTCGGTCCGCAAAAAGCTATCGAGACCGTCTGCATAGGCCCCGAGGACGACATGGATCAGCGGCGTCAGGATATCCTCGACGCCGTCGAGAAGGCCAATCAAGGCGACGGCGTTATCATCCTGACGGATATGTTCGGCGGCACCCCTTCGAATCTCGCCATTTCGGTGATGCGCGGCGGCAGCGTCGAGGTCATCGCCGGCGTCAACCTGCCGATGCTCATCAAGCTCGCAGGCGTGCGCGGCGAAAGCGACATGGACAAGGCGCTGGTGGAAGCCTCCGAGGCGGGGCGCAAATACATCAACGTCGCCAGTCGGGTTCTGAGTGGAAAATGATGGATCACCGCCCCGACACGGCTCTGACGCGCGAACTGCTCATCGTCAACAAACGCGGCCTGCATGCGCGTGCCTCCGCGAAATTCGTGCAGACCGTCGAGACCTTCGACGCGGAGATCACCGTCTCCAAGGACGGCATGACCGTCGGCGGGACCTCGATCATGGGGCTGATGATGCTGGCGGCCAGCACCGGCTGCTCGGTCTTCGTCACCGCCAGCGGCGCTCAGGCCGAAGAAGCGCTCAACGCGCTGGATACGCTGGTTCGCGACAAGTTCGGCGAAGAGATGTGACCGATATAAACATATAAAGACCTCTTTATATGTCGGTTGCCCTCCACGGGGTTTCCTGATAGACCGAAGGCACGCTGCCCGCGATCGCGGGAGGCACTGTCATGCCGCCAAACGGCCATGTGGCCGCGCGGCCCTAGGATCAGCCTGGAGAACTTCATGAGCGCAACTCAGGACTATATCGTCGCCGACATCGGGCTTGCCGATTTCGGCCGCAAGGAAATCGCCATCGCCGAAACGGAAATGCCGGGCCTGATGGCCTGCCGCGAGGAGTTCGGCGCATCGAAGCCGCTGAAGGGCGCCCGCATCACCGGCTCGCTCCACATGACGATCCAGACCGCCGTGCTGATCGAGACGCTGGTTGCGCTCGGTGCCGAAGTGCGCTGGGCCTCGTGCAACATCTTCTCGACCCAGGACCACGCTGCCGCCGCCATCGCTACAAGCGGCGTACCCGTCTTCGCCGTCAAGGGCGAGACGCTCGAGGAATACTGGACCTACACCGACAAGATCTTCCAATGGGCCGACGGCGGCGTCTCGAACATGATTCTCGACGACGGCGGCGACGCGACCATGTACATCCTGCTCGGCGCCCGCGCCGAGGCCGGCGAGAACATTCTGACGAATCCGGGCTCCGAAGAGGAAGAGATCCTTTTCGCGCAGATCAAGAAGCGCCTCGCCGCGACACCGGGCTGGTTCACCAAGCAGCGTGACGCGATCAAGGGCGTGACGGAAGAAACGACCACGGGCGTCAACCGCCTGTACCAGCTCCAGGCCAAGGGCCTGCTGCCCTTCCCGGCGATCAACGTCAACGACAGCGTCACGAAGTCGAAGTTCGACAACAAGTACGGTTGCAAGGAATCGCTCGTCGACGGCATCCGCCGCGGCACCGACGTGATGATGGCCGGCAAGGTCGCGGTGGTCTGCGGCTACGGCGACGTCGGCAAGGGCTCGGCGGCTTCGCTCAGCGGCGCCGGCGCACGCGTCAAGGTCACGGAAGTCGACCCGATCTGCGCCCTCCAGGCGGCCATGGACGGCTTTGAAGTCGTCCAACTCGAAGACGTCGTATCGTCCGCCGACATCTTCATCACCACCACCGGCAACAAGGACGTCATCCGCATCGAGCACATGCGCGCGATGAAGGACATGGCGATCGTCGGCAATATCGGCCATTTCGACAACGAGATTCAGGTCTCGGCGCTTCGGAACCTGAAGTGGACGAACGTAAAGCCGCAGGTCGACCTGATCGAGTTCCCGAAGGGCAACCGCATCATCCTGCTTTCGGAAGGCCGCCTGCTCAATCTCGGCAACGCCACCGGACATCCGTCCTTCGTCATGTCGGCATCCTTCTCCAACCAGGTTCTGGCGCAGATCGAGCTCTTCACCAAGGGCGATCAGTACAAGAACGAGGTCTACGTGCTGCCGAAGCAGCTCGACGAGAAGGTGGCGCGCCTGCATCTCACCAAGCTCGGCGCCAAGCTGACCGAGCTCTCGGAGGAACAGGCCTCCTATATCGGCGTCAAGCAGCAGGGTCCGTTCAAGGCCGAACACTACCGGTACTGATCCTTACCCGAGCAATCCACAACATCTTGTGGCCGCGATCTTGACAAGAGATCGCGGCCGCTTTTTTGGGGCTCGCACTTTCAGCCGAATCGTCAAAGAAGTATGTTTAGCTTATCGATTCGTTATGCCGGTGTGGATTTTTCGGGCCGGCGGCGCGGTCGAAATGGGATGTCTTGTCGGACAGGCGGCAAACAGACGGAGACAGACCGGAGATGCAATCGGAACTGACAGGAGCCTTTAAACGGGCTCCGGCGCGCGGGGGCGCAAGGTCGCCGGCACTTTCCGGACGAACGGGGACGGCGCCGTGAAAACACATGAATCCATGTCTTCTGCAGGACGGCAGGGGGTGCCGAGACTGCTCAAGCGGCTCCTTGCGGGAACGGTATTGCTTGCGGCAAGCGATGCCGCAGCTCAGGCCACTGATCCCGGCAGAAGCATATTCGGCACGACGGAGGTGGTGACCTTCTCCGTTTTGATCGGCGTCATTTCCGCCGCCATGATTTCGGCGATCTGGCTCATCCGCCAGCGCGGCAATATCGAGGCCGAGAACCGCGAGCTTCGTTCCAATCTATCCGACGCGAACCAGCGCATTTCCCGCTTCCAGGCTCTCATTGCGGACAAGAACAGGCGCATCGTGATCTGGGACGGGCTCGCAGAGCGCCCGGAATTCCTCGGTCAGCTTCCGGTCGAAACCGGCGCGCCGCAGGACGACCGGGACTTTCTCGCCTTCGGCCGCTGGATCAAGCCGCAATCGGCAGGCCTGCTCGAAAAGGCGATCGAATCCTTGCGTGCCCAGGCGCAGAGCTTCGATCTCGTGCTCGAAACCCAGCGTAACGAGGTCCTCGAGGCCCAGGGCCGCGTATCCGGGGGGCGGGCCTTCGTGCGCTTCATCGCGCTCAACAATCTCAGGGCCGAACTCGCCGAGTTGAAGCTCGAACGCGACCAGCTGCATGCTTTGCTTTCGACGGTTCGGACGCTGCTCGACGCGGTCGATCTTCCCGCGTGGCAGCGCGCAGGAGACGGCAGGCTCGAATGGGTCAATGCGGCCTATGCCAATGCGGTCGAAACCCAGAGCGCGAGCACGGCCGTCGCCGAAGAGCGCGAGCTGCTTGCGACCACGGCCCGCGAGCGGATCCGGGCGGTCTCGACGCTCCAGACGCCGTTCCGCGACAAGGTTTCGACAGTGGTCAGGGGCAACCGGACGTTTTTCAACGTCGTGGACGCCCGCACGCCTGCCGGCTCTGCGGGAATCGCGATCGACGTTTCCGGCATCGAAGCGGTGCGCGAGGAGCTGGCGCGGACGCTCAAGAGCCATGCCGAGACGCTCGAACACCTGGCGACGCCGGTGGCGATCTTCGACGGCAATCAGCGGCTGCAGTTCTACAATCAGGCTTTTCAGCGGCTTTGGGATCTCGACATGGGATTCCTCGAGCGCAAGCCCGATAACGGCGAGGTGCTCGATCGGCTGCGTGCCGGCGGCAAGCTGCCGGAGCAGCTCAACTGGAAGCAATGGAAGACGAGTGCGCTTTCCGTTTATCAGGCGATCGATACGCAGTCCGATCTCTGGCACCTGCCGAACGGGCAGACGCTCCGCGTTTTCGCCACCGCGCGGCCGCAGGGCGGCGCCACCTGGGTGTTCGAAAACCTGACCGAAAGGGTCGATCTGGAAACGCGCTACAACACGCTGGTCCAGGTCCAGGGCGAAACGATCGACCATCTCGCCGAGGGCGTGGCCGTTTTCGGGCCCGACGGCCGCATCCGGCTCTCGAACCCGGCCTTCCGGGCGATCTGGGGCATCAATGAGACCGAGGCGCAACCGGGCACCCATATCCGCGCGATCGAGCAGGCCTGTCTCGCCTCCTACGACCAGCCGGACGGCTGGAAGCGCTTCGCCCATATCATCACAAGCTTCGACGACGAGCGGCCGTCGAGCCGCGGCATTCTGGAGCTGCGCACCGGCCTCATCCTCGACTACGCGGTCATTCCGCTGCCCAACGCCCAGACGATGCTGACCTTCGTCAACATCACCGACAGCGTCCGCGTCGAACGCGCGCTCACCGAGAAGAACGAAGCGCTGCGCAAGGCGGATGCGCTGAAGAACGATTTCGTGCACCACGTCTCCTACGAGCTGCGCTCGCCTCTGACGAACATCATCGGTTTTGCCGACCTTCTGAAAACGCCGGTCTTCGGCGAGCTCAACGAGCGCCAGGCCGAATATGTCGACCACATTGCCACCTCCTCCTCGCTGCTTCTGACGATCGTCAACGACATCCTCGATCTTGCGACCGTCGATGCCGGCATCGTCGAGCTCGAACTCGCGGAAGTGAATCTCATCGACCTGATCGACGACGTGACGCAGCAGATGGGCGACCGGCTGATCGAGAGCGGCGTGTCGCTTCGAACCGAAGCGCCCGACAATCTCGGCCGCATCACCGCGGACCAGCAACGGCTGAAGCAGATCTTCATAAAGCTTCTCACCAATGCGGCAAATTTCGCCCCGGACGGAAGTACGATCGACCTCAAATGCTGGCGCGAGGGGAGCGACTTTGCCTTCTCAGTCACCGACACGGGGCCAGGGATCCCGCAGGACGTTCTCAACACCGTGTTCAACCGCTTCGAAAGCTATGGCCAGCGCGGCGGCGCGGGCCTGGGCCTGTCCATCGTGGAGAGCTTCGTCAGCCTTCACCACGGCAATGTTTCGATCCGCAGCAAGGAGGGCGAAGGCACGGCAGTAACCTGCCGCATTCCCTCCGCCGAAGCGCCGAAGGTCATCGCGGCGGAATAGATGAACTAAATGAAATCTCTCGAACGTCTGCTGAAGGACGAGGCCGCCACCATCGAATTCGGCGAAGATCTCGCATTGGCGCTGAAGGGCGGCGAATGCGTCGCTCTCTCGGGCGACCTCGGCGCGGGAAAATCGACCCTGGCAAGGGCCTTCATCCGGGCCATGGCCGACGACGAGACGCTCGAGGTGCCCAGCCCCACCTTCACCCTGGTTCAAAGCTACGACCTCAGCATCCCGGTCGCTCATTTCGATCTCTACCGGCTCGCGGACGCATCCGAGCTTGACGAGCTCGGTTTCGACGAGGCGCTCGCCCACGGCATCTGTCTCGTGGAATGGCCGGAGAAGGCCGAGGAGGCGCTTCCGGCCAACCGAATCACCCTGACCTTCTCGCATGAAGACGAGGGGCGGCGCATTCACCTGACGGCTCCGGACGCGGCCTTCGAACGGATCAACCGCTCGCTTGCCATTCGCAAGTTCCTGCTCGATGCAGCCTATCCTGGCGCCCGTCGGCGCCACCTGAGCGGCGACGCTTCGATCCGGGCCTATGAACGCATCGACACCGGGGATGGTGCGCCGGCGAAGATCTTGATGGATGCGCCGAGACACAAGCCGGGACCTATCCTTCAGGACGGCAAGTACTACCAGCAGCTCGCCCATATCGCCGAGGACGTCGTCCCCTTCGTCGCGATCTCGCAACTCCTGCGCAAACGTGGTTTCGCGGCACCGGCGATCTACGCGCGCGACCTCGACCAGGGTCTGCTTCTCATCGAATACCTTGGATCCGAAGGCATCCTCGACGCCGATGGCCGCCCCGTGGCGGAGCGCTACATCGAAGGCGCACGCCTTCTGGCCCGGCTGCATGCTCAGCCCGCGGAGCGCGACATCGCAGTGGCTCAAGGGGTCGTTCACCACATCCCCGCTTTCGACCGGACGGCGATCAAGATCGAAACCAGTCTGCTCGTCGACTGGTATCTCCCGTGGAAACGGGAGCGGCCTGCCTCGGACGATGAGCGGCGGGAATACTTCGCCGTATGGGACGGACTGATCGGCGTTCTCGCTTCCGCGGAGAAGAACCTTCTTCTGCGCGATTTCCACTCGCCGAACATTCTCTGGCGTCAGGACCGCACCGGATTCGACCGAATCGGCATCATCGACTTCCAGGACGCGATGATCGGGCCGACGGCCTATGACGTGGCCTCGCTGGTGCAGGATGCGCGAGTGACGATCGAGCCCGATCTCGCCCAGCGGATGATGACTGCCTACATCTCCGAGCGCCGTGGTCTGGGTCCCTTCGACGAGGCCGCCTTCCGGCGCGACTGGCATCTGATGGCCGCTCAGCGCAACTGCAAGCTCGCCGGAATTTGGGTGCGGCTCAAGGAGCGCGACGGCAAACCCGGCTACATGAAGCACATGCCGCGCACCTTCGCCTATCTCGAGCATGCGCTCTCCCATCAGGTGCTGACACCCTTGCGCGAATGGTGCATTAAGGCTGGAATCCTCGCTCCCGAATCAGCGAACCGTTAGGACACGATGCCCATCACCAATGCCATGGTGCTTGCGGCCGGACTGGGCACCCGCCTGCGGCCGGTCACCGACACGCTGCCGAAGCCGCTTGTCAGGATAGCCGGCAAGCCGATGATCGACTATGTGCTGGACCTGCTCGCCGCCGCGGGCGTGACCAGGGCCGTTGTGAACGTCCATCATTTCGCCGGCCAGATGGAGGAGCACCTCGGCCGGCGAGAGGCGCCGCATATCCTGATTTCGGACGAGCGGGATGCGCTGATGAATTCCGGCGGAGGGCTGGCGAAGGGCCTGAAGCTGCTCGATGGCGGGCCGGTGCTCGTCATGAATGCCGACCTTTTCTGGATCGGCGAGAAGCCGCGGCAACCGTGCAACCTGAAAAAGCTTGCCGAGTTCTTCGATCCGGAGCGCATGGACATGGCGCTGCTCTGCGTTCGTCTCGAGAACACGACCGGGCACAACGGCAAACGCGATTTCTCGCTATCGGAAGACGGCCGGCTCACGCGCTATGAAGACGGCATGGCGAATCCCGTCGTCTATGCCGGCGCGATCGCCATGGACGCAGCGCTGCTTGCAGACGCGCCGGACGAGGCGTTCAACCTCAACATCTATTTCGACCGGGCGATCGCCAGGGGACGCCTTTTCGGTCTGATGCTCGAAGGGCACTGGATCACCGTCGGCTCGCCGGAAGCCATAGCGGAGGCCGAGGCTGCGATCCGCCGCTTCCGGCCGGAGGGATGAGGTGCCCGGACATCCGAACGTCTTCACGATTCCCGCCGGCCTGCCTTTTCTGAGGACGGTCGCGGAAAGGCTCTGCAGTGGCGAGCTGACCCCGGGCTTCCGCTACGATCCGGCGCAGCCGCTGGCACTGGCCGGTGTGACGATCTTCGTGCCGACCCGGCGCTCCGCCCGCGTGCTACGCTCGGAGTTCGTCGATCTGCTCGGCGGCCGATCGGCCATCCTGCCGATGATCCGGGCGCTCGGCGAGACCGACGACGACAGCGGCTTCTTCGACGCCGAGGTGCCGGCAATCCTCGACCTCGCGCCGCCGCTTTCCGGAACGGCAAGGCTCATCGAACTCGGCCGCCTCATTCTCGCCTGGCGAAACCGCCTGCCCCAGGTGGTCCTCGACATCCACGCGGAAAGCCCGCTGATCGCGCCGGCAAGCCCTGCCGACGCCATCTGGCTCGCGCGCAACCTCGCCGAACTCATCGACGCGATCGAGACCGAGGAACTCGACTGGGAGGCCCTCGACGGGCTCGACGGCGGCGAACATGCGCTCTGGTGGCAACTGACGCTGGCCTTCCTCAAGATCGCCCGCACCTATTGGCCGGAGCGGTTGGCGGAACTCAAGCACTCTTCGCCCGCACGCCACCGCAATGCGGTGCTGAAGGCCGAGACCCAGCGTATCGCCGCCGGAAAAGTGAGCGGACCGATCATCATCGCCGGTTCGACCGGTTCGATCCCGGCGACGGCCGCCCTTATCGCCGCGGTCAAGGCGCTGCCGAACGGTACGATCGTGCTCCCGGGCCTCGACGGATCGATGAGCGATGCGGAGTGGCGGCTGATCGCCGGAGAGACGCCCGGCTCCGGCGATTCTTCAAGGAGCCCGGCAAGCCGCACCCACCCGCAATATGGATTTCACCGTCTGCTCAAGCGCATGGGCATCGAACGCGGCGACGTGCCCGCCCTCGCGAGCGCTGCCGATGATCTCGATTATCGCAGCGCGGTCCTGTCGCGGGCGCTGTTGCCCGCCGACGCGACGAATGTCTGGATGGAGGCCCGCCAGAGCTTCGATGCGGAAAGACTCCTGTCCGCCTTTGCGGATGTGGCGCTGATCGAAGCGGCGAACGAACGCGAAGAGGCAACCGCCATCGCGATCGCGCTTCGGCTCGCTCTCGAAGCCGACGAGGAGAGCCAGGCGGCGCTCATCACCCCCGATCGAGGACTTGCGCGTCGCGTCGGCACCGAGCTTGCCCGCTTCGGTATAGAGGCGGACGATTCCGCAGGCATTCCGCTCTCGGCGACGCCGGCGGGCGCACTTGCCCGGCTGCTCTTGGAAGCGACGCTGAGGCCGGACGATCCGGTTGCCCTGGTCGCACTTCTCAAGCATCCGCTGGCGCGCTTCGGCCAGACGGCAGAGGATGCGCGCCGAGCCGCGGACGTGCTGGAGCTCGCGGCCCTGCGCGGGGGCACCGATGCGGCCGACATATCGGCCTTGGAGGGGGTCATCGACAAGGCGCTCGACAGGCAGAAGACCGACCGGCACCCGCCGCCCTGGAGGGCGGGCATCGGCCCCGACGACATCGCCATCGCGCGCGCACTCGCACGCCGGATAGCCTCGGCGGTCGCTCCCCTGGCCAGCACTCTCTCTGCCGATCCGCAAACCGGCCGTCACCGCTCGGCCGTGCTGCCCCTTTCGGATTGGGCGGAGCGTACAGGGCACGCTCTGGAGGCGGCCGCCATCGACGAGCAAGGCAACCTTGGGGCGCTCTGGGCTTCGGAAGCCGGCGAAATATTGGCGACGCTCCTCAGGGGCATCATCGAAACCGATGGCCAGATGGAGGCCGACGGGCCGCAATGGTGCGACATTCTCGAGGCGCTTGCCGCAAGCGAAGCCGTCAAGCCGCGGTCGATGCGCCATCCCCGCGTCTTCATTTTCGGAGCGCTCGAATCGCGCCTGCAAAGCGTGGACCTGGTGGTGCTCGGCGGCATGAACGAGGGCACCTGGCCGGGGCAGACCTCGAACGATCCGTTCCTTTCGCGAACGATGAAGGCGGGTATCGGACTGGAGCCGCCGGAGCGGCGAATCGGCCAGCTCGCGCATGATTTCCAGATGGCCTGCGGCACCCGCCGGCTGATCCTTTCGCGCTCCATGCGTCAGGGATCGGCGCCGACAGTGGCTTCCCGATGGCTGCAGCGCCTTCAGGCGCTCGGCGGCAAGAGGCTGACGGAACTGCTCAAGGCGAATGGCGCCGACTATCTCCACTGGATGCGCATTCTCGACCAAGGCGAGCGTCAGCCATTGTCGGACCGGCCGGAGCCGAAGCCTCCCGCGGAGCTGCAGCCGCGAAAATATTCCTTCAGCGAGGTGACGCGCCTGCGCCGCGATCCCTATGCCGTCTACGCGAGGCGCATTCTCCGGCTGGAACCGATCCAACCGTTCAACCGCGATCCGGGGGCGGCGGAACGCGGCCTGCTCTATCACCGGATCGTCGATCGCTTCGTCAAGGGCGGCTTCGACCCGGCGACATGCGAGGGCGAGGAAGCGATGATCCGCCTCACCGACGAGGCTTTCGACGAGGAGAAACTGCCTGCGCATATCGACACCATCTGGCGGCCACGCTTCCAGGCGGTCGGAAGGGCGTTCCTCGAGTGGGAGCGGGAGCGCCGGCACGGCATTGTGAACTCGTTCACCGAGGTTCCGGCGGCGATGGATCTCGGCATCGGAGATATCCGGCTGACCGGCATCGCCGACCGGCTGGATCGCCTGGCGGACGGAACGATCGACATCATCGACTACAAGACCGGATCGAGCCCCTCGCCCAAAGAGGCACGGGCACTTCTCGACCCGCAGCTGGCGCTCGAGGCGGCAGCGCTCAGGGCCGGGGCATTCCGTATGATCGGACCGGCTCGGCCGCACTCCCTGCGCTATGTCCGGCTGAAGCCGGGCAGCCGGTTTGCCGTCGACACCGTCAACAACGAGGGCGCCCGTTCGAAGGAGACGAAATCCACCGAACAACTGGCGGACGAGTCGCTCGTCGAGCTCCGGAAGCTGCTTTCCGCGCTTATGAGCGGCAGGTTCGGCTTCGCCTCGCGCCTGATCGTTCAGAAACAACGCGACTACGGCGGGGAATACGATCATCTGGCGCGCGTCGCCGAATGGGCGACCGCGGATGGCGAGGACGACGATGAGGAGTGATGCGACAGGCCCGGAGGAGAGAACCCCCGAGGGGTGGCTCGACTGGACGACGCAGCGGCAGGCGCTCGCCTCCGATCCCGCGCGTTCCGCCTGGGTTTCCGCCAATGCCGGCTCCGGCAAGACGCATGTGCTCACGCAGCGCGTCATCCGGCTTCTGCTTGCGGGCTGCCGGCCGTCCGCCATCCTCTGCCTGACCTACACGAAGGCGGCCGCTTCCGAGATGTCGAACCGCGTGTTCGAGAAACTCGCCGAATGGGCGACCCTCGACGATAGCACCCTCGAAAAGCGCATAGAGGCGATCGAAGGCAAGCGGCCGCCAACGGCCAAGATCCAGGAGGCCCGCCGGCTGTTCGCGCGCGCCCTGGAAACCCCGGGCGGACTGAAAATCCAGACGATTCACGCCTTCTGCGAGGCGCTTCTGCACCAGTTCCCGCTCGAGGCCAATGTCGCAGGGCATTTCTCCGTTCTCGACGACCGGGCAGCGGCGGTGCTGCTCGCCGACGCCCGCAGGGCTCTCTTGACCGCCACGGCAGCGGCAAGCGACCGGGAACTGGCGGAGGCCTTCGCCACGGTCCTCGATCTTGCCGACGATACCGGGCTTGAAAAGCTGCTTGCGGCGATCGTCGCCAACCGGGCGCCGATCCAGGCCTTTCTCGATCACGTCTCCGGACGCGGCGGGATGGACGCGCATCTGCGGACGGCGCTCGGCCTCGAGCCCGGCGAGACCGCCGAGACGGTCATGGCCGCGGTCTGGCCGCTGGCGGGACTCAACGGCCCGGCACTCGATGACTATATCGACCTTGGATTGCGCCTCGGCGGCGCCAAGCCCTCTGCCATCGCAGAAGGCTTGCGGGCCGTCCGCGCGATCGAAGATGCCACCGCCCGCTATGCCAAACTCGTGGAACTCTTCTTCAACGGCGGCGGCAAGCCCAAGGCGGAATCGGCCTTTCTGAACGCCGCCATGCGCCGTGCAGCGCCGCAGCTCGAACTCAGGGCGGAAGAGGCGCGCATCCACATGCTCGCCTGCGTGGACCGCCTGAGCATCGTCCAGATGTACGGGGCGACCCGCGCCGCCCTCATTCTCGCCGAGAGGCTCAACCGCGACTACGAGGCGCTCAAGAAGGCACGCAGCCAGCTCGATTTCGAGGATCTCATCAACCGCACGGCGGCACTGCTTGCCCGAAGCGACGTGGGCGCCTGGGTGCACTACAAGCTGGATCAGGGGATCGACCATATCCTCGTCGACGAGGCGCAGGATACGAGTCCTGCGCAATGGGCGATCATCCAGTCGCTCGCGGCGGATTTCTTTGCCGGCGAAACGGCGCGCGCGGATGACCGAACGATTTTCGCCGTCGGCGACGAGAAGCAGTCGATCTACTCCTTCCAGGGCGCCCGGCCGGAGCGCTTCTCGCGTGAGAGCACGTTGACGGAGCGGCGGGTGCGCGCGGGCAACAGGCACTTCAGCCCCATCCGCCTGCAGCTTTCTTTCCGCTCGACGGTGGACGTGCTCTCCGCCGTCGATACGGTCTTTGCGAATTCCGGGAATGCGAGAGGTCTGAGCGCGCGGAGCGAGGCGATCGTGCATGCGTCTAACCGGATCGGCCAGCCCGGCGCCGTCGACCTCTGGGATGTGATCGCGCCCGAGCCGGCGGCTTCGGAAGAGGATTGGACCGCTCCTTTCGACGCGACGCCCGAGCGCGCGCCGGTCAACATCCTCGCCCGGCGCATTGCAGCGGTGCTCGAAGATTGGATCGGTCAGGAGACGGTGATCGAAAAAGGCGTGCGCCGAGCCATGCGGCCCGGCGACGTCATCGTGCTGGTGCGCAAACGCGACGCCTTCGTCAATGCCCTGACACGCGCCCTCAAGCGGCGGGGCAATATCCCCGTCGCCGGCGCGGACCGACTGGTTCTGACCAGCCATATCGCCGTGCAGGACCTGATCGCGCTCGGCCGGTTCGTGCTTCTGCCCGAGGACGATCTGTCGCTCGCGGCACTGCTGAAGAGCCCGCTCCTCGATTTTGCCGAGGAGGATGTCTTCGAACTCGCCGCGCGGCGGACCGAGGGTGAAAGCCTCTGGCGACGGCTCTGGCAGGCGGGCGCGGATGAGACGAGCCGTTATCACGGAGCGGTCCGCACGCTTTCGCGTTATGCCGGCCTGGCACGGGAACTGCTGCCGCACGATTTCTATGCCCGCGTCCTCGGCGCCGATGGCGGACGGCGTGCCTTCCTGGCGCGGCTCGGCAGCGAAGTCAGCGATATTCTCGACGAATTCCTCACCTTCGCTCTCGATCATGAAAGGAGCGGTCTGCCGGGCCTGCAGGCTTTCATCTCGACGCTGGAGATCGAAGCGCCCACGGTCAAGCGCGAACAGGACAAGGAACGCGACGAGGTTCGCGTTATGACCGTACATGCCGCCAAGGGCCTCGAGGCGCCGGTCGTCTTCCTGGTCGACGGCGGCGGCGAGGCCTTCGTCCGCCAGCAGGTCTCGGACCTTCGCTTCGTGGAGAAAACGCAGGCCGATCATTCCGGGCTCACGGTCCCGGTCTGGCGCGCGCCGGGTTCTGCGCCGAACTCGCTCATCGCCGCCGACAACGAGCGGCTGAAGAAGCTCGCCGAGGAGGAATACCGCCGGCTCCTCTATGTCGGCATGACGCGCGCAGCCGACCGCCTGATCGTCTGCGGCTATCGCGGACAGCGGCAGAACACCGACACCTGGCATTCGATGGTGCAGGGAACGCTGGCACAGGACCTGAAGGGCCGCGGAACGCCGAGGCTTTTCCGCGCCGGAAGCGAGGAGTGGCAGGGCATTGCCTGGCGCGAAGCGCATGTGCCGCGCGACCTCCCGACGTCCGAAGGCGGATCCGAAGAATCGCAACGGCCGACAGCCGGATTGCCGACGGCGCTTTTCACGCCTCCGGCCGCGCCGCGGCGGCTGCCCCGGCCTCTTGCCCCGTCCGGCACGACCATCGCAATCGACGACCCCGACGGCGAAGCGATCGTCGGCTCGGCCCTTTTCGCCGGGAAGAGCGCGCCGAAATTCTCGATGCTCCGCGGCGCGATCCTGCACCGGTTGCTGCAGGTTCTTCCGTCGGTCGACGGCCGCGAGCGCCTGGCCGCGGCGGAGCGCTATCTCGCCCGTTCCGTGCCGCGCTGGCCCGAAGCCGAACGGCGCGCACTTGCCGGGAACGTCATGGACGTGCTCAACCATGCGGATCTGCAACCGCTTTTCGGCGAGCACAGCCGGGCGGAAGTCTCCGTCATGGGGACGCTGAAGCTCGGGACCCGCGAATTCGCCGTATCGGGCCGTATCGACCGTCTGGCCGTCACCGGCGACATGGTGACCATCGCCGATTACAAGACCAACCGCGAAATCCCGGAATCGCCGGAAGAGATCGCGCCGGTCTACAGAAACCAGCTCGCGATCTATCGGGAAATCCTGAAACCTCTTTACCCCGGCAAGCGTTTCCGATGCGTGCTGATCTTCACCGAAGGCCCGGCGATCCGGGTGCTTCCCGAGCCGATGCTAGACAGGAGTCTTGAAGAGCTCGCGACAAAGTGAGATACACGATATTGAAAATCCGGTGGCGATGCCTCACATGAGACACAACATCTGGACACTGCCATTCCGAAGGAGCACCCGATGGCTACTGTGAAAGTCGATACTTCCAATTTTCAGAAAGAAGTTCTGAACTCGGCCGAACCGGTCGTCGTCGACTTCTGGGCGGAATGGTGCGGCCCGTGCAAGATGATTGCGCCGAGCCTCGAAGAAATCGCAACCGAGCTTGCCGGCAAGGTCAAGGTCGTCAAGCTCAACATCGACGAAAACCCCGAACTCGCGGCGCAATACGGCGTCCGGTCGATCCCCACGCTCGCCATGTTCAAGGGCGGCGAAGTCGCCGACATCAAGGTCGGCGCCGCACCGAAGACGGCGCTTAGCTCCTGGATTTCGAACGCGGTGGCTTGATCCGCCAGGACTTCAATCCGACAATGCGAAGCCCGGCCTTGCCGGGCTTTTTTTCGCCTGAAATCGTCGTGATCTAGCGCGGCGGAGTGCCGTTTTCGGCGAGCACGTCGCCGACCAGGTAGAGGGAGCCGCCGATCAGCACGCGCGGCGGCACGGGGTCCTCGTCGGTGAGTTCCGCGATCTGCCCGAGCGCTTCGGCGACCGAGGAGGTTGCATTGGCCTCGAGCCCGGCTGCGGCCGCATCGGCGGCCAGCGCCAGCGGGTCCAGTCCCGCGTCGGACCCGTGCACCGGCACGGTGAAGACCTGTTCCGTCAGATCGAGGAAAGCTTTGAAATAGCCGATCGGTTCCTTGGTATTGATCATGCCGATGATCAGGAAGAGCGGTCGCGGGTCGCGCTCCTCGAAGGTGGCCATCGCCTCGGCAATGACGTGGCCGGCCCCCGGATTGTGTCCGCCGTCGATCCATATCTCGGCGCCCGGCGGGCAGAAATGCGAGAGCCTGCCGCCGGGGAGGCGCTGCAGGCGCCCGGGCCACTCGACGCCGGCCAATCCTTTCTCGATGGCCGCCTCGAGAACATCGAAACCGGCTGCCCGGACGGCACGGATCGCCGCCGCGGCATTGGCATATTGATGCCGGCCCGGCAGGCGCGGCAGCGGCAGGTCCGCAAGGCCGTTCTCATCCTGGAAGATCAGCCTGCCGAACTCCTCATGCGCCATGAAATCCTGTCCGTAGACGGATATTGGGCAGCCGAGACGTTCGGCGGTCGCGATCAGCACATTGCGCGCGCCCTCTTCCTCCTGGTGGCCGATCACCACCGGGCAGCCCCGCTTCATTATTCCCGCCTTCTCCGCGGCGATCAGTTCGACCCGGTCGCCGAGATAAGCCTGATGATCGAGCGAGATCGGCATGATCACGGAGACGGCCGGCCGGGCAATGACATTGGTCGCGTCATATCGTCCGCCGAGGCCGACTTCTATGATCGCGACATCGGCCGGATGCTCCGCGAAGAGCAGGAAAGTGACCGCGGTCAGGATTTCGAAGACGGTGATCTTCTCACCGCCATTCGCTTCGGCAACGCGCCGTACGGCATCGGCAAGCACGGGGTCGCTGACCAGGGCCCCCTTGCCGCCCTTTACACCCAGGCGATAGCGCTCGTGCCAGTTCACCAGATGCGGCGACGTGTGGACATGGACGCTGAGACCCGCGGCCTCCAGGATCGCCCGGCAGAAGGCCGTTACCGAGCCCTTGCCGTTGGTGCCGGCCACGTGGATGACCGGCGGCAGGCGCTCGTGAGGATTGCCGAGGGCGGCAAGCAGCCGCGTGATCCTGTCGAGCGAAAGGTCGAACCCTTTGGGATGCAGGGCGAGAAGCTTCTCGATCTCCTGCGCCGCCTCGCTGACCTCTGTCGCCGTCATTATGGTAGCCCTAATCTAGGCGCTCGCGGCCACCGGCAGCGGGGCCAACTCCGTCGCGGTATCGCGCTTGACCGCCTTGGCCGGCTTCTTCATCAGAATGTTGAGAACGCGCGCGAGCGTCTCCGGGATGTCGTGGCGCTTGACGACCATGTCTACCATGCCATGCTCCAGCAGATATTCCGAAGTCTGGAAGCCATCCGGAAGCTTTTCCCGCAGCGTCTGCTCGATCACCCGCTTGCCGGCAAAGCCGATTTCCGCGCCTGGCTCGGCCATGTGGATATCGCCCAGCATCGCATAGGATGCGGTGACGCCGCCGGTCGTCGGGTTCGTCAGGACGACGATATAGGGAAGCCCCGCTTCCTTGAGCATGTTCAGGGCTACGGTCGTGCGCGGCAGCTGCATCAGCGACAGGATGCCTTCCTGCATGCGAGCGCCGCCCGAGGCCGGGAACATCACCAGCGGGCACTTCTCCGCTATCGCGCGCTCGAAGGCCTTCACGATCGCTTCGCCCGCGGCAATGCCCAGCGACCCGCCGATGAAGTTGAACTCATGCGCGACGGCGACGAGCTTGATGCCCTGGACCTGGCCGAGGCCGGCAACGATCGTGTCATCGAGTTCGGTCTTGGCGCGGCTGTCGCGCAGGCGATCGGAGTATTTCTTCGAGTCGCGAAACTTGAGCGGGTCCTGCGCCACCTTAGGCTGCGGGAAGGCCTCGTAGATTCCGCCGTCGAAGAGATCCTTCAAACGGGCCTTCGCCGGCATCTTCATGTGGAAGCCGGATTGCGGGATGACCCATTTGTTCTCTTCCAGATCGCGATGGAACACCATCTCGCCCGTTTCAGGGCACTTGATCCAGAGGTTCTCCGGAACTTCCCTGCGGCCGAGCATCGAGTTGATCTTCGGCCGAACGTAGTTTGTGATCCAGTTCAATTAAGCAGTCTCCTGAAGATTTTCCTTCGGCTTGTGCGCGTCAATATGGGCAATTATTCGGCTGCAGCAAGCCGTGCCGCCCGTACGCCGGCCGCAAGCCCCCTGACGAGTGCTTCGACACCCGGGACCGTCGCTTCCGTTGCCTGGCCTTCTTCGGTCAAGCTCGACGCGATCTGATTGACGATCGCCGTGCCGACGACGACGCCGTCTGCGGATGCGCCGATGGCGCGCGCATGGTCGGCGGTCTTCACCCCGAAGCCGACGCAGACAGGCAAGGGCGTATGCGCCTTGATGCGCGCGACCGCTCCGGCGATCAGCGACGGATCGGGCAGCGCCGAGCCGGTGATCCCGGTCATCGACACGTAATACACGAAACCCGACGTGTTTTCGAGAACCTTGGGCAGGCGGCGATCGTCCGTCGTGGGCGTTGCCAGGCGGATGAAGCTGATGCCCTTCTCAAGTGCAGGAATGCACAGTTCGTCGTCCATTTCCGGCGGCAGGTCCACGACGATCAGGCCGTCGACGCCGGCCTCGAGCGCGTCCTCCAGGAACCGCTCGACGCCATAGATATAGATCGGGTTGTAATAGCCCATCAGCACGATGGGGGTGCGCTGGTCCTCCGCCCGGAAGAGCCGGGCGAGCTCCAGCGTCTTGGCGAGCGACTGCCCGGCCTTCAGCGCGCGCTGGCCGGCGAGCTGGATCGCCGGTCCATCGGCCATCGGGTCGGAAAAAGGCACGCCGAGTTCGATGATGTCGGCACCCGCCTGCCGCAGCGCCTTCATGATCGCCAGCGACGTTTCGAAATCCGGGTCGCCGCCCATGAAATAGGTCACGAGAACCGGGCGCCCCTCGGCCGCCACGTCGGCGAACCGTTGCTCCATGCGTGCGGTCATGATCTTTACTGCCCCATACCGAGAATTTTGCCGACGGTGAAAATGTCCTTGTCGCCGCGACCGGAGAGATTCATCAGGATGATCTCGTCCTTGCCCATCTTCGGCGCGCGCTTGATGACTTCGGCAAGCGCATGGGACGGTTCGAGCGCCGGGATGATGCCTTCGAGCCGCGTCAGCGTCTGAAAGGCCTCGAGCGCCTCATGATCCATGATCGGCACATATTCGACGCGGCCGATGTCGTTCAGCCAGGCATGTTCCGGTCCGATGCCCGGATAATCGAGCCCGGCCGAGATCGAATGGCCTTCCTTGATCTGGCCGTCACCGTCCTGAAGAAGATAGGTGCGGTTGCCGTGGAGCACGCCGGGCGAACCGGCGGTGAGCGAAGCGCAGTGCTCGTCGCCGTCGAGCCCCTTGCCACCCGCTTCCACGCCGACGATCCTGACGCCCTCGTCGTCGAGGAACGAATGGAAGATGCCGATCGCATTGGAGCCGCCGCCCACGGCAGCGACCACGAGATCGGGAAGCCGGCCTTCGGCCTCGAGGATCTGCTGCTTGGCTTCCTCACCGATGACTGCCTGGAAGTCGCGCACCATCTCCGGATAGGGATGCGGGCCGGCGGCCGTGCCGATCAGGTAATAGGTGCTGTCGACATTGGTCACCCAGTCGCGCAACGCCTCGTTCATGGCGTCCTTGAGGGTGCCGTTGCCGGCGGTCACCGGCTTCACCTCGGCGCCGAGAAGCTTCATGCGGAAGACGTTCGGCGCCTGCCGCTCCACGTCGGTCGCACCCATATAGACCACGCAGGGCAGGCCGAAGCGCGCCGCGACCGTCGCCGATGCCACGCCGTGCTGGCCGGCGCCGGTTTCCGCGATGATGCGGGTCTTGCCCATGCGCTTGGCGAGCAGGATCTGACCGATGCAATTGTTGATCTTGTGGGAGCCCGTGTGATTGAGCTCCTCGCGCTTGAAATAGATCTTGGCGCCGCCGAGTTCGGCCGTCAGGCGCTCGGCGAAATAGAGCGGGCTCGGCCGGCCGATATAGTGGGTGCCGAGATTTTCGAGCTCTGCCTTGAAGGCCGGATCGTTCTTCGCCCTCGCCCACTCATCCTGGAGATCGAGGATCAGCGGCATCAGCGTCTCGGCGACGAAGCGCCCGCCGAATATGCCGAAACGGCCCTCTTCATCGGGTCCGGACCTGAAGGAGTTCGGTTTAGGCGGTTGATTCACGTCTTGCTCCCTGATCGCGGCCGCTCAAGCTTCCGCCCGGCGGACCGCTTCGAAAAACGCTTCCATGAGCGTCAGATCCTTTTTCCCCGGCGCGCTTTCGACTCCGGATGATGTATCGATGGCGCGGGCGCCGGTCCGCGCAAGTGCGTCTCCGATGTTGCTCGCGTTCAATCCACCGGAAAGCATGTAATCGACGCTTCCGTCAAGCGCGTCGAGAAGCCGCCAGTCGAAAGAAATTCCGTTGCCGCCCGGCAGATCGGAACCAGCCGGAGGCTTCGCATCCAGGAGAAAACGGTCGACGATGCCCATATAGGGATCGATCCGCTCCAGGTCGGAGGCCTCACGGACGGCAAGCGCCTTCATCACCGGAAGACCGTAAAGCGCCTTGATGGCAAGGACCCGCTCCGGGGTCTCCGAGCCGTGAAGCTGGAGGACGTCGGGGGCGAGCGCCGAGACGATCTCGTCGAGACCGTCATTGTCCGCATCGACCGTGACCGCGACGATCTTCGCGCGCCCGCGGGCGCGCGCGGCGAGGCGGCCGGCATCGTCCGGTTCGATGTTGCGGGGGCTCTTGGGAAAGAAGATGAAGCCCACGTGGGAAGCGCCGAGCGCGACGGCACGTTCTACGGCTTCGACCGTCTTCAAACCACAGATCTTCACTTCGGTTTTCATGGAAAGCGACCTTGCATGAAATGCCGCCCGAGTCGAGCAAAACCGTTGCGCGGCAGCGGCCAATCTTAGGAAGAGGGGGTGACGGGCATCCGGTGTTTTTCGAGTGAACCAAGCCGGCACCCTCCTCCGCCCTTCCGGCACCTTTTCGCCGCAAGCGGAGCGAAGGGATAAGCCGCATGCCTCCCAAGTTCCCTCTCCCCGCCTGCGGGATGAGGGGGCCTTCGGCCACGCTCGATCTACCCGAAATCGATGGCGTGCAGCATCGTGCCGTTGCGCTTGAGCCAGTGCCTGGCGTCCTTCGTTTCCGGGCACAGGCTCTCGCATAGCGCCCAGAAACGCGGTCCATGGTTCATTTCCTGCAGATGGGCGACCTCGTGTGCCGCGAGATAGGCGATCACCTTCGGCGGCGCCATGGCAATCCGCCAGGAAAAGCTCAAATCGCCCTCGGCGGAGCAGGATCCCCAGCGGCTGCGGGTGTCCTTCAGGCTGAGGGAGCGTGCCCTGCTTCCCGTCCTGCCGGCATAGACGGCGACCAGGCGTTCGAGTTCGCTGCGGGCTTCCTTCTTGAGATAGTCGGCGATGCGCCGGCGCAGATGCTCCTCGGCACCGCCCACTCTCAGAACCGCCTCCTCGTCGATCACGAGCGCTTCGGTCAAGCCGCGCAGGCGGCCCGTTCTCTCGATGCGGTGAGCGACGCCGCGAACAAGGATGGTGCCGCCGTCCTCGAGCTCGCTTTCACCGGAAAAGCGGGCAAGCTTGGTCATCAGCCAGCCCTGGTGCCGGGTGAGAAAGGCGCTGACCTCGCGCTCCGGTAGGCCTTCCGGTACGGTGAGCTTCAACGCTCGCCCTCCGGGCTCGATGCGAAGCGTCATCCGCGTGGCGCGCGCATTTTGCCGAATGGTCAGGGGAAGGACCTTGCCGGCAACCTCGATGTCACGGACGACATCAAGGGGCGGTCCACTGCCACGGTGCCGCTTGAGAGATGAAAACATGAGGCCGTTCTAGACGATTCGCAGGGGACTTGGCAGATGGACGAGCGACATCCGGCGTTTCACATGAAACACCGGATGCCTTGCGGGATCAGCTCGATTCGAAGCCGGCTTCCGGACCGGTGCGGCCGTTCTTGCGTTCGCGCATGAAGCGGTCGAATTCCTCCTGGTCCTTGGCACGACGGAGTTCGCGTACATAGCCGTCGAATTCCTCGCGCATCTCGTCAAGCTTGCGGCGCTCCTCGTCGAGACGGGCAAGTTCCGCTGTCCGCCAGTCGTCGAAGGCGACATTGCCGGTACGATGATGTGCCCAATGTCCCCGGTGGTTCCGTTTGAAGCCGGCACACATGCGATCCACTCCTTCATTGGCGTCCTTCTTGAACGCCCTCAGCTTGTCGCCGAAGAGGATGTAGGCGAGCATTGCCAGGCCGAGCGGCCAGAACACAATGAAACCCAGCACCATCAATGCAATGGTCGCGGGCGTCCAGTCCGGACGGATCAGTGCAGATTGGTTCATCTTCAGGATTCCTCGCAGTCGGCGGGCCGCCCTTCGCGGCCCGATGAAAACGATGTGGGAAAGCCACGGCCCCGGCGCAAGACATTGCATCAAGGAATCGGACAACCCCCTGACTTTCCTCCGGCAAATCGAGCGCTCCGATGACTCGCTCAGGCCGATTTGCCACCCTTGATGAGCTGTTTGACCGGCTCCGCATGGCGTGAATGCCGGCGCTGGAAGGCGACGATGCGCGGTGCGATCTCGCGGCGGAAGCGCGAACCGTTGAAGACGCCGTAATGGCCCACATCGGGCTGCATATAGTGCTGCCGCATCGAATCGGGAATGCCGGTGCAGATCGTCTGCGCCGCCCTGGTTTGGCCGAGGCCGGAAATATCGTCGTTCTCGCCCTCGACGGTCAGCAGCGCCACGCGCCGGATCGCCGTCGGGTCGACACGCTTGCCGCGGTGCATCATCTCGCCCTTGGGCAGCGCATGTTGCATGAACACCACTTGCACGGTCTGCAGGTAGAACTCCGCGGTCAGATCCATCACCGCGAGATATTCGTCGTAGAAGTCACGGTGCTTTTCGGCCGCGTCGCCATCGTTCTTGACCAGATGGGCGAAGAATTCCTTGTGGGCGATCAGGTGCCGGTCGAGGTTCATCGACATGAAGCCGGAGAGCTGCAGGAAGCCCGGATAGACCATGCGCATGAAGCCGGGCTGCGGCCACGGAACCGGCATGACGACATTGTCGCGGAACCACTCGATCGGCCGTTCCTTCGCAAGCTCGTTGACCGCGGTCGGGTTGATGCGCGTGTCGATCGGCCCGCCCATCAGCGTCATCGTCGACGGTGCGAGGGGATCCTCCGCCGCCTCCATCAGCGCGACGGCCGCCAGAACCGGAACGGCCGGTTGACAGACCCCGATCACATGCGCATCCGGCCCGAGGAAATGCAGCATCTGGATGACGTAGTCGATATAGTCGTCGAGATCGAAGGTTCCCTCGCTCAAGGGAACCATGCGGGCGTCGATCCAGTCGGTGATGTAGACGTCGGAATGGGGCAGCAGTGCTTCCACGGTTCCGCGCAACAGCGTGGCGTAGTGGCCGGACATCGGCGCAACGATCAGGACTTTCGGATCCGGAGCGCGGTCCCTTGGCAGGCTGCGTTCGAAATGGATGAGATTGCAGAACGGCTCCCGCCAGACGATCCTTTCACGGACGGGCACGGGCTGCCCATCGATCTCGGTTTCGGCAAGGCCGAATTCCGGCTTGCCGTAGCGGCGGGTGGCACGCTCGAAAACTTCCAGTCCTGCGGCCGCGGCGCGGCCGAAATAGGTGTGTGAAACCGGATTCATCGGATTGCTGAAGGCCAGCCGCATGGCGTCCGCCGCCGTGCGCCACGGAGCCATCATCGCATGGTTCATCTCATAAAGCTGGTAGAACATGGGCGCGTATCCCTTGTCTCAAATCAACGAAAACGCCGCTCCCAGTCCGACGCCGGAGCGCCTCCTCAGGAAACGTTTGCATCGGTTTCCGTCGGAAGCGTAGTCATGAAGAGTAAGATCATTTCACCGGGACGGCGAACGATCTAGCTTGCGGTTGTTGGTCTCTGGTGTCCGCAATCGCTGCTACACTAGCATTTTTCTTGTGCAGCGCAACAAACGCGCCCCTCACTTTTTGGGGAAGGACGTGCGCGCGGAACGAGGCCTCTCACCCGTCGCTCACAGCCACAACTGCCTTGACGAGCCCTGACTTGTCGTGAGCCCAGCGGGGAAGATCGCGGACGAGGTCCTCGAGCGTCGTGCGGTGGGTGACGAGCGCCTCGATCGGAACCAGCCCCGCCGCAAGCGACCGAATCACGTGATCGAAGTCCTCGCGGGTGGCGTTGCGGCTGGCGACGAGGGACATTTCCCGCTTGTGGAATTCGGGATCCGAGAAACGGATCTCCTCCTTGACCACGCTGACGAAGACGAGCGTGCCGCCGTGGGCGACATGGCCAAACGCCCCTTCCATGGACCGGGCATTGCCGGTGGCGTCGAAGACGACGTCGAAGCCCTCCCCGCCCGTCGCCTGCGCGAGCGCCGCATCGTCGCCCGCCAGGATGCCGGGCGAAAAGCCGAGCTTGTCCGTGGCGAAGGCCAGGCGCTCCTCGCTCGTGTCGAGCAGCCGTACGTCGTGGCCGGCAATGCGGGAAAAGACGGCCGTCCCCAGGCCGATCGGTCCGGCACCTATCACCAGCGAACGGTCGCCTCGGCCAGCCGCCGAGCGCCGGACGGCATGGGCGCCGATCGCAAGGAACTCGACCGCCGCCGCGGCTTCCGGCGAAAGGCCTTCGGCCGAATAGAGGTTCTGCTCGGGCATGACGATTTCTTCGCAGAAGGCGCCGTCGGTGTGAACGCCGAGGACGCGGATCGCCGTGCAGCAGTTCGGCTTGCCTTTGCGGCAGGCGATGCACTCCCCGCAAGAGAGATAGGGGTTAACGACGACGAGCGTCCCCGGCGCGAGCCGGGTGCCGGGGCCCCCTTCGATCACCCTCGCAGAGATCTCGTGGCCCATCACGCGCGGATATTCGAGAAAAGGATGCTTGCCCTCGAAGATATGATAATCGGTACCGCAGATCCCGACGCGGCTGACGGCAAGGCGCACCGAGCCGGGTGGCGGTGCCTCGGGCCCGCTGCGGGCGATGAGCGCGAGGCGGCCGGGCTCTGAACAGACGACGGCTTTCATGCGGCGCTCCGAAGCTTGCTGGGGACCGGTTGCGGGCAGGCGGCCATCACCGCGCCCCCCGCCGTCGCAACTGGTCGAAATAGACGATCACGATGATCAGCAACCCGGTGATGATGCGCTGCCAGAAGGAATTGACGTTCAGGAGATTGGCACCGTTGTTGATCGTGGCAAGGATGAAGGCGCCGAGCAGGGGACCGTGAACCGAGCCGACCGCGCCGAAAAGGCTCGTGCCGCCGATGACCGACGAAGCGATCGCCTGCAGCTCCCAGCCTTCGGCCTGCGTGGCGTTGCCGATGCCGATGCGCGAGGCGAGCAGAAGCCCGACAAAGGCGGCGCAGGTCGATGACAGGATATAGGCCAGATAGATCGTTCGGTTGACGTTGACGCCGGAAAGGCGCGCCGCCTCGCGGTTGGAGCCGACGGCGAAGAGATAGCGGCCGAAGCGGCTCAGATGCAGGAAGACGTAAGCCGGAATTGCAACGACGATCACCATCCAGAAAAGACTGGGAACTCCGAGGAAGTCGGCGCGTGAGAAAGTGGTGAAGGCGTCGTTGGTGATCGAGATGGTCGAGCCGTTTGTTATCAGGAGACCGATGCCGCGAAGCGAGGTCAGCGTCGCAAGCGTGATGATGAAGGGCGGCAGCCCCATGCGGACGATGCCGAAGGCATGGAAGGCGCCGATCAGCACGCCGATCGCCAGCGTCGCGATGATCGCGAGCCAGAGCGGAACCCCCGCCGCGAGCAGCCAGGCGACGATGACGCTGGTGAAACCGACGACGGCTCCGACCGAAAGGTCGATGCCGGCCGTGATGATGACGAAGGTCTGGCCTACGGCGAGAATCGCGGTCATCGCCCCCTGGCGCAGGAGGTTGCTGATGTTGTTGGGCGTCCAGAAGGCATTGGTCGCCAGGCCCAGGAGCAGCCAGAGGACGACCAGCAATCCCACGAGCGTAAGACCGAACAGGATGCTGACGCCTTTCTTCGGCGTCGGTCCCGCGCTTTCAACCGTTTCCACACTCATCGCTTCCTCCCTGCGTCCTTCCTCATCCGGCTCTCAGGCATTGATCGCCTGCGCCAGCACTTCCTCATGGCTTGCGGCCCGGTAGTCGTGGCTTGCCACAAGCCGCCCCTGCCGGAACACATGCAGGCGATCGGCCAGCTCATAGACCTCCGGCAGGTAGGAGGAGATCAGGATGATCCCTGCCCCGTTCTCCAGAAGCCGCGCAAACAGCCGGTAGATTTCCGCCTTGGTGCCGACATCGACGCCCACGGTCGGCTCGTCGAAGATAAAGAGCTTCGCGCCGTGGCTCAGCCATCTGCCGATCACGATCTTCTGCTGGTTGCCGCCGGACATGGCGGAGGCAAGCACGCGCCGCGACGGCGTCTTGATCTTCAGATCCCGGATCTGACGCTCGGCATTGGAGGCCTCCTGCGCGCGGTTGATCGTCAAGCCGCGCGTCAGCCTTTTGAAAACAGGCAGGTTGATGTTGACGCCGATCGGCAGGTTGAGGCACAGGCCCTGATCGCGGCGGCTCTCCGGCGCGAGCGCGATCCCCAGGTCCATGGCCTTGCGCTCATTGGCTATCTCGACCTTTCGGCCCTGCCAGAAGATCTCTCCTTCGCTCACCGTGTTGCGCCCGTAAAGTCCGAGCGCGAATTCGCTGCGGCCGGCACCGATCAGACCGTAGAGCCCGACAATCTCACCCGCCCTGACCGAGAGCGATATGTCGCGGAAACCGGGACCGGAGAGCCCGCGCGTCTCGACGATCATCTCGCCCGGCTGGAAACGTTCCTTGTGGTAGATCTGTTCGATCGTGCGGTTGATCATCAGAGTGATGAGCTCGGCCTCGTTCGTCTCGGAAATCGCGCGCGTGCCGACATGCGTGCCGTCGCGAAGCACCGAGACGCGGTCCGCGAGCTCGAACACTTCTTCCAGCCTGTGGCTGATATAGACGATCGTGACGCCCTCGCCCTGCAGCCGGCGGATCAGGCGGAAAAGCTGCGCCGATTCCTGTCGCGTGAGATAGGCCGTGGGCTCGTCGAAGATGAGGAACTGCGTGCCACGCATGGCCGCACGAGCAGTGGCGACCAGCTGCTGCTGGCCGATCGTCAGACTGCCGAGTTCGGCATTGGCGGGCAGGTTGAAGCCGAGATCGTCAAGCACGCCCTGGGCCGCGCCTGTCATCGCGCGCTTGCGCATCAGTCCGCGCCGGTTCATCTCGTCGCCCAGGAACATGTTCGCCGCGACGCTCAGATGCGGGCAAAGCACCACCTCCTGGTGAACCGCGTTGATGCCGCGGGCGATCGCTTCGTTGGGCGTGGCCAGGTCGACTGTCTCGCCGCACCAGCGGATTTCTCCGGCACTGCGGGCAATGACCCCGGTCAGGAGCTTGATCAGCGTCGATTTGCCGGCACCGTTCTCGCCGACGATCGCGTGGATTTCGCCGGATAGAAAGGTCATGGTCGCGGGCTTCAAAGCCTCGACCGCGCCGTAGTTTTTCTGCAGGCCGCGGAGTTCCAGGATGGGCTCGCCCTTTGGAACCGGATGGGCGCCCGCCGCCCTCACCTGTTCGTCATGGCGATGGCTGACCTCTTGAAGCCCTATCATGGCATTGTCCTCCACTTCCGGGATCGCAGCGGCCGATTCCCTTCGGCCGTTGCACTGTTCTCCTGAAGGCGATGCGCAGCGCCGGTCCTACGGCGCCGCGCAATCGCGCTCTTCAGTTGACCTTCGGATTCAAAAGCGCGTCGATCTTCGGCTCGCTCATATTGGCCTTGGTGACCAGATTCGCGCCGGTATCGACATTGGCTTCGACCTTCTCGCCCTTGGAGACCGCAAGAGCCGTCTTCACGCCGTCATAGCCCATGCGGTAGGGGTCCTGGACGACGAGGCCCGCCAGCACGCCTTCCTTGAGGAAGCCCACGGTCTTGTCGTCGCTGTCGAAGCCGATCACCTTGATCTTGTCGCCGAGCTTGTTCTCGGCGATCGCCTGGCCGACGCCCTGCGCCATGATCAGGTTCGAGGCGAAAACGCCGACGAGGTCGGGATTGGCGGTGATCAGATCGGTCATGATGTTGAGACCGGTCGTCGCCTGACCGTCGGCATATTTGTCGGCAACCACTTTCAGGCCCGGATATTTCGTCTTGACCTGATCGAGAAAGCCTTCGCGGCGCTGGTCGAGCGAGCCGACACCCGGCAGGCTGGTGATGATCGCGATCTCGCCCTCTTCCTTGCCGGTCGCCTCCTTGATGGCGGCGGCAAGACCGTCGGCGGCTATGCGTCCGCCCTGGACGTTGTCCGTGGTCAGGAACGAGGTGAAGGCCTTCGAATCCGCCCCGGAATCGATGCCGATCACCGGAACCGATTTGGCGGCCTCGTCGACGGGCTTGCCGAGCGCCTTGAACTCCGTCGGCGCGATCACGACCGCGGCCGGCGCGCCCGCAACGGCGTTTTCCAGGATGGTGATCTGGCCGTTGATGTCGGATTCCGACTGGGCGCCGAGCTCCGGCACGTTGACACCGAGATCCTTGCCGGCGGCGCGCGCCCCCGCAAGCACGATCTGCCAGTAGAAGGAGGTGGTGTCCTTGACGATGATGGGAATGGTGACGTCCTGCGCGAAAGAGGTCGCGGGGACCATTGCGGCGACGAAAGCGGCGCCGGCCAGGGCATTGAAGGCACGGCGTGAAAGAATGCGCTTGGCTATGCTCATCGGGTTCTCCTCAGTTACACCTTGTTCCGTTATCGACCGGGTCGCCAGGTGCATGCGGCCCGGTTGCTTATGGAGAGTGGCGGCCGCCATCGAGGGCGGCGAAGCATCAGGCCCTTACCGCCTCCGGCCCCAGCTCGGGCGCGACAAGTGTATGGGGTTCGAAGGCCGCGTAATCTTCCGGCGCGATCCCGTAGCGGGTCAGTTCCATGTTCCGTTTCAGGCTCGACGGTTTGGCGGTTCCGAGCAGCACCGAGGCGACGTTGGGATTGGCCAGCGGGAACTGCAGGGCCGGGGCGGCCAGCGGCATGGCGCGCTGCCCGGCGATGGCTTCCATCGCCGCGACCTTGGCGCGCACCTCGTCGGTCGCCGGCATGTAATCGAAATGCGCTCCCTCGACCGGCCCGGTCGCGAGAATGCCGGAATTGAACACGCCGCCGACGACCAGCGAGGTGTGCTTCTTCGCGCAGAGCGGCAGGAGCTCGGCAACCGCGGAGCGGTCCAGGAGCGTATAGCGGCCGGCAAGCAGGATGCAGTCGATGTCGGCCTGGCGCATGACGTCGAGGCAGACCGGCACCTCGTTGACGCCGAGACCGTAGGCCGAAATGACGCCGCTCGATTTCAGCTCCTCGAGTGCTTTCAGGCCGGAATCCAGAAGCTGCCGCAGGTAAACGGCGTTTTTCGCCGCACCATGCGTGTAGCCGCCAATGTCGTGGACATAAAGAATATCGATTCGGTTGAGACCGAGACGGGCATAACTCATCTCGACCGAACGCATGATCGCGTCGTAGCCGTAGTCATAGGTGACGTCGAAGTTCAGCGGCTTGACGTAGGAAAAGTCAGGGACCTGGTTCTCGGGCACCGGATGAAGCAGGCGACCGACCTTCGTCGACAGCACGAAGCTGTCGCGCGGCTTGTCGCGCAGGAAATCGCCGACCCGCCGCTCGGCAAGGCCAAGCCCATAGAACGGCGCCGTATCGAAATAGCGGATACCCGCTTCCCAGGCGGCGTCGAGCGTCGCCATCGCCGCTTCGCGGGTGCATTCGCGATAGAGACCGCCCAGTCCCGCTGTTCCGAAACTGTACTCCGTCACCGCAAGCGCGGTCCGGCCTATCCTTCTCGTCTGCATTCCTTGTTTTCCTCCCCCAAGGATTGCGCCCTTACATGCGTCTCGCTTCGCCCCTCAGCCTTAAAGCGTCGCCCCCAGATGCCAGGGCACGAATTCGTTGTCGCCGTAGCCGAAAAGCTCGCTCTTGGTCTTTCGGCCCGAGGCGGTCTCTATGATGAGCTCGAAAATCCCCCGGCCGAGATCGGCGATCGTCGCTTCACCCGAGGCGATGACGCCGCAGTCAATGTCCATGTCCTCTTCCATGGCCCGATAGAGCGCCGTGTTGCTGGTGAGCTTGATCGACGGCGCCGGCCGACAGCCGAAACAGCTGCCGCGGCCGGTGGTGAACGCGATCACGTTGGCGCCGCCGGCGACCTGGCCGGTGGCCGAAACCGGATCGTAGCCGGGCGTGTCCATGAAGACCAGTCCGGGCTCCGTCACGCGCTCGGCGTAATTGTAGACAGCCGTCAACGGCGAGCGGCCGCCCTTGGCGACGGCGCCCAGCGATTTCTCGAGAATCGTCGTCAGGCCGCCTCGCTTGTTACCCGGCGAAGGATTATTGTCGAGCGACGCGCCATGCATCGCCACATAGTCCTCCCACCAGGCGATCAGGCCATCGAGCTTGACCGCGACCGTCTCGTTTACCGCACGGCTGCGCAGGAGATGTTCGGCTCCATAGATCTCGGAGGTCTCGGAAAGGATCGCCGTGCCGCCGGCGGCGGCGAGTATGTCGACCGCCGCACCGAGCGCCGGATTGGCGGTGATGCCGGAAAGCCCGTCCGAACCGCCGCATTGCAGCCCCACGATGATCTCGCTGACCGGGATCGGCACGCGCCTGGCGGCCGCGACTTCCTTGGCGATCTCGTCGAGAATGCCGAGCGCGCGCTCGACGGAACGGCGCGAGCCGCCGGCCTCCTGGATGTTGAAATGCCGCTTCTCGGCCCCGGCCCCGCTCTGGCCGTAGAGCGTCAGCTGATTGACCTCGCAGCCGAGCCCGACCATCAGCACGCCGCCGAAATTCGCGTGACGCGCATAGCCGGCGAGCGTCCGGTGCAGGTTCTTCATGCCGTCGCCCGTGGACAACATGCCGCATCCCTGGTCGTGGACTATCGGCACGAAACCGTCGATGCCTTCATATTTCGGCAGAATGCGCCTGTTCGCCTCGTCCGCGATCGCGCGACAGACCGTGGTGGAACAGTTCACGCTGGCGACGATGCCGATATAATTGCGCGTTGCGGCCCGGCCGTCCGCCCGTCGATAGCCGAGGAACGTGCGCGCTTTGTCCGCCTCGCTGGCAGCCTCCGGCGGAACGGCGGCACCAATGGCGAGCCGACCCTGATCGAAGGCAAGGTTATGCGAATGAACGTGCTCGCCGGCCGCGATGGGGGACGTGGCGCGGCCGATCGCCTGGCCGTATTTGACCACCGGCTCACCGACGTCGATCCTGCGGATCGCGGCCTTGTGGCCCGGCTCGATGCGCGCGACCGCCGACACGCCGCCGGCCAGCCGGTCGCCCGGCGCAATCGCAGCGGTGGCAACGACGACGTTATCGTCCGGCGAAAGAAGGATCGAAGACGGTGCGGGCAAATCAAGCTCCTCCCGAACGGTTCCCCACATGTGAAAACACTGGTTCTGTCTTTTATCTACAATAGACAGATGTTCGTCAATGGCTATTATGGGCCCATTGCGGCAGTCGCGGAACGGGAGCCTCGACGTGCCGACACGAAAAACCCGAACCGGGCCGGATCCTCGCCATGGCGAAGCAGAACACCGTTTTCAAGGATGCCTTCAACCGCTGCCTGGAGCTGTTCGCGGAGACTTCCACGCTTCCCTCCGAACCGGAGCTCGGGCAGGCGCTCGGCGTCAGCCGCACGACCGTGCGCGCCATCCTGACGCGCTGCGAGGAACTGAGCCTCATCGCCTGGGACAAGCGCAGCAAGACGGTGTTGAGAAGACCTGAGCCCTCGGACTACTTCCCGACCGCAGAGACCGATTCGCTTGCCGAAAGGATCGAGCGGAGCTTCATGCGCCGGATTCTGGCCGGCGGCGCCGAGCCCGGCATGCAGATCAACGAGCTCGAGCTTGCCCGCGAGATCGGTGCCGGAACGACCAGCGTGCGCGAATTCCTGATCCGCTTCAGCCGTTTCGGGCTGATCGAAAAACGGCCGAACAGCCATTGGGTCCTCAAGGGGTTCACGCGCGAATTCGCACTCGAACTGACGGAAGTGAGGGAGATGTTCGAGCTGCGCTCGGCCGCTCGCTTCGTCTCCCTTCCCGATCAGGACCCGGCCTGGGAGGAGCTGAAGAAGATCGAGGCGGTGCATCGGGAGATTCTCGCCGACATCGACAAGCGCTACAGCGAATTTTCCGAACTCGACGAGCGCCTCCACCTGCTGGTGCACAAATCGTCCAGCAACCGCTTCATCATCGACTTCTACGATGTCATCGCCATCGTCTTTCACTATCACTACCAGTGGAACAAGGCGAATGCGCGGGAGCGCAACGCCCGGGCGCTGGAGGAGCATCTCGACTATATCGCCGCGCTGCAATCGCGCGACCCCACGCTCGCCGAACAGGCCTGCCGGCGACACTTGAAATCGGCGCGGGAGACGCTGCTCCAGTCGATTCCGTAGGTCACGATGACTGGAGCGTTTCCAGGAAATGTGTGTGACGGTTTTCCGTTCGCCGCTTGTTTGATCGCCTCATCCCTGTGCTCGTCACAGGGATCCAGCCAGACCAAGTCCTTGGGCTGAAAGAACTCTTCCCGCGCCGCAGACGCGGCGCTGCTGGATCCCTGTGACGAGCACAGGGATGAGGACGGAGGAGAGATTGCCGTCCTCCGAAAAGTTTCCTACAGCCCGCGCGTCTTATGAGACGCCCTTCCCAGTCCTTGTGAGGAATCGATCAATAGCCGGATTCCGTCCGTACCGGTCCGCCCTCTCCAAGAAATTCCCGGCGCAGCCGCTCCGTTGCGCTGACGAGCAAGGTGACATCGGTGCCGATCGCCATGAAATCGGCACCGAGCTCGCGATAGTCGCGCGCCTGGGCCGGGTCGAGGGTCATGATCCCGCGTGCCTTGCCGGCACGCTCGATCCGCGCGAAGGCCTCGATTATGGCTGTCCGTACCTCCGGATGACCCGGATTGCCGAGGTGCCCCATGTCCGCGGCAAGATCCGCCGGACCGACAAACAGGCCGTCGACGCCGTCCAGCGCAGCGATGGCGTCGATCGCCTCGAGCCCTGCCCGGCTCTCGATTTGCAGCAGCAGACAGATCTCGTCGTTGGCGTTTTCGAGGTAGTCGCCGATGCGGCTGAAGTTCGTTGCCCGGCCGAGAGCGGCACCGACACCGCGAACGCCATGCGGCGGGTAACGCACGGCGCGCACGAGCTGCCGCGCCTGCTCGACATTGTCGACCATCGGGATCAACAGCGTCTGCACGCCGGCATCGAGGATCTGCTTGATCATGACCGCGTCGCCGACCGGCAGGCGGACGATCGGATGACTGCCTCCGCCGGCGACGGCGCGATACTGCGCCGCCAGCATGGGAATATCGTTCGGCGCATGCTCGCCATCGATCAGCAGCCAGTCATAACCGCTGCCGGCCACCACTTCCGCCGCATAGGGACTGGCGAGCGCCACCCAGAGACCGAGCTGAAAGCGGTTTTCGCGGATCGCCGCTTTGAAAGTGTTTTTCGGGGCGGGCATCGATTGCTCTCCTTCTGCGTCCGAGTGTGTCTGCCGCAATCTGCCGGCGGCGACCGAGTGCTTCCCAGCCTCTTACCGGCAAAAGAAAAAACCGGCCAGAACTTTCCGGCCGGTTCTTCGAGAGAGCGCCGCCTCAGGCGATGCCGCCGAGGCAGACATATTTGATCTCCATGAATTCCTCGATGCCGTATTTCGAGCCCTCGCGGCCGAGGCCCGAGAGTTTGACGCCACCAAAGGGTGCCTCCGCCGTGGAGATCAGGCCGGTATTGACACCGACCATGCCATATTCCAGCGCTTCCGCCACGCGGAAGACGCGGGCGAGGTCCTTGGCATAGAAATAGGAGGCGAGGCCGAATTCGGTGTCGTTCGCCTGTGCGATCACATCCGACTCGTCCTTGAAGCGGAAGAGCGGCGCCACCGGGCCGAATGTCTCTTCCCGCGCGACCGCCATCGCCTGGGTCACGTCGGCCAGCACCGTCGCTTCGTAGAAGGTGCCGCCGAGCGAATGGCGACGGCCGCCCTGCACCACGCGCGCGCCTTTCGCAAGCGCATCCGCCACGTGCTCCTCGACCTTCTTCAGCGCCGGCTGGTCGATCAGCGGTCCGAGGATGACGCCGTCCTCCATCCCGTTGCCGGTTTTGAGCTTGCCGACGGCCTGGGCGAGTTTCTCCGAAAACGCCTCGTAGACGCCGTCCTGCACATAGATGCGGTTGGCGCAGACGCAGGTCTGGCCATTGTTGCGGAACTTGGCGATCAGCGCGCCTTCGACCGCCGCATCGAGATCGGCATCATCGAAAACGATGAACGGGGCGTTGCCGCCGAGTTCCAGGCCAAGCTTCTTGATCGTGGCCGCGCTCTGGCGATAGAGCTCTGCGCCGACCTCGGTCGAGCCGGTAAAGGTAAGCTTGCGGACGGTCGGGTTCGAAGTCATCTCGGCGCCGATCTCGCGCGCTGAGCCGGTGATGACGCTGAAGAGGCCTTTCGGCATTCCCGCGCGCTCGGCGAGCACGGCGATGGCGATCGCCGAAAACGGCGTCTGCGCGGCAGGCTTCAAGACCATGGCGCAACCGGCGGCAAAGGCCGGCCCGGCCTTGCGGGTGATCATCGCGTTCGGAAAATTCCACGGCGTGATCGCGGCGACGACGCCGATCGGCTGCTTCATCACCAGAATGCGCTTATCCTTCTGATGACCGGGAACCAGGTCGCCATAGACACGCCGCGCCTCTTCCGCGAACCATTCGATGAAGCTCGCTCCGTAGACGATCTCGCCGGTCGCCTCCGCGAGCGGCTTGCCCTGCTCCATCGTCAGAATCCGGCCGAGATCGTCCTTGTTTTCGATCATCAGCTCGAACCAGCGGCGCAGCACCGCCGAGCGCTCCTTGGCGGTCCGCGCCGCCCATTCCTTCTGCACCCGCGCCGCGGCCTCGATCGCCGTTCTGGTCTCGGGGGCGCCGAGCTTCGGAACGCGGCCGATGATTTCGCCGGTCGCCGGATTGTTCACCTCGATCGCATTCTTCGGGTCGGCTTCGATCCAGGTATCGCCTACGAGAGCAGCCTGGCGAAACAGCGACGGGTCTTTCAGATTCATGTCGAGTCCTTCCTCAAAAAATCTACAGAACTTATACAACTTTTTTCGCAGGTTCGACAATCACATGATTGCGGTTTACGGATCCTTCGCGCGTGCTGAGCTGACGCGCAGGATGGCGATGCGTCGGACAGGCGCGTATCTGCAAGAAATAAGGATGTTCGTTCGTGACAGAAATCAACCATAGAAGAGCCGATCACCCCATCCACTCGATCTTTCTGGAGCGCTGGTCGCCGCGCGCCTTCACAGGCGAGGAGATCGGAGAAAAGGATCTGCTCGCGCTCTTCGAAGCCGCCCGTTGGGCGCCTTCGGCCAGCAATCTTCAGCCCTGGCGCTTCGTCTACGCCCGCCACGGCACCGAGCATTTCGCTCGCCTGCTGTCGACGCTCGACGAGGGCAATCAGCGCTGGGCGAAAAACGCCTCTGCCCTGGTCATCATCCTTTCGAAGACCCACAGGGTCACATCGACCGGCGAGCTGAGGCCGGCCTATACGCACGCATTCGACACGGGAGCGTCCTGGTTCGCGCTCGCGCTGCAGACGCAGCTCGCCGGATGGCATGCCCATGCGATGGCGGGGGTCGACAGAGAGAAGGCCATGCAGGTGCTCGGTGTTCCGGCGCACTACCGAGTCGAGGCAGCCGTCGCAATCGGCAGGATTGCGGATCCTTCCACCCTGCCGGACGATCTGCGGGAACGCGAAAAACCAAGCCAGCGCAAGCCCGTCAGCGAATTCGTCTTCGAAGGACGTTTCACGGGCGAATGATCCGCGAGCGATCGAGCTTCCGAAAGACGAGAGCAGGGCGTGGATCGCCCTGCTCTCGTCGGAACCATGATCAAAGTGCTGCGCCTATACGTGCGCGTCAGATATCGAGATTGGCGACGCTCAGTGCGTTTTCCTGGATGAAGTCGCGCCGCGGCTCCACTTCGTCGCCCATCAGGCGCGAGAACAGACCATCCGCATCCGTCGCATCGGTAACCTTGACCTGCAGCAGCGAACGGACGTTCGGATCGAGGGTCGTCTCCCACAATTGCTCGGCGTTCATTTCGCCCAGGCCCTTGTAGCGCTGCATGGTGAGCCCCTTGCGGCCGGCGGCGAAGATCGCGTCGAGGAGGGCGCGCGGACCGCTTATCTCCTGCGTGCCGTCGCGGCGGCGCAGCACCGGCGGAGCGCCATAGACCTCCTTAAGCCGTGCCTTGAGCTGATCGATATGGCGTGCATCCGAAGAACCGATCAGCGCCATATCGAGCACGGCCGCTTCCTTGACGCCGCGCACCATGCGCTCGAGCTTCAGCCCGCCTTCCGCCGTCACCGTTGCCTCCCATCCGCGTTCGGTCTCTTCGGCGATGACATCCAGCCGGCGGGCCACTTCGGCGGCGATCAACTGATATTCGTCGCGCTCGCCGTTGAGTTCCACGTTGAGCGCTCCGGCGATGGCAGCCTGCTCCACGACCGAGCGATTGTAGCGGGAGTGGAGCCCATCCATCAGCGAGCGCAGTCGCAGCGCATCGTTGATGACCTCGCGGAGATCCTGGCCGACGCGCACTTCGCCCGAAGCGAGTTCGAGCGACGCCTCCTCGAGGCCCATGTTGATCAGATAATCTTCAAGCGCCTTCTCGTCCTTGAGATACTGGACGGACTTGCCGCGGGCCACCTTGTAGAGCGGCGGCTGGGCGATATAGAGGTGGCCCCGCTCGATCAGCACCGGCATCTGCCGGAAGAAGAAGGTGAGCAGCAGCGTGCGGATGTGGGCGCCGTCGACGTCGGCGTCCGTCATGATGATGATCTTGTGATAGCGCAGCTTGTCGGCGTTGAACTCGTCACTGCCGATCGACGTGCCGAGCGCGGTGATCAGCGTGCCGATTTCCTGGCTCGACAGCATCTTGTCGAAACGCGCGCGCTCGACGTTGAGGATCTTGCCGCGCAGTGGCAGGATCGCCTGGTTTTCACGCGAGCGGCCCTGCTTGGCCGAGCCGCCTGCCGAGTCGCCCTCCACCAGGAAGAGTTCGGATTTGGCCGGGTCGCGCTCGGAACAATCGGCGAGCTTGCCGGGCAGCGACGAGATGTCGAGCGCACCCTTTCGGCGCGTCAACTCGCGTGCCTTGCGCGCGGCTTCGCGCGCGGCGGCCGCTTCCACGACCTTGCCCACGAGAATCTTGGCATCGGAAGGATGTTCTTCGAGCCAGACGCTCAGGGCCTCGTTGACCAGGCTTTCGACGACGGGGCGGACTTCCGAGGACACCAGCTTGTCCTTGGTCTGCGAGGAGAATTTGGGATCGGGAACCTTCACCGACAGCACAGCCGTCAGGCCCTCGCGGCAATCGTCGCCCGTGAGCGATACCTTTTCCTTCTTGGTGATGCCGGACGTGTCGGCATAGGAGGTGATCTGACGCGTGAGCGCACCGCGGAAGCCGGCCATATGCGTGCCGCCGTCGCGCTGCGGAATGTTGTTGGTGAAGCACAGCACGTTCTCGTGATAGCTGTCGTTCCACCACATTGCCACTTCGACGGTGATGCCGTCCTTCTCGCCGCGGATCGACACCGGCTTCTGCACGAGCGGCTTCTTCGCCCGGTCCAGATAAGCGACGAAGGCCTCGAGACCGCCGTCATACATCATTTCTTCCCGACGAATGTCGGAATGGCGCTTGTCGGTCAGCACGATGCGGACGCCGGAATTCAGGAAGGCGAGCTCGCGCAGGCGATGCTCGAGCGTACCGAACTCGAACTCGATGTTCGAGAAGGTCTGTTCGCTCGGCGTGAAGGTGACCTCGGTTCCGGTCTCGCTGCCGGCGTCGCCCGTTACCTTGAGCGGCCCGTCGGCAACGCCGTGGGTGAAGCTCATTTCGTGGATCTTGCCCGACCGGCGGATCTTGAGCTTCAGCGACACGGAGAGGGCGTTGACGACCGAAACGCCGACGCCGTGCAGGCCACCGGAGACCTTGTAGGAATTCTGGTCGAATTTTCCGCCGGCATGAAGCTGCGTCATGATGACTTCCGCCGCCGAGACGCCTTCTTCCCGGTGGATGTCCGTCGGTATGCCGCGACCGTTGTCCGTCACCGTGACGGAACCGTCGGGATTGAGCGTGACCGTTACGATGTCCGCATGGCCGGCAAGCGCCTCGTCGATCGCGTTATCCACGACCTCGTAGACCATGTGGTGCAGACCTGAGCCATCGTCGGTGTCACCGATATACATGCCCGGGCGCTTACGCACTGCATCGAGGCCTTTCAGCACCTTGATGGAATCGGCACCATATTCGGCGATTGCGCCGGCTTCGGTCTCAGAAATATCGGTCATTCGGGCTCAGATCTTTCCAGGTTTTCGGACGTCGCGATTCATTGCGAATCACAGCGCGAGATGCCTCGCGGACTATAGAAAATTTGTCCAATTGTTCCAAATCCCGGATGCGAAGATCGCGGCCGGGATGGGCTTTCATCCCCTGTCCTTATCAGGAAATGTGGCTTTTTCCAAAACATCTTCCAGTGCCCGAATCGTCTCCGCCGACAGTCCGCGAATCTCCATGCTCAAACGGTTGGCGAAGGCAGTGTGACCGGGCGGAAGGCCGGACGTGTCGAGCACGACTTTCGGATCTGAAAGATGCGCTATCCGGAAGAGTTCGTCGGCCTCATCCCAGATCACGTTGAAATAGCCGGCAACGCGCTGGAGGAAGTCGAAGCTCGGCGCTCCCCGCTTGCCGTGTTCGAGAGCCGAGAGATAGGCGGGCGAAACCCCTATTGCAGCCGCCATCTCTTTCTGAGACACGCCCTTGCGCCGGCGAAGTTCGCGCACGGCCTCGCCGAAGGGAGTCATGAGGCGCCGCCTCCCTTCGCCCGCGCCAGCCGCACATAGAGCGCGCCCTCGCCGCCGTGATTGCGGGCTGCCGGTTCGTAGGACGATATCAAGGGCCGGAACTCGGGAAGCGAGAACCAGAGCGGCACGGCTCGCTTCAGGGCGCCGTCGCTGCCGAGGGACGTTCCCTTGCCGGTGATGACGAGGACATGCCTCAAGCCGCGGTCGCGCGCCCTCAGGAGGAACTGCAGCAGCAGTCCGTGCGCCTCGCTCTGGATCATGCCGTGCAGGTCGATCCTCGCCTCGAGCGTCAGCCGGCCCTTCGCCAGTTTGCGTTTGACCGGCCGCTCCAGCGGATGATGAGGGGGGTGTTCTGCCTTGTCGCGGCTGAGTGAAAAGCCCCTGCCGGCCCTTTCGGGCGTGCTCGAGGGAGGCGTCGCCTCCGGGCCGGGTACAGCCTTGATTTCCGCGGTCCCGCCCAGCAGCTCCTCCAGAGCGTCCAACCGCCCGGACATGGGCCGCGCCGAACGCGCGACCTTCCCCCAGAGAATGCGGTCCTCGGTGGAAAGCTTCTTGTCCTTAGCCATGGCTGGACTGCGCGCGATATCGGGCCGCGGCCGCGCGGGGCACGAAAATAAAGAAGTCTGCGTCGTTGCGCACGGAACCCGCGAGTTTCCCCGCCCGGTCGCCGGAGCCCGTGAAGATATCGCCGCGCGCCGGGCCGACGATGGCCGAGCCGGTGTCCAGCGCGAGCATCAGGCGCCCGAAGGGATGTCCGCCGTCGAGATGGAGCAGGGTTTCGCTCGCGACGTAGAAGGGAACGCCGAATGTGTGGATGAGGCGGTCGACAGCAAGCGAGCGTCCCGGCTCCAGCGGCACCTTGGCAGCCGCCACGGGGCCGAGCCCCTCTTCCTCGACCGGCGCTTCGCGGAAAAAGATGAAGGACCGGTTATGCCACAGAACCTCGTCCGCCTTGTCGGCATGGGCGGCCAGCCAGTCGCGAATGCTCGCCATCGACACGGTGGCGGCGTCGATCTCGCCGCGATCGATCAACAGCTTCCCGACGGCGGAAAAGCGATGCCCGGTTTTGGCGGCATAGGTGATGCGGCGGCGGGATCCGTCCGGATAGATCAGCCGCGCGGCGCCCTGCACATGGACGAAGAACACGTCGACCTTGTCGCGGGCATAGGCGATTTCCAGACCGCGGCCGGCGAGAAATCCTTCTTCGATCGCGCGTCGGTCCGGATATTCCTCGATCCTGCCGTCGCAACAGCGGCCGAAGGCGAAATATGGGTCCATTCCTGCCGGCCGGTTTATGTCGTCGATATCGATGAGGTCCGAGGGACGCCGGTAGAAGGGAAAGCGGAACTCCGCATCCGGCTCAGTCCGTACCTCGACCTCGGGTTCGTAGAAAGCGGTGACGAAGCCGGTCCTTTTCCCTTCAGGGCGGATTCGGAACGGAACGAACTGGGCCTCGAAAAATCCGCGTGCGGCGGCCGCATCGGAGAAATCGCTGCCTGCCGCGTCGAAGGCGGGCAGGAGGTCGGCGACCGAAATACCGAGCGAGCCGGTCTTGTACGGCTTCACCTCCGTTACATGCCGGTGACAGCGCCGAAGCGAAGCGATCACCGGTGCCGGGTCGTCCGCAGACCAGCCGGGCAGCTCCGAATAGGAGACCGGCTCGAGATGAAAAGTCATGGCCGCCCGCTTCCCGGTCAGTTTTCCGATTCGGTGGCGATCAGCTTCCAGTTCGGGTCGCGTGAACGGATATCGCGCGCAAACGTCCACAGGTCGTTCACTTCGGCAACCGAATCGGCGTCTCCGTCTACCAGTTTGCCCTGCTTGTCGTAGGTCGCGGAAATAAGCTGGCTGATGATCCTGACCGTTATGTTTTCCTCGGCGTCCTTGATCTCCGCGTGCACGATATCGGCCTTGTCGATGCCGACGAAGGTCGACTTGACAACTTCGCCCTTGGCCTCGCGTTCCGCAATCGCGGCCTCGAAGCCCTCATAGACTTCGCGGGACAGCAAACCCTTGAGAGTCTTACGATCGCCATCGGCAAAGGCCATGACGATCATCTCGTAGGCCATCTTCGCACCATTGAGGAATTCGGTGGGATTGAAGTTGGGATCCGCGTCGGTCATCGCCCGGAGTTGGGCATTCAGCGGAGTCCCGGCCTTGGCGACGGTCTCGATCGCGGCATAGCGCGACTCGTCTTCCGCCGTCTCGCGACGGGGAAGCTGAACGACCTTGCCGTTATCCTTGGCTTCCGGCCCTTGGGCGATATCCCGTGGAGAGTAGGGATCGAAAGGAGGCCGCTCGCTGCCGGTCCTGCGACCTAGAACGCTACGCAATTGCAGGAAGATGACCACGGCAGCGATCAGGAAAAAAAATGTGATGAAATCAAAAGAGCCCATTTCCACCCGGAACCGCTGTTAGAATTTCTCGTACTGTTCCATATAGTCCGGAAGGATAGACCATTCAAACGACGATGTCGCACCCATAAACCGGAGACCGGACAATTGCACTCACCTTCTTGCGAGCACGGGCGATGCGTTTCCTGATCCCGCTCGTCATTCTCGGGCTGCCGCTTGCGGAAATCGCCGGCTTCGTCGCCGTCGGGCGCGAGATCGGCGTGGCGATGACGCTTCTTCTCGTTTTCGCAAGTGCCGTCGCCGGCATCATGCTCCTGCGCATCCAGGGATTCGGCGTGCTCCGGCGCGTTCAGGAGGCGGCACGGACTGGCAACGATCCGGGGCTGGACGTTCTCGACGGTGTGCTGATCTTCATCGCCGCTATCCTCCTGATCGTGCCCGGTTTCATCAGCGACCTCGTCGGCCTTCTGATCTTTCTGCCCCCGGTCCGACGCGCCATCGCCGGCTTCCTGCGCAGCCGGATGACCATTTTGAGCAGCGCAACCGGCTTCTATCGTGCCTCCAGGCCCCAATCCTCCGGTTCCCGGTCCTCTGGCCCTCAATCCGCTGGGCCCCGGTCCGCTGGCACCCCTCGCGAGGAGCGCCGCGGGCCGCTGACGATCGATCTCGACGAGGACGAATTTTCGCGCAAGACAGAGGATGAAGACGACCCGCCGCCGCCACCGGATCGTCTGCCTCATTGATCCGAGCTTCACTTTTTCTGATCCCGGCTCCAACAGGGTCTATAATCCGGTTTCCAAAGAAGGGCCGGATGTGCTCTTGCGTCGGGCCGGGCCGGGCCACGAGGGTTGTAAGCCTAAGCCCTAAATGTTAGATGGCCTCACCATTTCGAAGTCCGAGGAAACTCTTATGACGACTGATACCGCATCCAACGGCAACGGCAGTGCCCAGCAGCAGCAGAGCCCGTCGCTCAATATCCTGGCCCAGTACGTCAAGGACCTCTCCTTCGAGAACCCCGGCGCACCGCGTTCGCTGCAGGCTCGCGACCGCTCCCCGTCGATCAACATCAATGTCAATGTCAATGCCAATCCGCTGGCAGAGAATGATTTCGACGTTGTCCTGTCGTTGAGCGCCCAGGCCAAGGACGGCGACAAGATGCTCTTCAACGTCGAACTCGCCTATGGCGGCGTCTTCCGCGTCGCCGGCTTCCCGCAGGAGCACATGCTGCCGCTGCTCTTCATCGAGTGCCCGCGCCTCTTGTTCCCCTTCGCGCGACAGATCGTAGCCGACGCCACCCGCAACGGCGGCTTCCCGCCGCTGATGATCGATCCCATCGATTTCGCGCAGATGTTTGCCCAGCGCATGGCTGAGGAAAAGGTCCGCGCGCAGGTGGCCAATACCAACGACACGGCCAACTGATCGGTCCGAATGACTGGAAGACCCGGCTCACCGAGCCGGGTTTTTTGTGTCCGGCCTGCGCGATTCGGCTTGAGGAACCCCGCGGGCGCCGCGATACGGACAGGCCTAGAGCATTTGACCCCACGCACTTGCGGACGGAAAACCGTTGCACACTTGCCCTGGAAGGGCTCTAGACCGCTTCCGATCTGAGGGCATAGTCGACTTCGCTGTATTTCTCCCAGATCGCATTCGCGCCGATCTTCGCGACGAGCGCCGCATGGGCAGCGATTTCTGCCTCCGTCAATCGTGGCCGCAAAGGCCGCTCCCTTTTGATGACGACGACCGGTCCGTCGTCGGCCTCCATCGACCGGCCACCCGTCTCCGTCATCACGAGACCAAGCGCGGCCTGGCGCCCGCCGATCATCTCGATATAGACCTCGGCCAGCAGTTCGGAGTCGAGCAGGGCCCCGTGCCTGGTTCGATGGGAGTTGTCTATACCGTAGCGACGGCAGAGCGCATCGAGCGAATTCGGTCCCATCGGGTGCTTGCGGCGGGCAAGAGCCAGAGTGTCGATAACTCGGTCGCTGCCGATCGGCGGCAGGCCGAGCCGCTCGAACTCCGCATTGATGAAGCCGATATCGAAGGTGGCGTTGTGGGCGACCCAACGGGCATCGCCGAAGAAATCGACGATTTCCCGGGCGACATCGGCAAAGGGCGGCTTGTCTTTCAGAAACTCGTCGGTGATGCCGTGGACGGCCAGGGCTTCCGGATGAACCTTGCGCTCCCCCGGATTGATATAGATATGGATCGTGCGCCCCGTCGGAAACTGGTTCTCGAGCTCGATTCCGCCGATCTCGATCACCCGGTCCTCGCGATTGTCGAGGCCGGTCGTTTCCGTATCGAAGATGATTTCACGCATGCGGGGGGCCCTGTGGACGATGTTTCGGGACGAATCACCCGAAGCTGACCTCCATTCTTAATGTTATTTGCTGCGCAATTGAAGGCCATCGCCGCCCCTCATCCGGCCTGCCGGCCACCTTCTCCCCACAAGCGGGGCGAAGGAAACTCGCGGCAGCGTCGTACTCGTTCCCTCTCCCCGCATTCGGGAGACGGCTAGGGTCAGGGGGTTTGCGAAGGCTAAGCCGCCCGCAAATCATCGACGATCGCACGGATCTGCTGCCGTGTGACGTCGAAGCTGTCGCTGGTGTCGACGATATAGTCGGCGCGGGCGCGCTTCTCGCTGTCGGGCACCTGCCGCTCGAGGATCATCGCAAACTTCTCGGCGGTCATTCCCGGGCGCTTCATGACGCGTTCCCTCTGCATCTCCGGATCGCAGGTCACGACGACGATGCGGTCGAGGCGCGCTTCTGCCTTGGTCTCGAAGAGGAGCGGAATATCGAGCAGCACGAAAGGCGCACCGTCCGCTCTGTGCCGCGCAACGAACTCCTGCTCCTTGGCGCGCACCAGCGGATGGACGATCCGTTCCAGCTCGGCCAGCCGTTCGGGCGCCGCAACAAGCCGAAGCGAAAGCTCGGCCCGGTCGATGACGCCGCCCTTGGCGACGCCCGGAAAGGCCGCTTCGACCGGAGCCACCGCTTCGCCGCTATAGAGCATATGCACCACTTCGTCGGCATCGTTCACCGGCACGCCGAGTTCCCGGAACATGCCCGCAGCGGTCGATTTTCCCATTCCGATGGAGCCGGTAAGCCCGACGATGATCATGCGTGCCTGTCCATATCGCTGATGATGATCTGTCTTAGCGTTTCGTCGACGACCGGCCTCAGACCGAACCATTTCTCGAATCCGGGCACTGCCTGATGGAGAAGCATGCCAAGTCCGTCGACGGTGCGGAAGCCCTGCTCTTCCGCCTGCCGCAACAGCGGCGTTTTCAATGGCACGTAGACGATGTCGGTGACGACGGCGTCTGGCGCCAGGCCCGAAAAGTCGATCGCCGGCGCCGGCTCGCCGTTCATGCCGAGCGAGGTCGTGTTGACGAAGAGGCCGGCACCGGAAACGACCTCGGGAAGCGCCGCCATCGAATGTGCGTGCACCGCCGTGCCGAAGCGATCGGCCAGTTCCCTCGCCCTCTCGGGGGTGCGGTTCACCACATGGATCGTCTTGACCCCTCGGTCCCGGATCGCCTGGATCACCGCTCGGCTGGCGCCGCCGGCACCGAGAATCACCGCGGCCGAGATGCGGTCCCATCCTTTGGCGTTCTCGTCCAGATTGGCGACGAAGCCACGCCCGTCGGTGTTCGTCGCGCGGATTTCTCCATTTTCGAGCCAGAGGGTATTGGCCGCTCCGAGTTCGGCGCTGAGCTCGTCCGGCCGATCAGCCAGCCGGAAGGCGGCCTCCTTATGCGGAATCGTGACATTTCCGCCGCAGAAGTCGGTTCTTCCTTCCTTGATTTGCCGCATGAAATCGGGAAAGGCCTCGGGCGTGACCTCGTGGGCCCGGTAGCTTCCCCGAATTCCGAACTGCTTCAGCCAATGGCCATGAATGAGCGGCGATCGCGAATGCTTCACCGGATAGCCGGTTACAAAGGCATGGTTAACAAATGTTTCACGTGAATCATGCATCGATCGCACCCAGTTCGCGGAGTTTGGAGAGAAGCGGCAGCATCGGCAGGCCGAGTATGGTGAAATAGTCGCCCTCGATGGTCTCAAAGAGCTGGATGCCCTCGCCTTCGAGCTGATAGGCGCCGACGCTTGTCAGCGCCTTCTCGCCCACCCTTGCAAGATGTCGATCTATGAAGCCGTCGCTCAATGGCCGCACGGTCATCTTCGCAGTCGAGACGTGCCGCCAAACGACCTCGTCGTCGCGCACGAGAACGATCGCGCTGTTGAGACTGTGCGTCCTGCCCGAGAGCGACCGGAGATGCTCGGCGGCTTCCGTCATGTCGCGGGGCTTGTGATAGACGCGGGTTCCAAGCGACATCGTCTGATCCGAACCGATGACAAGGGCGTTCGGAAAATACCGTGCGACATCCTTCCCCTTGGCTTCGGCAAGCGCCAGGGCGACATCGGCCGGCGAAGCACCAGACGCTTCCAGCGGCTGCTCGAGCGCACGCTCGTCGATCGCGGCGGCCCGGGCCTCGAAGGCCAATCCTGCATTGGCAAGCAGAGTGCGGCGAAAAGGACTGGCCGAGGCCAATACGAGCAAGGATTTCATTTTTCCGGTTCCGTGTTCGCGGTCTGCAAGCTGTTCTTGCGGCTCGCTCTATCTAAGCCGCGGCCGCAGGGCAACGATTGCGGCGGCAGTCTCCTCTATCGAGCGCCGCGTCACGTCGATCAGCGGCCAGTTGTTGCGCGCGCAAAGCGAGCGGGCATATTTCAGCTCCTCGGCGATCGCCGCCCGGTCGGTATAATCTTCCCCGTGGAAGTTCTGCGTCGTTCCGAGCACGCGATGCTGGCGCACCTGGGAGAGGCGCTCGGCCGAAGCGATGAGCCCGACGATGAGCGGTTTCGTCGCCTTCAGGAGCGCATCGGGCAGGGACACGCCCGGCACGATCGGAATGTTCGCCGTCTTTATACCGCGATTGGCGAGATAGATGCTCGTCGGTGTTTTCGACGTCCGGCTCACACCCACAAGGACCACATCCGCCTCGTTGAAATCGGAGGGAATCTGACCGTCGTCATGATCCATCGTGAAGTTCAACGCCTCGATCCGGGCGAAATATTCGGCATCCATGACATGCTGCGCGCCGGAGCGGCGGCGCGAGGGCGAGCCGAGATAGGATTGGAAAAGTTCGATGATCGGGTCGAGGACCGAGACGCAGGGCACGCCGATCTCGCGGCACCGCTGATCGATGAGGCCGGCAAGTTCCCGGTCGACGATCGTGTAGAGGACGATTCCCGGTGCCCCGTCGACCGCGTCCATGACCTGCATCAGCTGCTTTCGGTTGCGGATCAGCGGATAGACGTGCTCCAGCGCATGGGAGGTCTGGAATTGCGCAGCAGCCGCTCGACCGGCGGCGATCAGAGTTTCGCCGGTCGAATCGGAGATCAGATGCAGATGGAAGTAGTTTTTGCGGTTCTCCACGCAATTCTCCGCGGTCTGTTGATAAGGCGGGACAAAAACAGCTAACGGCGGCGCCTGGCTTCAGGCAAGTGGAAAAGCGGCGACTTGTTCACATCTGACACCGAACCGGAAATCTCTTGCCCAGGCATGTGGACAAGACTCATGGCCACGACAAATTGTCACGCGGATCGACTCCTCATCCACAGGAACCGCAAACTCCCGACCGTCGGCAAAGGACTGACTCTGCAGTGTTTTCCCGGGTTTCCCCGCTCAACGCGCAAATTGGCCGGAATCCCTCCCGCCTCTTTGCCGGAGATTGAGGCGGACTGGATAGGATGAGGATCGATTTTAATCCTTGATACCCACCGACTCTAAGAAATAGAAACCTTATAAATTCAGTTTTATTTTTAGATTAGGAAGCGGCAAGTGAGCGGAACGCATCGCAAAGTGCTGGAGGTTTTGAGCGGCAAAACGCTCACCCCTCCCCCCATCTGGCTGATGCGACAGGCAGGACGCTATCTCCCCGAATACAGGGCGGTGCGTGCGAAGGCCGGAAGCTTTCTCGACCTCTGTTACACGCCGGATCTCGCGGTCGAAGTGACCTTACAGCCGATCCGCCGCTACGGCTTCGACTGCGCGATCCTTTTCTCCGATATTCTCGTGGTGCCCGATGGGCTCAAGCGCAATGTCCGCTTCGAAGAGGGACAGGGGCCACGGATGGACCCGATCGACGAGGACGGGATTGGCCGGCTGAGACCCGATGGCGTCATCGCTCACCTGGCTCCTGTTTTCGAGACCGTCGCCCGGTTGAGACGCGAACTGCCGACGGACACCACGCTCCTCGGTTTCTGCGGGGCGCCCTGGACGGTGGCGACCTATATGATCGCCGGCCGCGGGACGCCGGACCAGGCGCCTGCGCGTCTTTTCGCCTACCGTCATCCCAAGGCTTTCGAGCGGCTTCTGACGCTGCTCGCCGATATTTCCGCCGACTATCTGGTAGAACAGATCGATGCCGGCGCCGATGCGGTGCAAATCTTCGATTCCTGGGCCGGTGTGCTCGGCGAGGAGGAGTTTCAGCGTTTCGCGATCGAGCCTGTCCGGCGGATGATCGCATCCGTCCGCGCGCGCCGCCCCTCGGCGAAAATCATCGCTTTCGCGAAAGGTGCGGGCCTTCTGCTGAAGAATTATCGGCAGGCGACCGGTGCGGATGCGATCGGCCTCGACTGGTCGGTGCCGCTCTCCTTCGCCGCCGAATTGCAGAAGGACGGGCCCGTTCAGGGCAATCTCGATCCGGTACGGGTCGTGGCAGGTGGCGCGGCGCTGGAGCATGGAACCGATTGCATCCTGGACGTCCTCGGCCAGGGGCCGCTGATCTTCAATCTCGGCCACGGCATAACGCCGGACGCCGATCCGGATCACGTTGCCGCACTCGTCGCCCGCGTTCGAGGATCGCGATGAAAGGACAGCTATGAGAGGGGAACGCCAAACCGACAGCGTTCCGGGTAAACGGGCGCGCCTTCGTGCGGCGATCGCGGTCGCGGCCTTTGCGGCTTTGCTGATCGGCCTCTTCGTCGGGCAGCCGGACGACCTCTATCTGTGGATCAAGGCGCTCCACATCATCGCGGTGATCTCGTGGATGGCGGCGCTGCTCTACATGCCGCGTCTGTTCATCTATCACACCGATGCAGCGCCCGGATCGGAACAGTCCGAGACTTTCAAGATGATGGAACAGCGACTGCTCAAGGTCATCATGAATCCGGCCATGATGATCTCTTGGGTGCTCGGACTTTACCTCGCCTGGAGCGTCTACGGCTTTATGGGCGGCTGGCTGCATGCGAAGATTCTCTGCGTTTTCCTGCTGACGCTGGTGCATGTGCATTTCAGCCGCGCGGTGAAAGCCTTCCAGCGGGACGAGAATCGCCGCGACGCGCGCTATTGGCGGCTGATGAACGAGGCGCCAACCCTGCTGATGATCGCCATCGTCATCCTCGTCGTGGTGAAACCATTTTGAATTCAATCGATTCGCAGCTGCAATAGTTGCTGCTAATTTGCCGCGACCCCTTGCGGCGCTTCACGTGAATCGCTATTTTCCCTCATCTCCTTCTTCCTGTGGCCTGTGACGAAGTTTTAGAGCCTGCCTCTTCCCCCCTCGCAGCTCCCTGACAAATCGCGCCGGCTCCCAATCCCCTATCAAGCATGGACCCTTCATGGCTGAAATGAAGCTTCAAGAACTTAAGAACAAGACGCCGACCGACCTCCTGGCCTTTGCCGAAGAGCTCGAGGTGGAGAATGCCAGCACGATGCGCAAGCAGGAGCTGATGTTCGCGATCCTCAAAATGCTGGCTCAGCAGGAGATCGAGATCATCGGCGAAGGCGTCGTCGAGGTCCTGCAGGACGGATTCGGATTCCTGCGTTCGGCGAATGCGAACTATCTCCCCGGTCCCGACGATATCTACATTTCGCCGTCGCAGATCCGCCGCTTCTCATTGAAGACCGGCGACACGGTCGAGGGCCCGATCCGCGGGCCGAAGGAAGGCGAACGCTATTTCGCACTTCTGAAGGTCAACACGATCAACTTCGACGATCCGGAAAAAATCCGCCACAAGGTTCACTTCGACAACCTGACGCCGCTCTATCCGAACGAGCGCTTCAAGATGGAACTCGAGGTCCCGACGTCCAAGGATCTCTCGGCGCGCGTCATCGATCTGGTCGCGCCGCTCGGCAAGGGCCAGCGTGGCCTGATCGTCGCGCCACCGCGCACCGGTAAGACGGTGCTTCTCCAGAACATCGCCCATTCGATCACGGCGAACCATCCGGAATGCTACCTTATCGTCCTTTTGATCGACGAGCGGCCGGAGGAAGTGACGGACATGCAGCGCTCGGTCAAGGGCGAGGTGGTATCCTCGACCTTCGACGAGCCGGCGACACGCCACGTCCAGGTCGCCGAGATGGTGATCGAAAAGGCCAAGCGCCTCGTCGAACACGGTCGCGATGTGGTGATCCTGCTCGACTCGGTCACCCGTCTCGGCCGCGCCTACAACACGGTCGTTCCCTCATCGGGCAAGGTACTGACCGGCGGTGTCGACGCAAACGCCCTGCAGCGTCCGAAGCGCTTCTTCGGCGCGGCCCGCAACATCGAGGAAGGCGGATCGCTGACGATCATCGCAACGGCTCTGATCGACACCGGGAGCCGCATGGACGAAGTCATCTTCGAAGAGTTCAAGGGCACCGGCAACTCGGAAATCGTCCTCGACCGCAAGGTCGCCGACAAGCGCATCTTCCCGGCCATGGACATTCTGAAGTCCGGCACGCGTAAGGAGGACCTCCTTGTCCCGCGTCAGGATCTGCAGAAGATCTTCGTGCTGCGCCGCATTCTCGCCCCGATGGGCACGACCGACGCGATCGAGTTCCTCATCGACAAGCTGAAGCAGACGAAGACCAATGGCGACTTCTTCGACTCGATGAATACGTAAGAGCGAGACTCTCTTTCTCTGCAGAGAGGCCGGCGCCGTCCAGCGCCGGCCTCTCGCGTATCTGAGATGCCGCACCTCCTACCGCCATTTCTCCCTTATCGACCGTAATCTCAAGCCCGGGACCGGAGTGATTCACGTGAAACGCAGGCGGACAAGCGCCCGGAGGAGGGCGACACTTGATTTCGAGCGCGGCTCGGTGCATAAGGCGGCTTCGCCATAGCCGGACGAGTGTCGCACCAATTGCGCTTCCGATTGGCTCTGCCCGATTCCCAATGTTCAAATTGCCGAAATGGCGGGTATGGCCGGCGTCAAACCTGCTCGTCATGCGTAAACCGGTAAGCCGATGCCATCCACCGATACGATCTACGCTCTTTCGAGCGGCTCGCTGCCTGCGGGCGTTGCCATTATACGTGTGAGCGGTCCGGCGACCGCTGATGCGCTGGTGCGACTTTGCGGAACCCTGCCTGCGCCACGCATCGCGGCGCTCAGAACGATTCGGACTCGAAACGGTGAAACGCTGGACATCGGCCTGGTCCTCTATTTCCCGGCGCCGGCGTCTTTCACCGGTGAAGATTGCTGCGAATTACAGGTTCACGGCGGACGAGCCGTGGTAAGCGCCATCCTCGAGGAGCTCGCCGCCACTGAGGGGCTACGGCATGCGGAGGCCGGAGAGTTTGCAAGACGGGCTTTTCAGAACGGCAAACTGGACCTGGTAGAGGTGGAGGGGCTGGCCGACCTGATTGCGGCAGAGACGGAAATGCAGCGTCGTCTCGCCATAGAGCATTCCGGCGGCGGACAATCCGCACTCTATGCCGGCTGGGCCCGACGGCTGACCCATTCGCGGGCAATGATCGAGGCAGAGCTCGACTTTGCGGATGAAGACGATGTGCCGGGTTCCGTCAGCGCCGCGATCTGGGAGGATATCGGCAGGCTCCGGCAGGAAATCGATGGACATATCGCGCGCGCCGGCCTTGCCGAAATCATCCGGGACGGGCTCAAGATCGTCATTGCCGGTGAGCCGAACGCAGGCAAGTCGAGCTTGCTGAATGCACTGGCCCGAAGGGACATCGCTATCGTGACGGAGGTTGCAGGAACGACACGCGACGTTCTGTCCGTAGATCTTTCGTTAGCCGGATTCTCAGTTAAACTCTTCGATACGGCGGGACTTCGTGAAACGGATGAGCTTGTGGAGCGGGAGGGTATTCGGAGAGCCCGGCAGGTTATCGCCGATGCCGATCTTGTCCTTCTGTTATCGGAAAAACCGGGATCATTCCGGCTTGATGAGGCTCTTCCGGAAAAGGTCCCCGTCATTCGGGTTGCAACCAAGGTCGACCGCCCCTCACCACGATGGGCTGCGTCGGATGCGGACATTTTCCTGTCCACGAGGACCGGTGAGGGCATGGCCGATTTATTGACGGCACTGCAGACGCATCTCCCCGATCTGGCCGGTAAGACAGCCCTCGCGATGCCGTCCCGGAAGCGCCACGTCGACTGTCTGCGACAGGCCAGTTCGGCGCTGGAGCGGAGCCTGAGTTCTTCCGAACTCGAACTGCGTGCCGAGCAGCTTCGGCAAGCAGGAGATGCCCTGGGTAAGATTACTGGGCGGGTCGATGTGGAGAACCTTTTGGACGTGATATTCTCCGAGTTCTGTATCGGAAAATAACGCGACGGATACAACGCAGGCGAGTCGCCTCGGGCGTTTCACGTGAAACGCCCTTGACTCGACGGCATGAACTGACAATCAAGGCGGAAGCTGAGCAAGCTAGGCTGGAGCATGTCTGAGATGGACTATGATGTCATTGTGATCGGTGGAGGCCACGCAGGTTGCGAGGCTGCCTCTGCTTCCGCGCGGCTCGGCGCCCGTACAGTTCTAATCACACATAAAAGGAATACGATCGGAGTAATGTCCTGCAACCCCGCGATCGGCGGGTTGGGGAAGGGCCACCTCGTTCGGGAGATCGATGCGCTCGACGGCCTCATGGGACGTGTGGCCGATGCCGCGGGTATTCAGTTCCGGCTTCTCAACCGGCGTAAGGGGCCTGCAGTGCGCGGTCCCCGCACCCAGGCAGATCGAAAGCTGTATCGCGAGGCGATGCAGCGGGAGATCGAAGGGATCGAATACCTCTCGGTGGTCGAAGGGGATGCCTTCGACCTGTTGACCGAAGACGGTGTGGTTCGTGGCGCGGTTATGAAGGACGGCCGAGTCTTTCGTGCATCAGCCGTCGTCCTCACGACCGGCACATTTCTAAAGGGCCTCATTCATATCGGCCAGCGCAAGATACCGGCCGGTCGCGCGGGCGAGGAACCGTCCTTGGGTCTCTCTGAAACACTGCGGCGCTTCGGCCTGCAACTTGGTCGATTGAAGACCGGCACGCCGGCGCGCCTGGACGGACGCACGATCGAATGGGACCGCGTGGGGCGTCAAGGTCCGGACGAAAATCCGGTTCCGTTCTCCTTCATGACCGATGCGATCATCAATCGCCAGATCGATTGCGGCGTGACGCGGACCACGGATGCGACGCATAAGATTATCGCCGATAACATCCACCAGTCCGCGATGTATTCGGGACAGATCGAAGGCGTTGGCCCACGCTACTGCCCCTCTATCGAGGACAAGATCGTCCGCTTCGGCGAGAGAGATGGACACCAGATCTTTCTGGAGCCGGAGGGACTAGACGATGACACCGTCTATCCGAACGGGATTTCGACCTCCCTTCCCGAGGATGTGCAGGACGCCTTCATTCGTACGATTCCCGGTCTGGAGCAGGTCAAGATTCTCCAGCCGGGTTACGCGATCGAGTACGATCATGTCGATCCGCGCGAGCTGGAACTCACCCTGGGCGTGCGCAAAATGCCCGGACTGTATCTTGCGGGTCAGATAAACGGCACGACGGGATATGAAGAAGCCGGAGCTCAGGGGCTCGTTGCCGGTTTGAATGCCGCGCTTCGCGCGAGCGGACGGGCTCCCTATGTCTTCAGCCGCACGGACTCCTATATCGGCGTGATGATTGATGACCTGACTTCGCGGGGCATAAGCGAACCCTATCGCATGTTTACTTCGCGGGCGGAATACAGGCTGTCGCTGCGCGCAGACAATGCCGATATGCGGTTGACGCCGGCGGGTGTAGCGCTCGGATGTGTCGGCGACGCGCGCCGTCGACGCTTCGAGGCATGGAAGCATTCCTTCGAGACGGGACGCAGGCTCCTGCAGTCACTTTCGGTTACGCCAAGCGAGGGCAAGCGTTTCGGCCTGAAGCTCAATCAGGACGGCCAGCGTCGTACCGCTTTCGATATCCTCTCTTATCCGGATCAGTCGATAGCCGCTTTGAAACCGGTATGGTCCGAACTTCAAAACATTCCGGCCGGGGTGGTCGAGGCGCTGGAGATCGATGCCGCCTATGCTGTCTACATGGAGCGCCAGGCAACTGACATTGCCGGTGTAAGGCGAGACGAAAATACGACGATACCGGATGATTTCGATTACGACGTGCTTCCCGGGCTTTCGAATGAGCTGAAGCAAAAGTTGGCACAACACAAGCCGCGGAACCTGGCCCAGGCTATGAAAGTCGATGGCGTGACGCCCGCGGCGATATCTCTCATTCTGTCCTGGCTACGAAGGCAGGATCGCCAGGCACAACGTGTGGGTGGATAGGGTATACAATGCAAGCGAGTCTAGTTCCGGCACTGAACGGATTGCGTGTTTCACGTGAAACGGTCGAAAAGCTCGAGCATTTTGCCTCCCTCTTCCAGAAATGGGCGCGATCGATCAACCTCGTCGCCCCCTCGACGCTAGGGGATCTATGGCAGCGGCATATCCTCGATAGCCTCCAGCTTTATCAACTCTCCCCTGCCCCGAAGACCTGGGTCGATCTCGGAAGCGGCGGAGGATTTCCCGGTGTCATTACGGCCATCTGTCTTTCCGAGGCAGAGAACGGATGGGTTCATCTGGTCGAGAGCAATAACAAGAAGGCTGCCTTTCTACGCGTCGCGCTCAGGGAAATCGGTGCCAGGGGTTCCGTTCATCCGATTCGAATCGAAGCGGCACCGGCTGAAATTCCGAATTGCGACGCGATTTCGGCGCGTGCGCTCGCCGATCTGAGCCAACTGCTCGATCATTGTGCGCCATGGATGCTCATGGAAGACTCCAAAACGGTGGCATTCTTTCACAAAGGGCGGGATTATCAGCAGGAAGTCGACAAAGCCGTTAGCCGCTTTCAATTCGATCTGATAAAACATGCAAGTGTCGTCGAGCCGGATTCGGTTGTGCTCGAGATTGCAAATCTTTCACGTCGGACGAAGTGATAGGCGAGCGAAACATGTTTGGCCCAAAGAATCGGATCATCACTATTGCCAATCAGAAGGGCGGCGTCGGCAAAACGACGACGGCCATCAATCTTGCTACTGCGCTCGCCGCCATCGGTGAAAGGGTGCTGATCGTCGATCTCGATCCGCAAGGCAATGCCAGCACCGGGCTCGGTATCCAGCGTCGTGCCCGGCATTTGTCTTCCTACGAGCTGATGATGGGGACCCATTCGATCGGCCAGATTGCTCAGGATACGGCGGTGCCAAATCTGGCCATCGTGCCTTCGACCATGGATCTGCTCGGCGTCGAAATGGAGATTTCCAAGGAATCGGATCGAGTTTTCCGGCTCCGTAAGGCTTTGGCTTCAGTGGATGCTCTTGCTTATTCCTATGTGCTGGTCGACTGCCCGCCATCGTTCAATCTTTTGACGATGAATGCAATGGCAGCCGCGCATTCGGTTCTCGTACCATTGCAGTGCGAGTTTTTTGCCCTCGAAGGCTTGAGCCAGCTGCTGGAGACGGTCGAGCAGGTGCGGCAGACGGTGAATCCAGGCCTCGATATTCAGGGAATCGTGCTGACCATGTTCGATTCCCGGAACAATCTTGCCCAGCAAGTCGTCAGTGACGTTCGCTTGCATTTGGGAGATAAGGTTTATCATACCCTCATTCCCCGCAACGTGCGGGTGTCCGAGGCCCCTTCCTACGGCAAGCCGGCCATTCTTTATGATCTCAAATGCGCCGGAAGTCAGGCTTATCTCCAACTGGCCTCGGAAGTCATTCAGCGCGAGAGGCAGCGGAAGGCCGCTTAATCGTTTCGGTAGCGTAACTAATCAGGTGTCAGATGAACGATGACAGCTCCAAGAGGCGTCTGGGTCGCGGCCTTGCCGCCTTGATCGGCGAAATGGACCAGCCGCTGCACACCGGCGCGGCTCCGGCCGCCGCAATCAGCGCCGATCGGCGGATCCCGATCGAGTTCGTTTCCCGCAACCCTCGCAACCCCCGCCGGCAGTTCGACGAGGCTGAGCTTCAGGACCTTGCAAGCTCGATCCGCCAGCACGGGATCGTTCAGCCGGTCGTCGTGCGCACCGTCGGTCACGACCGCTATGAGATCATTGCCGGTGAAAGGCGCTGGCGCGCGGCGCAACTTGCGGGCTTCACCGAAATACCGGTCATCGTGCGCGATGTCGACGACAGGACGGCGCTGGAGATCGCCATTGTCGAGAACGTTCAGCGCTCCGACCTCAATCCCCTCGAAGAGGCCCTGGGCTACGAGCAACTGATCGCGGAACACGGCTACACGCAGAACGATCTCGGCGACATCATCGGCAAGAGCCGGAGCCATGTTGCGAACAGCCTTCGCCTTCTGAAGCTGCCGGAGCCCGTGCGCGACATGCTTTCCGATGGCAGCCTTTCCGCGGGCCACGCCCGCGCGCTTATACCCACATCGGACCCGGTGGCCTTGGCGCGTGCGGTCGTCTCGAAAGGTCTTTCGGTCCGCGAGGCCGAACGGCTGGCGCAGAACGACATCAAGTCGCAGAACGATCCCAACTACGCAAAGGGCCGCCAGCGTGAGGAGAAGGACGCCGATACGCTGGCGCTGGAGCGCACCCTGTCCGATAGCCTCGGCCTGGAAGTGAGCGTCAACCACAAGGCCAGCGGCGGGCATCTCAAGATTACATACAAGACGCTCGACCAATTGGAAGAGATTTGCCGGCTGCTCGAGCGACGTTGACGTATAACCTCAACGCCGCGCAGACTGGATCGTGATCGCCAGGAGATTCTGGATCACCAGGCTCTCCTCAAGGCTCTGGCGGCTGCGGCTTTGATAGATGGTCGCCTGCAGGCGGCCCAATTCGCGCCGGATCGCCGGAGCGGTCCAGTGTTTCAGCGCCGCTTCGACAACCGGCTTGCGGCGGAAGTGGAGGCCGCGGCCAAGGCTTGCGACGACCTGACCCGCGGACTGGCGGCCCGCATCCATTTCGGCACGCATCACGTCGAGCTGCTGGAATTGCCTCAGGCAGGCCTGAAGCACGAGGAAAGGCGGCGTCTTGGATGTCGTGATCTTCTTCATCGCGTGCAGCAGCGCGTCGGCGTCGCCCTTCAATACCGCATCGACCGCATCATCGATCGAAATGGCGCTGGCGTCGCCGACGATGCCGAGAACGTCGTCCTCGTCGACCAAATCCTTGCCGCGGCAGTAGAGGGCGAGTTTCCGGAGCTCGTTGCGCGATGCCATGCGGTCGCCCCCGAGCGCCTCCACCAGACGTTCGCGTGCGGCGGGACCGATGCGAAGGCCCGCTTCCGAAAGTTCCTTGTCGACAAGTGCTTGCAGGCCCCTGATATCGTCGCTGTAGCAGGCGATCGAAGCGACGGAGCGGGAAGTCTCGCCCACTTTCCTGAGCGCCGCCCCCTTCTTCAGGTCGCCCGCTTCTATGATGAGCCGGGCGCCGGCGGGCGGGTCGGTCGCGAGAATCTGCAGCGCTTCGGTGAGCGCCTTCTCAGCGGACGCACCGCGCACCCAGACCAGCTTATCGCCGCCGAAAAGACCGATGGCATTGACTTCGTCCAGCACGCTTCCCGCGCCCTGCAATGACCCGGCATCAAGCTTGACGACGGCGAAAGGATCATCGAGAGGAAGGCCGAAGCTGCCGGCGAGTTCGGACGCGCGTTCCGAGACGAGGCCGCGATCGGGACCGTAGAGCAGGAAAAGCCGGTAGATCGCCGCAGATCGCTGCAGGAAATTATCGAATTCGTGCGACTTGACCTCGCTCATCTGACGAACGGATCAGCGGCCGAGAGCGGCTGCGAGGTCGGCCCCGATGATCTCCGCCAGTTCCTTGGCGGCGCGATTCTCGCCATCGCGCACGGCGCGTATCTTGGCGAATTCCTGCTGGGGGAAGTCGACCAAAGCGACGGCCGTCCGGTTCCCTGACTTCACGGTCTCGCCGGTGGCGGTCTTGGTCAGGTTGTAGTCCGCTTTCACGACGATGCGGCCGGCTCCGGCGTCGTCGTCGTCATTGTCGAGATCCGTGCTCTCATAGAGCACGCCCATCGTCCGGTGCGAGACGCTGAGCGCCAGATGATATTGCGGATTGACCGGTTCGCCCTGACCACGCGACGTCAGGAAGACGAGGGCATTTCGGACTTCCTGCTCGACGCGATCGTCGGCTTCCGAAATCTCGATCGCGGCAAGCGCGACAGAGGTCGAACCGGTAGGACCGTCGGAATAAAGGGGCCTGACCTGGCAGCCGCCAAGTGCCGCGAGCGACAATGCGCCGGCTACGAAGCCCAAGGACCGAAGACGGAAGCCAGCTATATCAGACAACGACATTGACGATCCTCTGAGGCACGACGATGATCTTCTTCGGGCTGCCGCCGTTGAGCGCGGCCTTGACGGCGTCAAGGGCGAGCACGGCGCTTTCGATCGCACTCTGATCTGCGTCGCGCGCGATTGTCAAATCGGCGCGCTTTTTCCCGTTGACCTGGACCGGCAGCGTGATCTCGTTCTCGACGATGAGCGCAGCATCGAATTTCGGCCAGGGCATCTCGGCGATCAGACCTTTGCCGCCGATCTCCCGCCAGCATTCTTCCGCAAGATGCGGCATCATCGGCGCGATCAGGTTGATCAGGATCGTGGCGGCGTCCTTTACCGCAGCAGTCAGAGCGTTGTCCGCCTTGCCGCTCGCGACCTGCGTCAGCGGGCCGGCCATGGCGTTCACCAGTTCGTAAATGCGTGCGACCGCCTTGTTGAAGGCGAGCTTGTCATAGTCGGCCTCTACCGCCTTGAGAGTGCGATGCGCGGCCTGGGACACGGCAAGCCCCTCGCCTCCGCTTGCCGGTGCGGCATCCACGGCACGCAGCTTCTCCGCGGCCTCGGTCAGAAGACGCCAGACGCGCTGCACGAAGCGATGGGCGCCTTCGACGCCTGCTTCGGACCAGATAACGTCGCGATCCGGCGGCGAATCGGAGAGCACGAAGAAACGTGCAGTGTCGGCCCCGTAGGAGCCGATGATGTCATCCGGGTCGACGACGTTCTTCTTCGACTTCGACATCTTCTCGATCGAGCCGATGGCGATTTCCTCGCCGGTCTCGATGTGGACCGCGCGCCGCTGTCCGTCTGTTTCCACGACGCGGATCTCGGCGGGCGTGATCCATTCCCGCTGCGCGCCTTCGCCGCGGCTATAGGTCTCGTGGACGACCATGCCCTGCGTGAACAGCCCCTTGAAAGGCTCGTCCAGGGCCACGTGGCCGGTCGCCTTCATCGCGCGGGTGAAGAAGCGCGAATAGAGCAGATGCAGGATCGCATGTTCGATGCCGCCGATATACTGGTCGACCGGCAGCCAGTGATTGGCCGCTTTCGGATCCGTCGGGTTGTCCTCCCAGGGCGCCGTGAAGCGGGTGAAGTACCAGGAGGAATCGACGAAGGTATCCATCGTGTCGGTTTCCCGGCGTGCGTCCTTGCCGCATTGCGGGCAGGCGACGTGACGCCAGGTCGGGTGACGGTCGAGCGGATTGCCGGGCTTGTCGAAGGTCACGTCCGGCGGCAGCGTCACGGGCAGGTCTGCCTTCGGCACCGGAACGACGCCGCAGTCGTCGCAATGGATGACCGGGATCGGGCAGCCCCAGTAGCGCTGGCGGGAAATGCCCCAGTCGCGCAGGCGGAAATTGACTTTGCGCTCGCCACGCGGCGTGCCGTTCAGCAGATCGTTTTCGAGTCTGGAGGCGACGGTCTCGAACGCCTCTTGCGCCGAGAGCCCGTCGAGGAAGCGCGAATTGATCATCACGCCGTCGCCGTCATAGGCCTCGTCGCCGATCGTGAAGGTCTGCGGATCGGCATCCTTCGGCATCACCACCGGAACGACCGGCAGATCGTATTTGCGGGCGAAGTCCAGGTCGCGCTGGTCGCCCGAAGGGCAGCCGAAGATGGCGCCGGTGCCGTAGTCCATCAGCACGAAATTGGCGACGTAGACCGGCAGCTCCCAGTTCGGATCGAAGGGGTGCCGCGCGCGGATGCCGGTGTCGATGCCCTTCTTCTCTGCCGTCTCCAATGCGGCGAGCGACGTGCCCGCGCGCCGGCATTCCTCGCAGAATGCTTCGATCTCGGCGTTCTTGGCCGCGGCATCCCTGGCGAGCGGATGATCGGCGGAGATCGCCAGGAAGGAGGCGCCGAACAGCGTGTCGGGCCGCGTCGTATAGACGGTGACTTCCTTCTCCTCGCCGGGGACCGTCGCCGGATCGAGCTCCCACCGCACCGACAGCCCTTCCGAACGGCCGATCCAGTTTTTCTGCATCAGCCGCACTTTTTCGGGCCACTCGTCGAGCGTGTCGAGCGCGTCGAGCAGATCCTGGCTGAAGTCGGTGATGCGGAAGAACCATTGCGTCAGCTCGCGCTGTTCAACGAGCGCGCCGGAGCGCCAGCCGCGGCCTTCGATCACCTGCTCGTTGGCGAGCACGGTATTGTCGACCGGGTCCCAGTTGACCTTCGATTGCTTTCGGTAGACCAGGCCTTTTTCCAGGAAATCGAGGAAAAGATGCTGCTGGCGCTGGTAATATTCGGGATCGCAGGTCGCAAACTCCCGGCTCCAGTCGAGCGAAAGCCCCATGACCTTGAGCTGCGCCTTCATCGAGGCGATGTTCTGGTAGGTCCAGCTCGCCGGATGAACGCCGCGCTCCATGGCAGCGTTTTCCGCCGGCATGCCGAAGGCGTCCCAGCCCATCGGGTGCAGCACGTTGAAGCCGCGGGCGCGCTTGTAGCGGGCGACCACGTCGCCCATCGTGTAATTGCGCACGTGACCCATGTGGATCCGCCCGGACGGATAGGGGAACATCTCCAGGACGTAATATTTGTCGCGCGGATCGTCGTTCTTCGTCTCGAAGACCTTGCCCGCTTCCCATTGGTGCTGCCAGCGCGGTTCGGCATCGCGCGGATTATATCGTTCGGTAGCCATGTCTTTGTCGATGTTCCGGAAATTCTGCCGGGCGCGAGCGCCCGCGCGTGATAGCTGGCGTGACCTTCACCACGAAACGCCCCAAGCGTCAAGTTTTGAAGGATTCGCCGGGCGATCCCTTCGATTTGGCATTTCAAGCGCGGGAAGGATAACGCCGCGCCCAAAGCGAACCCGCCCGCTCCGGCTTGCGCTGGACTTGGCAAGCGTTGCAAGTTTCAATAAGCCGCAAGCGAAGATGTCTAGACGATCTTGAACGGGAGCGTGGAATGGAAGTCGAGGAACGGCTGAACGAAGTGCTGAGCCGGATTCGCGCAAGTGAGAAGTCGGCGAAGCGTTCGGAAAATGCCGTCAGTCTGGTGGCCGTGTCGAAAACCTTCGACGCCGAGACGATCCGGCCGGTGATTGAGGCTGGCCAGCGCCTCTTCGGCGAGAACCGCGTGCAGGAGGCGCAAGCGAAATGGCCCGCGCTCAAGCGTGAGACCCCGGACATCGAGCTGCACCTGATCGGTCCGCTGCAATCCAACAAGGCTGCAGACGCCGTTGCGCTCTTCGACGTCATAGAGACGATCGACAGGGAGAAGATCGCGCGCGCGGTCGCCGCCGAAATGCAGCGCCAGGGGCGCGATATCCGCCTCTATGTTCAGGTGAACACGGGTCTCGAGCCGCAGAAAGCTGGCATCGCGCCGGACGACGCGGCCGCTTTCGTCGGGCTTTGCCGTGACGAGTTGGCTCTGAACATCGAAGGACTGATGTGCATTCCCCCGCTGGACGAAAATCCGGGACCGCACTTCGCCCTGCTCGCCAAGCTTGCCGATCAGTGCGGCCTTTCCAGGCTCTCCATGGGCATGTCGGGCGATTTCGAAACGGCAATCGCCTTCGGCGCCACCGGCGTGCGGGTAGGCTCCGCCATTTTCGGAGCGCGCTGAGTTCCAATCCCATTACCCTTTGGTCGGGGTTCCCGTTTACCTCCGTTCGCCTATCTTGCGAAGTGGAGGAACCGGGCTTCTCGTCCGGAGAGCGAGTGGGAGGAAACGGATATGGCGAGCCGCTATTCCGAAGTGTATGCCGCGTGGAAAGCCGATCCGCACGGCTTCTGGGCAGATGCCGCATCGGCGATTGACTGGTTCGAGCGGCCGGCGCGCATTTTCGAGCCTGCCGGCGGCACCTATGGCCACTGGTTTCCGGATGGCGTCACCAACACCTGCCACAATTGCCTCGACCGGCATGTCGAGGCCGGCCGAGGCGAGCAGCCGGCCTTTATCTATGACAGCCCCGTCACCGGCCGGGTCGAGAGGATCTCCTATGCGGACCTGCTCGCCGATGTGAAGGCAATGGCTGCGATCTACCGCAATCTGGGCGTCGACAAGGGCGATCGCATCATCATCTACATGCCGATGATTCCGCAGGCGGCGATCGCCATGCTCGCGGCAGCGCGGATCGGCGCGGTGCATTCTGTCGTTTTCGGCGGCTTTGCCGCCAACGAACTCGCCATGCGCATCGATGATTGCCAGGCAAAGCTCGTCGTCTCGGCAAGCTGCGGGCTGGAGCCCGGTCGGACCGTCGCCTACAAGCCTCTGCTCGATCAGGCGATCGAAACGGCCAGCCACAAGCCGGCCCATTGCCTGATCTATCAGCGCGATATGCTCGCCGCCTCGATGATTCGCGGCCGCGACATCGATTTCGCCGAGGCGCTTGCGCAGGCCAGAGACGCCGGTGAGGAAGCCTCTTGCACGCCGGTCGCCTCCACCGATCCGCTCTATGTCCTCTATACGTCCGGGACGACCGGCCAGCCGAAAGGCGTCGTGCGGGACAATGGCGGCCACATGGTCGCGCTCAAATGGTCGATGGAGAACTTCTTCGGCGTCAATGCCGGCGACGTGTTCTGGGCGGCTTCCGACATCGGTTGGGTGGTCGGTCATTCCTACATCGTCTACGGGCCGCTCCTCAACGGCTGCACGTCGATCCTCTTCGAAGGAAACCCAGTCGGGACGCCCGACCCCGGAACCTATTGGCGCGTGATTTCCGAACACGGCGTCGCCGTCATGTTCACCGCGCCGACGGCGCTGCGAGCGATCCGGAAAGAGGATCCGGAAGCTGTCCATGCAGGCCGTTACGACCTGTCGCGGTTCCGGGCGCTCTATCTTGCGGGCGAGCGGGCCGACCCGGACACGATCCGCTGGGCGGAACGGGCGCTGAAGGTTCCGGTGATCGATCACTGGTGGCAGACGGAAACAGGATGGCCCGTCGCCGGCAATCCATTGGGTCTCGGCCTCCTGCCGGTAAAATACGGTTCCCCGGCGGTTCCCCTCCCCGGCTACGACGTGCAGGTCGTCGACGACGCGGGCCACCCGGTGGAAACCGGCGCGCTCGGCAATGTCGTGATCAAGCTGCCTTTGCCGCCCGGCTGCCTGCCGACGCTCTGGAATGCCGATCACCGCTTCCATGCGGCCTATCTCGAGGAATATCCCGGCTTCTACAAAACGGCGGATGCCGGCTATCTCGACGAGGACGGCTATATCTTCATCATGGCGCGGACCGACGACATCATCAACGTTGCAGGACACCGGCTGTCGACGGGGGCCATGGAAGAGGTTTGCGCCAGCCATCCGGACGTCGCCGAATGCGCCGTGATCGGCATCGCCGATCCCCTCAAGGGGCAGGTGCCGGCGGGCTTCCTGGTCATCAACGCCAATGTTTCCCGTGAAACAGAAGAAATCGAGAAGGAGGTCATCGGCCTCGTGCGCGAGCGCATCGGGCCGGTCGCCGCCTTCAGGACGGCGGTCTGCGTCAAGCGGCTGCCAAAGACGCGATCCGGCAAGATCCTGCGCTCGACGATCCAGAAGATCATCGACCGCCAGCCCTGGACGATGCCGGCAACGATCGACGATCCGTCGATCCTCGACGAGATTACCGAACTGTTGCGGTCCAAGGGGATTGGCGTTTAGAGCACTTCCAGGAAAGCGTGTAACGGTTTTCCGTCAGCGACGGTCAATAAAAAACCCGGATGTTGCGATCCGGGTTTTCTCATCTCGCAGATGGCGAAGCGATCAGTAGTCGTCTTCCTCGTCGTCCTTGCGGTCCGACTTCAGCGACTTCAGCTTGGCGAAGACGGCATCGGCGTCGATTTCCTTCTCCTCTTCGCGATCGTGGCCGTAGTCGAGCTTCTCGGTCTCCTGCGCGGATTCGAGCGTCGCGCCGGTCTCGGCTGCGGAAGGAAGCGGGCGCCCCTTGGAGGCGCGCTCGACCTCCAGGTCCAGGTCGATCTGCGAGCAGAGGCCGAGAGTCACCGGGTCCATCGGCGTCAGGTTGGCGGAGTTCCAGTGGGTGCGCTCGCGAATCTGCTCGATCGTCGCCTTCGTCGTGCCGACAAGACGCGAGATCTGCGCGTCCTTCAGTTCCGGATGGTTGCGGACCAGCCACAGAATGGCGTTCGGGCGGTCCTGACGCTTGGAGACCGGCGTGTAGCGCGGGCCCTTGCGCTTGGAGTCCGGGACGCGGACCTTCGGCTCCGAAAGCTTGAGTTTGTGATTCGGATTTCCTTCGGCGCGTGCAATCTCGTCGCGCGAAAGCTGGCCGGTAGCGATCGGATCGAGGCCCTTGATACCCTGCGCCGATTCACCGTCGGCAATCGCCTTGACCTCGAGCGGGTGCAGCTTGCAGAACTGCGCGATCTGGTCGAACGAGAGTGCGGTGTTGTCAACCAGCCAGACGGCTGTTGCCTTGGGCATAAGCAGTTGCTGAGCCATGGATATAGTCCTTTTGTCCGTCCGCGCCGGTGTCGCGGGCCGTGGAGTCTACCACTCATTTCCGGGAATTGGGGGTTCTATACCGTTCTTGTCTCGAAATTGCAATTCTTCACTTTCAAATGTGCTTTTGTCTAATTGCGGACCGGAAGCGACCTGCTTATGAATTGTCGCAAAGGACCGGTGGGAGCCGATCCAGGGCGGAATGAGGAACTCTGTGCGCAGTTTTCCGCCGGTATCCGCCCATGATCTGACCAGAAATGCGCAGGGAGGAAAATTATGGACGTCAAGACCTACCCGGTCCTAGAAGCGGCCAAGAACCGCACGCTGCTCGACAATGCGACCTATCTCGAATGGTATCGCGAGAGCGTTGCCGATCCGGAGAAGTTTTGGGGCGAGCACGGCAAGCGGATCGAATGGTTCGAGCCCTATACAAAGGTCAAGAATACCTCCTTCGAGGGCGATGTCTCGATCAAGTGGTTCGAAGACGGACTGACCAATGTGTCCTACAATTGCATCGACCGCCACCTGAAGACGCACGGCGACAAGACGGCGATCATCTGGGAGGGAGACAATCCCTATCTCGACAAGAAGATCACCTATAACGAGCTGTACGACAGGGTCTGCCGTCTTTCCAACGTCATGAAGAAGCACGGCGTCAAGAAGGGCGACCGCGTCACCCTCTACATGCCGATGATCCCCGAAGCGGCCTATGCGATGCTCGCCTGCGCGCGCATAGGCGCGATCCATTCGGTCGTTTTCGGCGGCTTTTCGCCCGAGGCGCTGGCCGGCCGAATCGTCGATTGCGAATCCACCTTCGTGATCACCTGCGACGAGGGCCTGCGCGGCGGCAAGCCGATTCCGCTCAAGGAGAATACCGATACGGCGGTCGATATCGCTGCCAGGCAGCACGTAATGGTCAGCAAGGTCCTGGTCGTGCGCCGCACCGGCGGCAAGGTCGGCTGGGCTCCGGGGCGCGATCTCTGGTATCATCAGGAGACCGCGACGGTGGAGCCGCATTGCCCGCCGGAAAAGATGAACGCGGAGGACCCGCTCTTCATCCTCTATACGTCCGGCTCTACCGGCAAGCCGAAGGGCGTGCTGCACACGACCGGCGGCTATCTCGTCTACGCTTCGATGACGCATCAATACGTGTTCGACTATCGGGACGGCGACATCTACTGGTGCACGGCCGATGTAGGCTGGGTCACCGGCCACTCCTACATCGTCTACGGGCCGCTCGCCAATGCGGCGACGACGCTGATGTTCGAGGGCGTGCCGAACTTCCCCGACGCGGGACGATTCTGGGAAGTGGTCGACAAGCACAAGGTCAACATCTTCTACACCGCGCCGACCGCGATCCGCTCGCTGATGGGAGCGGGCGACGATTTCGTCAAGCGCTCCTCACGCTCTTCGCTGCGCCTGCTCGGAACGGTCGGCGAACCGATCAATCCGGAAGCCTGGGAGTGGTACTATCACGTTGTCGGCGACGAGCGTTGCCCTATCGTCGATACCTGGTGGCAGACTGAAACCGGCGGCATACTGATCACGCCGCTGCCGGGGGCCACCGATCTCAAACCCGGCTCGGCGACGCGGCCCTTCTTCGGCGTCCAGCCGCAGATCGTAGACAGCGACGGCAAGGTCGTAGAGGGCGCGGCCGACGGCAACCTCTGCATCACCGACAGCTGGCCCGGGCAGATGCGGACGGTCTATGGCGACCACGAACGCTTCATCCAGACCTACTTCTCCACCTACAAGGGCAAGTATTTCACGGGTGACGGCTGCCGCCGCGACGAGGACGGCTACTATTGGATCACCGGCCGTGTCGACGACGTGCTGAACGTCTCCGGCCACCGGCTCGGCACGGCGGAAGTGGAATCGGCGCTCGTCTCGCACAACCTCGTTTCCGAGGCGGCGGTCGTCGGCTATCCGCATCCGATCAAGGGTCAGGGCATCTATTGCTACGTTTCGCTGATGGCCGGCGAGGTCGGAGACGACGAACTGCGCCAGGCGCTCGTCAAGCACGTGCGTTCGGAGATCGGGCCGATCGCGACGCCGGACAAGATTCAGTTCGCGCCCGGCCTGCCGAAAACACGCTCGGGCAAGATCATGCGCCGGATCCTCCGCAAGATCGCCGAGGACGATTTCGGTTCGCTCGGCGACACGTCGACGCTCGCCGATCCAGGTGTCGTCGACGACCTGATCGCCAATCGTCAGAACCGCGCGTGATGTGAGCTGGGTGGCGAGAGCCACTCATCCCGCTGCCGCACCTTCGCCCCGCAAGCGGGGCGAGGGTGCATTGCGGGGAGAAGGTTAGGATGAGGGGCTCAACCCCGCCCTCTACCAGCCGCGACGCAGCGCTCGATTCGCTACCGAAACGAAATTGATACGACCTGCCTCAGAAATCGATCGCGCGGCCCTTGATCTCCCAATCGCCGAAGCGAGCCGGGTCGAGGCCGCCGCGCCCGCCTAGTTCCGCCGGCATATCCTTCGGCGCTTCGGCACGTCGCCTCTCTTCGGCCTCCTTCAGAGCGCGCAGCGCTGCCGGGGAAAGCGGACGTTTGGGGCGGTCGGGAGAATTGTCGTTGTCGTTCTGCATACCGGTCGCGGTTTCCGTAACGATATTGAAGAGCTGGCCGTCTATACCCATCATATAGGCACTTCCGTGTGAACGGAAAAGCTTGATTCACGTGAAACCTTTGCGCGTACCGAATGGAACGAAGCGGCTGCAAGCGGCTTTCCAGGAGGCGCGGAAAGGACACCGATATGGTTGGAGCTCATTCATGAACCTCATGCGCACGGCAATGCTGCTTGCCTTCATGACCGTCCTCTTCATGGCCGTCGGCTATGTCATCGGCGGCCGCGGTGGCATGATGATCGCCCTCGTCATCGCCGCGGGCATGAACTTCTTCTCCTACTGGAATTCCGACCGGATGGTCCTGCGGATGTACCGGGCGCAGGAGGTGGACGAGCGCAGCGCGCCGGAATATTACGGCATCGTCCGCGATCTGGCGAAGAATGCCGGCCTGCCGATGCCGCGCGTCTACGTCATCGACAGCCCACAGCCGAATGCCTTCGCCACCGGCCGCAATCCCGAGAACGCTGCGGTCGCCGCTTCGACGGGACTGCTGCATTCGCTCTCCTACGAGGAGGTTGCCGGGGTGATGGCGCATGAGCTCGCCCATATCCAGTATCGCGACACTTTGACGATGACGCTGACGGCGACGCTCGCCGGTGCGATTTCCATGCTTGGCAATTTCGCCTTCTTCTTCGGTGGCAACCGCGAGAACAACAATCCGCTCGGCTTCATCGGCGTGCTGATCGCGATGATCGTCGCCCCGCTCGCGGCCATGCTGGTACAGATGGCGATCAGCCGTACACGCGAATATTCCGCCGACCGCCGCGGCGCGGAGATCTGCGGCAATCCACTTTGGCTTTCCTCGGCGCTTCGCAAGATCGCCGGTGCCGCGCAGGTCATCCATAACAATGACGCCGAGCGCAATCCGGCGACGGCGCATATGTTCATCATCAATCCCCTCTCGGGCGAGCGGATGGACAATCTGTTCTCGACCCATCCGAACACGGAGAACCGGGTGGCGGCTCTGGAGAGAATGGCCCGCGAGACGTCCACGGGCTCGACGGCACCGGTCCGCCCTGATAATGCAGGGCGCAAATCGCGCTCTGTCCCGAGAACCGGCTGGGGTCGCGGTGGTTCCGAACCGCCGAAAGGCCCCTGGTCCTGATGCCCGAAAACCGCAAGAACGATTCACGTCCGAAACGATCCCGCGAGCACAATCGCTCAAGAGCGGGAGGAGCCCGGCCCGGCGCGGATGCCGCGGCCAAACCGGGCCTGAAGAGCCGCCAGGCGGCTGCCAAGATCCTGGCGGCGGTGGTGGACCGCAAGACGCCGCTCGACGGAATGCTCGATCCGGAGCGCGGGAACCCGGCCTATCGCGAGTTGAGCGAAGCAGACCGCGCGCTGGTGCGCGCCATTCTCAACTCGGCACTCCGCCATCTGCCGCGCATTCGCGCGGCTATCGACTCGCTTCTGCAAACGCCTCTGCCCGAGGGTGCGCGGGCTCTCGAACACGTGCTGACCGTTGCCGCCGCGCAAATTCTCTATCTCGACGTTCCGGATCATTCGGCAGTCGATCTCGCAGTGGAACAGGCCCAGTCCGACCCGCGCAATCGCCGTTTCGCAAGCCTCGTCAACGCCGTATTGCGGCGGCTTTCGCGTGAAAAGGACGAAATTCTCGAAAAGTTGCAGCAAGTGCCGGCGATGCCCGGCTGGTTCTTCGACAGGCTCGTCGCCTGTTACGGTCCCGACCAGGCCGAGCGCATCTCCGAGGCGCAGCTCGTTCCCGCCGCCATCGACGTGACCGTGAAATCCGATGCGGCGTCCTGGGCGGAACGGCTCGCTGGCACCGTGTTGCCGACCGGCTCCGTTCGTCTTCAGGACTTCTCCGGTTCGATCCCGTCGCTTTCAGGCTTTTCGGAAGGGGCCTGGTGGGTCCAGGACGCGGCTGCTTCCATTCCGGCCCGCCTTTTCGGCGATATTCACGGGAAAAAGGTGGTCGATCTCTGTGCTGCGCCCGGCGGCAAGACGGCGCAGCTCGTCCTCGCGGGGGCCGAGGTGACCGCGCTCGATCAGTCGTCAAGCCGGTTGCGGCGGCTCAAGGCGAACCTCGAGCGGCTGGGCTTCGAGGCCCGGACCAAGGAGAGCGACATGGCCGAGTTCCGGCCGGAAGAGCTCTTTGACGCGGCCCTTCTCGACGCCCCCTGCTCCTCGACGGGCACAACCCGGCGGCATCCCGACGTGCTCTGGACCAAAGGCCCGCCGGACGTCGAGAAGCTTGCCAGGCTGCAGGAACGGCTGCTGCGGCATGCGCTTACCCTGGTGAAGCCCGGCGGGCTCATCGTCTTTTCCAATTGCTCGCTCGACCCGCTGGAGGGCGAGGAGGTCGTCGCCCGCGTCGTCGCCGACGGCGGATGCGAACGGGTGCCGATCGACGCAGCCGATTGGCCGGGGCTCGAAAAGGCGATCACCCCGCTTGGAGAGTTCCGCACGACACCTGCGATGCTTCCACTGGAACCGCCCTTCGCCGGTGGCCTCGATGGTTTTTATGCCGCCGTGCTGCGCCGTGAGGCAGCCTGAGGGCGCTCATCAACAGACTGTTTTGCTTTGACAATTGACGCCCTCGGACGGCCCGCCTATCAATGGCGACAGGGTTGATAAATATTTAATGATCTTTCCCGCACGATTCCGATCTTCTGCATGATCCTCGAATCGGCTCCGGTTGAAGAGGAAACCCACGGGCGCCGATGACGTTTTCCAGTAAAACAAGGCTCCTATATTTGTATTTGCGCGAAGGCCAACGCCGATTGGCGCGCCTGCTTTCGCGCGGAAAGACGGCGGCACTGCGCGTTGCAGGCTCTACGCCCGCCCGTCTGATCGTCGCACCCACGGATCTTCGGGCCATCGATCCCTTCGCCGCCGAAGAGATTCTCGCGGGTCGCTTTCCGCTCGCCGGCCGCGTCCTGGATACCGAAGGCGAGTCGCCTTTCGAAATCGACCTGCCGTCGCACGAGTTCGCGGTTCGCCTTCATTCCTTCGGCTGGCTGAGGCACATGCGGGCGATCCAGGACGAGGCCGGCTCGATCAGGCTGCGCCAGATCATGGACGACTGGATGGGCAGCCATGGCCGAAGCATCGGCGAAATCTCGTGGGAAGCGGATGTGGTCGCGCAGCGCGTCATCGCCTGGCTGTCCCATTCGCCGGTGGTGCTGCGTAATGCCGAGCACGGTTTCTATCGCCGCTTCCTGAGAAGCCTTGCCCTTCAGGTCCGCTACCTCCGGAACGTCGCCGAGACCGTGACCGACGGAGAGGCGCGCCTGAGGGTTCGCCTGGCACTCGCCATGGCCTCCGTTTCGATGCCGGCTACGGCTTCGGCTATCCGCAAGGCGTCGCGCAATCTGGATCTGGAGCTGGAGCGGCAGCTTCTGCCTGACGGGGCGCATTTCTCCCGAAACCCCCGGGCCGGGCTCGAGCTGCTGCTCGATCTGCTGCCGCTGCGCCAGACCTATGTCAATCTCGGCCACGACGTGCCTTCGAGGCTCATCCCCTGCATCGACCGCATGTATCCGGCGCTCCGCTTCTTCCGCCACCAGAGCGGGGAGCTCGCCCTCTTCAACGGCGCGACATCGGTTCTCGCCCATGAGCTCGCCTCGGTGCTCAGATATGACGAGACGTCCGGCGAGCCGTTCCGGTCGTTGCCGCACGCCCATTACGAACGCCTGTCGATGGGCGATACCGTCATCATCATGGACACTGGGCGTCCGCTTTCGGTCGACCTGTCGCGAACCGCCCATGCAGGCTGCCTCTCCTTCGAGATGTCCTCCGGCAGGAATCGCTTCGTCGTCAACTCCGGCGCGCCGAAATTCGCCGGCGAACGATTCAGGCAGATGGCGCGCACGACCGCCGCGCATTCCACCGTCACCGTCGACGACACCTCTTCCTGCCGCTTTTCGCAGTCGCGCTTTCTGGGCCCGATCATGATCAGCGGCCCCTCGCGCGTTGCGATGGAGCGAAAGGACGAGCCGGGAAGCATCGAGCAGGTCAAAGCGAGTCACGACGGTTACCTTGCGCCCTTCGGCCTGATCCACGAGCGCGACATCGGAATTCTCAATGGCGGGCGGTTGATCCGCGGCCGCGACCGCCTGCTGCTGGAGGATGGCAGCGATCCGGAAAATGACGACGACGCGGCCGCGGTCGCCCGTTTCCACATCCATCCGGCAATCGGCATGCGCCGGCACAGCGAGAGCGAGATATATCTGACGGCGCCCGACGGAGAGACATGGCTCTTCGCCTGCCGCGACGGTGCGCTCGCGATCGAGGAGGATATCTTCTTCGCCGATCCCTCCGGCGTTCGCGCCTCGTCGCAGATAAGCGTGACCTTCTCCGCCGCCTCGCAGCCGGAGATCCAGTGGACTTTCACGCGGGAGGGATGACGTCGAAACTGCGCCGGGCCTATTTTCCCGTTGTTGCGGCGCCGAAGGTTCCTTCCGGCAACAAGCTATGCTAACGGGCAGCCATCCCAATCGCCGGAACCTCTTGCCTACGCGTCCGGCGCTGCCAAAGGAGCAAGGTCGATGGCTGTCGCCTCCAAGAAAATCCCCGCCCCGGACGAGGTCCGGATCAAAACCGCCCTCCTTTCGGTCTCCGACAAGACGGGCATCGTCGAACTCGCCCGCGCCCTCAACGACAAGGGCATACGGCTGGTGTCGACCGGCGGTACGCACAAGGCGCTTGCCGATGCCGGCCTTCCCGTCAGCGACGTCTCGGAGCTGACCGGCTTTCCGGAAATCATGGACGGGCGCGTCAAGACGCTTCACCCAGGCGTCCATGGAGGTCTTCTCGCGATCCGCGACGACGCGGAGCATGCGGATGCCATGAGCGCGCACGGCATCACCGCGATCGATCTCGCCGTCATCAATCTCTATCCCTTCGAAGACGTCCGCGCCAAAGGCGGCGACTACCCGACCACGGTCGAGAATATCGATATCGGCGGCCCCGCAATGATCCGGGCATCGGCCAAGAACCATGCCTATGTGACGATCGTCACCGACCCGGCGGACTATTCGCCGCTGCTGGAGGAAATCGCAGACGGGACGACGCGCTACGCCTTCCGCCAGAAGATGGCGGCCAAGGCCTATGCCCGCACGGCCGCCTATGATGCGGCGATCTCCAACTGGTTTGCCGAGGTGCTCGACACGCCCATGCCGCGCCACCGCGTTCTCGGCGGCGTGCTCAGGGAGGAGATGCGCTACGGCGAAAACCCGCACCAGAAAGCCGGATTCTACGTGAGCGGCGAGAAACGGCCGGGAGTGGCCACGGCGGCGCTGCTGCAGGGCAAGCAGCTCTCCTATAACAACATCAACGATACCGATGCCGCCTTCGAACTGGTGGCGGAATTCCTGCCGGAAAAGGCACCGGCCTGCGCCATCATCAAGCATGCCAATCCCTGCGGCGTTGCGACCGCGCCCTCGCTCGCGGAAGCCTATCGCCGGGCGCTCGCCTGCGATTCGACCTCGGCATTCGGCGGCATCATCGCGCTCAACCAGGAACTGGACGCCGAGACTGCGGAAGAGATCGTCAAACTCTTCACCGAGGTCATCATCGCGCCGTCGGTCAGCGACGACGCGAAAGCCGTCATCGCCCGCAAACCGAACCTGCGGCTGCTTGCGACCGGCGGCCTGCCGGATCCGCGCATGCCCGGCCTGACGGCGAAGACGGTCGCCGGCGGTGTGCTCGTCCAGACGCGCGACAACGGTATGGTAGAGGATCTGGAGCTCAAGGTGGTCACCAGGCGTGCGCCGACGGCGCAGGAGCTCGAAGACATGAAGTTCGCCTTCAAGGTGGCGAAGCACGTCAAGTCCAACGCCATCGTCTATGCCAAGGACGGCCAGACGGCGGGCATCGGCGCCGGCCAGATGAGCCGCGTCGATTCCGCCCGCATCGCTGCCATAAAGGCAGAAGAAGCGGCCAAGGCGCTCGGCCTCGCCGAGCCGCTGACGCGCGGTTCGGCCGTCGCCTCGGAAGCCTTCCTCCCCTTCGCCGACGGTCTTCTGTCAGCCATCGCGGCCGGCGCGACCGCCGTCATCCAGCCGGGTGGTTCGATGCGCGACGAAGAAGTGATCGCGGCGGCGGACGAACACAATGTCGCGATGGTCTTCACAGGCATGCGGCATTTCCGGCACTAGAGCCCTTTTGTCTAATGCACTTCCGGGCGGAAAACCGGGACACCTGGAAGTGCTCTAAGGCCTTAAGATTTATTGATTTCCTCATTCCTGTGCTCGTCACAGGAATCCAGCCAGACCAAGTCCTTGGGCTGAAAGATGACAAGCACAGGAATGAGGATGAGGAGAGATTGCAACCCTCCTTAGGTCGTTTCGACCTGAAACATGAACGTGATCTATTCCAAGACGTTAAGACGCCGGATGCGGAGGAAAACCACATCCCGCTCCGGCCTCCTGCTCGACATTCCTATCGCGGCCGGTGCGCCGGATAGGGGGTCCGCAGGAGGATCACGAGACCGACGGCGAAAAAGGCCACGAGCGCCATCATGCCGATCCGGGCCGAACCGGTCATAAGCGTGATCGTCGCGACCGAGGCGGGCGCCAGGAACGAGGTGGCGCGGCCGGAAAGGGCGTAAAGACCGAAATAGCGCCCGGCTTCGTCGGGCGAAACACTGCGCGCGAGGTAGGATCTCGACGAGGCCTGGACCGGCCCGAAGGCGACGCCGACGAGCAGGCCGTAAAGAATATAGGCCTTTTCGGCGGCGGTGCCGAAGAGGCCGCCCGAGTCCGCCGAGCCAAGCGGGACAAGCCCGAAGAGCGTGAAACCGGGCCCAGTGGAGACGATGCCGAGCGTGGCGATCGTCAGTGAGACGAGGCTTGCGACGACGATCGTCTTGGAGCCGAGCCGTGCATCGAGCCTGCTCGCATAAAGGCAGCCGAAAATCGCGACGACGTTCAGGATGATGCCGTAGAGCCCGAGTTCCATCGTCTGCCATCCGAACATCCCGGCCGCGAAGGTGCCGCCGAGCGCGAGCAGCCCGTTGACGCCGTCCTGGAAGATCATCCGGGCAATCAGGAACCGCAAGATGCCAGCCCTCTCCTTGAGTTCGGCAAGCGTGCCCTTCAGTTCCTCGAAGCCCCGAGCGGTTGCTTTCGCCATCGACATCGTTGCCCTGGTCGCATCCGGCGTGAAGAGGAACATCGGCAGGATGAAAACCATGTACCAGGCGGCGGAAATGGGGCCCGTGATGCGGGCGTCTTCGCCCTTTGCCGGATCGAGCCCGAACAGAGGTTCGAGTCCGATCGCCGTCTTGCCGGTCTGCGGGCTTCCGGCAATCAGCGCGACCACGGCGATCAGCACGATCATGCCGCCGAGATAGCCGAGGCCCCAGGCGATGTTGGAGATGCGCCCCACTTCCTTCTCGCTGACGAGCCGCGTCATCATCGAATCGTTGAAGACGATGGAAAATTCGGCGGCCACCGTCGCCAGCGCAAGAAAGACCGCCGTATAGATCAGGGACGAGCCCGGCGCCGCGTTCCAGAGCAGGGCGAGCGAGATGATCTTCACGGCGGCGAAAAAGGCGATCCACGGCTTTCGCGGGCCGGCCGCATCGGCAATGGCGCCGAGGACCGGCGAAAGCAGAGCGATCACGATCCCCGCAATGGTCAGCGTATAGCCCCAGACCGCCTGCCCATGGGCGGGATCGGCCGTTAGCCGGGAAACGAAATAGGGCGCGAAGATGAAGGTGGTGATCACGGTGAAGAAGGGTTGCGCGGCCCAGTCGAACAGCATCCAGCCGGCAATGCCGAGACGGGAAGTCCGAGGCCGCTCCTCCATTCGCCCAGCCGCGATATCCACTTCATCCCTCCCCGGCACTTGCGCAAGCGCGCCGCGTTCGGGGGCGGCGGGCAGGGCAATGAAGAACAACCTTCGACCGGGGCGGAATTGGTTCCTCCGGCCGAGTTATGGCCGGAGGGACTGTGTCATTTCGTCCAGCCGCGTGCAAGATCGCTGAGGAGACCGGCTGCGACAGTGACCTTGGCGAGCGTCGTTTCGCCCTTTTCGGTCAGGAGCCTCAGCTGGTCGCCGACAGTGGCGACGCGTTGGCGATCGCGATCCTGCCAGGCGAGGACGGGGTTTCGCTCGCCCTTATGCTCGACCAGGGCGGCGATGGTGATATCGCGGCGTGCGGTGCCGATATCGCCGACCGCCCGCGAGAGCGCCATCGACTCGAACTGCTCGGTGGCGGGCACGCGGTCGGCGGCCGCGAGCAGGCGGTTGATCCTCAGGCTCTCGGTGACGGTGAAATAGGCCTGGGCGGTGCGGCTCAGCGGCTCGCCGGTTACCGTGGCGATCTGCATGATCTCAGGGACCAGGGTCATGAGCGACAGTTCGGCGATTTCTTCGGCAAGCTTTGCCGGCACGCCGTTTTCGATGAAGCCGGCGGCCCTCAGGCGAGCTTCCTCGGCACCCTCCCTGGATATCGCCGCCCGCATGGTGCCGCGCAGCTTCTGCAGCCCGTCGCGAAGCCGGGCAACCGCTTCGGCCACGGAGCCCTCGGAGGCGCGGGTGCGCAGCGCCCGTTCGGCGACGAGCGCAAAGATACGCCCCACCTCGTGATAGAGCCGGTTCTGGATCACGCCGCTGATCCTGTTGTCGAGCGCGTCGATCTCGCCGTAGATGCGCGGCAGATCGAAGCCATCCAGGGCCAGCACCGCTGCCTTCACGACATCGGCGGAGAGGAAGCCGGTGGCATCCGTCAGCGTCGAAACGAAAGCGGGGCCGCCGCGGTTTATCGTTTCGTTGGCGAGTACGGTCGCGACGATTTCGCGGCGCAGCCGGTGCCCGTGAATGTCGCCGGCATAGGCCTTGCGCATCTTTGCGGGGAAGTAGCGCTCCAGGGTCGCCGTGAAATAGGGGTCGTCCGGAAGCTCGCTGACGAGCAGCTCGTCGAAGAGCACCAGTTTCGCATAGGAGAGCAGCACGCCGATCTCCGGGCGCGTGAGCGGCCGGCCCGCCTGGTAGCGCTCGCTCATCGCCTGGTCGGTCGGCAGGGTCTCGACCTTGCGGTTGAGGTGGCCGTCGGCCTCCAGCCGCGCCATCAGCCGCGCCAGCGGGGTGCGGTTGGCGAGGCCCTGCATCTCGGTGAGCGAGATCGCCAGCGACTGCTGGTAGTTGTTGCGCAGCACGAGATGTCCCACCTCGTCCGTCATCGATGCCAGAAGCGTGTTGCGCTTGGGCCGGGTCAGGCGGCCTTCGCGCATGGCGGAGGCAAGCGCGATCTTGATGTTGACCTCGACGTCGGAGGAATTGACGCCGGCCGAGTTGTCGATGGCATCGGAGTTGCAACGCCCGCCATTGAGCGAGAAGCCGATCCGGCCTTTCTGGGTGACGCCGAGATTGGCCCCCTCGCCGATCACGCGCGCCCGCACATCCTCGGCGGAGACGCGGATCGCGTCGTTGGCGCGGTCGCCAACCTCGGCATCCGTCTCGTTGGTGCCGCGCACATAGGTGCCGATGCCGCCGAACCAGAGCAGGTCGACCGGGCTCTTCAGGATTGCGCTCATGATCTCGAAGGGCGTCGTCTTCGGCTTGTCGATGCCGATCGCCGCCATCGCTTCGGGGGTGAGTGTCACCAGTTTTTCCGAACGCGAAATGATCATCGCGCCGGGCGAGAGCGCCTTACGGTCATAATCCTGCCAGCTGGAGCGCGAAAGCGCGAACATTCGCTTGCGCTCGGCAAAGGAGAGATCGATATCCGGCTCGGGATCGATGAAGATGTCGCGGTGGTCGAAGGCGGCGATCAGCCGGATCTTTTCCGAAAGCAGCATGCCGTTGCCGAAGACGTCGCCCGACATGTCGCCGACGCCGGCGACGGTGAAGGGCGTCGTCTGGATGTCGACGTCCATTTCGCGGAAGTGTCGCTTGACGGCCTCCCACGCGCCGCGCGCGGTGATTCCCATCTTCTTGTGGTCGTAGCCGGCGGAGCCGCCTGAAGCGAAGGCGTCGTCCAGCCAGAAGTCCGCTTCCTGGGCGAGCGCATTCGCCGTGTCGGAGAAGGTTGCCGTTCCCTTGTCGGCGGCAACGACGAAATAGGGGTCGTCGCCGTCGAGCCGCAGCGTGTCCTCCGGGGGAACGACGTCCTGGCCGACGATATTGTCGGTGACGGAGAGCAGCGTGCGGATATAGGTCTTGTACGCCTCCGTTCCCGCCTTGAAGACCTCATCGCGGCTGCCGCCGACGGGCAGCTGCTTCGGATAGAAGCCGCCTTTGGCGCCGACCGGAACGATGACGGCGTTCTTCACCTGCTGCGCCTTGACGAGGCCGAGCACCTCGGTCCGGTAATCCTGCGCCCGGTCGGACCAGCGAAGGCCGCCGCGCGCCACCTTGCCGAAGCGCAGATGGACGCCTTCCACTTCCGTGCCGTAGACGAAAATCTCGCGGAAAGGCCGCGGTTCCGGCAGGCCTTCGAGCTGTTTCGGATCGAGCTTGAAGGCAAGAACCGCGCGCGGCCTGCCTTCGGCGTCCTGTTGGAAATAGTTCGTCCGGAGCGTCGACTGGACCGCATTGACGTAGCGGCGCAGGATCCTGTCCTCGTCGAGGCTGGGCACGGCCGACAGAGCCTCCTCGATGCCCGACAGCAAGGCGTTGCACTTCTTGGTGCGCGCTTTCCCCTCCGTCGTCGGATCCATGCGCGTGGAGAAGAGGCGGAAGATGTCGGCGGCGATCGTCGGATACTTGTTCAGAGTATCGGCGATATAGCCTTGGGAATAGGTGATGCCGGCCTGGCGCAGATAGCGCGCATAGGCGCGCAGCACCGTGACTTCGCGGGCGGTGAGCCCGGCAAGCAGGACCAGCCGGTTGAAGTTGTCGTCCTCCGTCGTGCCGTTCCAGGCCGCCAGGAAGGCCTCCTCCAGGGCGGGGCCGATCCTGGCGAGATTGAGCGTGTGCCCGTCGCGATGGATCAGCTCCATGTCGTGAAGGACGACCTCGCGGGGCTCGTCCCCATGGACGTGCACGCCGATGTCGTAGGTCTGCTCGCTGATGACACGGAAGCCGAGATTTTCGAGAAGCGGCACGCGGCGCGACAGCGAAACGGGGGTGTCGGCATGGAAGATCTTCAGTTCCAGCGTATCCGGCCGCTCCTGGTGCCGGTGGTAGAAGGAGATGCGGATCGGGTCGCCGGCCGTGCAGGCGGCGATGTCTCCGAGGTCGGCATAGGCTTCCGCGGGCGTGAAGGCCGCCTGATAGGCTTCACCGACCGATATCTCCTTGCCCTCCTTGCGGGCGAGCAGATTGAACCGATCGATCCAGCGGGTGACGATGGCGCGGACCGCCTCTTCGAGCTTCGCCTGGGGAACCCGTGGCGTCTTGCCGCCCGAGCGGCCGATGATGAAATGGACGCGTGCAAGCCCGCCTTCGGGAAAGGCCGGGTAATAGGCCGAGACCCGGCCGTCATAGACCGTCTTCAGATAGTCGCCGATCTTTTCGCGGACGTCGGAATCGTATTGTTCGCGCGGCACGAACACGATGACCGAGACGAAGCGGTCGAAGTGGTCGATGCGCGGCAGCACCCGCACCCGCGGCCGGTCGCCGAGCTCGTTGATCTGTTCGCAGAAGGCGGCGAGCAGCCCGATATCGATCTGGAAAAGATCGTCGCGCGGATAGGCCTCCAGCGTGTTGGCCAGCGTCTTGCCGGAATGGCTCTGCGGATCATAGCCGAAATGATCGACGATCTTCTCGATCTTGTGCCTGAGCAGCGGGATCTCCGACGCCTGCCGCGTGTAGGCCGTCGAGGTGAACAGACCGACGATGCGCAGTTCGCCGACGACGTTGCCGGAGGCGTCGAAACGCTTGATGCCGATGTAGTCCATGTGGGCACGCCGGTGGACGACCGACTTCACATTGGCCTTGGTGACGATCAGGAAGTCGGGCCCCTCGAGGAAGGCGAGGATTTCCGGGGTGGTCAGCACCGCATCCTTGCCCTGGCGCAGGACCCGCACGTCCGGATTGGACAGGATGCCGAGGCCCCTGCCCTTGCCGCGCTCGACCGTCGCCCGTTCGCCCTTGCCGGAATAGGTATATTCCCGCATTCCGAGGAAGGTGAAGTTGCTATCCCTTAGCCAGCGAAGGAACGCCAGCGCCTCGTCGCGGTCGCTCTTCTTGCGGGAAGCGTTGTAGTCCTCGAGCTCCCGCATTGCCTGGTCGAGCAGAGCGGTCATCGCCGGCCAGTCGTGTACGGCTTGATGAACCTGCTCCAGCACATCCGAGATGCGCTTGCTCAATGAGCGTGCCTCCAGCGGAGTCAGCCTGCTCAAGTGGATTTGAATGTGGCTGACGCGGTGTTCGGGCGCGCTTTCCTCGTCCGGATCGAACAGCTTCACGGGTTTTCCGGGCTCCATCACCAGAATTGGATGGATCGCCAGGTGGATGTCGCGGTGGGTGCTCGTCACCTCTCCCATCACCGAATCGTAAAGGAAGGGCATGTTGCGTTCGGTGATCGCGATGATCGAAACCTCGATACCGCCCGGTGCGACCCCTGCCACCGTCTCCACCGAGACCTGCGGCTTGCCGCCGTCCCAGCGTGCGAGTTCGCTGCGTGCGTGGGCAGCGGTGAGCGCCAGCATCTCAGGCGTGTAACGGTCGAGGTCGTCGTTGCTCGCTCCGCCGAAGAGGATTTCCGGTGGCAGTGTCTCGGCCCCGAATCTGGACCCTGCCGCCCGGGCCGCATCGATGTGCCGGTCCCGCTTCGGATTATGCTTCACGCCCATGAAATCGCTCTCCACTCATGATGGTTGAACCTAGCAGAACCATGCCCAATGGCGACCGTTTTTATGATGGATTTCGGCAAAATCGAGCCGGATTTTGGAGAAAATCACGTAGATTCGACCTAAATCCATTTAAATCGAAGCCAATTTTGCAAAAATTTCCCGAAAAACCGCAAAAACGAACGAAAACGCCGAAGTTTCTGTCACGTGGGTCTGCACGAGCGGCAGTTGACAGTCCGTGAGGGGCGGGCGATCACACTTCGAAAGCGAATAACGGGGTCTCCCAATGTCCGACACGCCTGCCGCGCCCGGTGCCGTCATCGTCATTTCGAGTCATGTGGTGCGCGGCGCGGTGGGCAACCGGGCTGCCGTCTTCGCGCTGGAAATGCTCGGCCACCGGGTCTGGGCCTTGCCGACGGTCGTGCTTCCCTGGCATCCGGGACACGGTCGGTCGACGCGGGTGACCATGCCGGACGAGGACTTCCGCTCGATCATCGACGATCTCGTCGCTGCGCCCTGGATCGGTGAGGTGCGCGCGGTGCTGTCCGGCTATCTGGGTTCCCCCGAACAGGCGGCGGTCGTTGCTGGCCTCGTGAAGGCGCTGCGCCAGCGCAATCCCGCGCTCTTCTATGCCTGCGATCCGATTCTTGGCGATGCGGGCGGCCTCTACGTCCCGGTGGAGATCGCCAGCGCCATCCGCGACCTGCTGCTGCCGCTTGCGACGCTGGCCACGCCCAACCGGTTCGAGCTTTCCTGGTTGGCAGGTGCTTCGCTCGAGACGAATGCGGCCATCCTCGACGCGGCGGTCGACCTCGGGCCGTCACGCGTGCTGGTGACATCGGCGATACCGATGATGAGCGGCGGCACGGGCAATCTTTACCTGTCCGGACGCCATGCGCTGCTTGCCGAGCACCGCCTGATCGACAATCCTCCGAACGGCACCGGCGATCTGCTCTCGGCCGTATTCCTGGCGCGCCTGCTGGAAGGGCTTCCGGAGGAACGCGCGCTGCAGATGGCGACCGCCAGCGTCTACGAGATCATTGCGAGAAGCCGTAAGCGCGATTCCGACGAGCTGACGCTCGAACAGGATGCATCGAGCCTGGCGACGCCGATGGCAATGGTGCAGATGCGCCGCCTCATGCATCCGAGCCAGGCGCGGAAGAAATAGCGCCAGATATGGAAGAATTGCCTCATAGACGCATTTCGCCCTTTCGGATGGCGGGAGCACGCTGTAACAGTTCGACGCTTCATGGTTCCCGGTGCGTCCTTTCAGACACGCTACCCGCATGTTTCCTTGAATCCCGATCAAAGACAGGAGCACCAGGACGATGCAGCAGGAACGAGTGGATGAAACGGGGTTACCGATGGATATACAGGGCTTTCCGGAACATCTTCTGACCGGCTACCGCAATTTCATGAGCGGGCGCTTCACCGAACAGCAGCAGCGCTACAAAACCCTCGCCGAGAGCGGTCAGAAACCGAGGACGATGGTCATCGCCTGTTGCGACTCCCGCGCCGCGCCCGAAACGATCTTCGATGCCGGCCCGGGAGAACTCTTCGTCGTGCGCAACGTCGCCAACATGATGCCGCCCTATGAACCGGACGGACATTATCATTCGACCTCGGCCGCGCTCGAATTCGCGGTCCAGTCGCTGCGGGTCACCAACATCGTGGTCATGGGCCACGGGCGCTGCGGCGGCATCAAGGCGGCACTCGACCCGGACGCCGAGCCCCTCTCCCCCGGCGATTTCATCGGCCGCTGGATGAACCTCCTGAAACCGGCCGCCGAGCAGATCCAGAGCAATGACGTGATGACTCCGGCGGAACGACAGCGTGCGCTCGAGCGGGTCTCCATCCGCAATTCGATCGCCAATCTGAGGACGTTCCCCTGCGTGAACGTTCTCGAGTCGAAGGGAAAGCTTCGTCTCCACGGCGCATGGTTCGACATCTCGACCGGCGAGCTCTGGGTCATGGATGCGAAGACCGGCGATTTTTCCCGACCGGGAATGTAACGGTCGCCAGTCAGGCCCCTCGTCCGCCGGCCTGTCCCTTCTCCCCCGCTAGCGGGAGAGAAGTCGCGGCAGCGGGGTGAGGGGCAAAAGCGCTGTCACCCGCCGTCGATCTCGGCGCCGATGATGGCGATCGCCTGCTGATAGACGCTGGCGGCATTCCAGCCCTGGATGGCGGCGAAGTTGACCTCGCCCGGCTGATAGCCGCCGCCCGGCTGCCAACCATGGCCGCGCAGGAAATTTGCGGTTGAGGCAAGCGCATCCGCTTTGGAGCGGACCATGTCGACATGGCCGTTGCCGTCCCCGTCCACGCCGTATTTCAGCACGTTCACCGGGAGGAATTGCGTCTGCCCGATCTCGCCGTGCGCCGCCCCGCGGGCGGCCGGGCTGAGGTCGCCGCGCTGGACGAGCTGGAGGGCGGCGTAAAGCTGGTTGGTGAAATAGTCGGAGCGGCGACAATCATAGGCGAGCGTCGAGACGGCGGAAAGCGTGTGTTCCTTGCCCAGGAACGAGCCGAAGCCGGTCTCCATGCCCCAGATGGCGATCAATGGGCCGGCGGGAACGCCGTAGCGCTGCTCGATGCTCTGGAAGAGCCTGGCATTCTGCGCCCGCAGCTTCTTGCCGCGCGAAATGATCACCTGACCGCCGCGCTTCTGCATGAACTGGTCGAGCGACAGCTTGAAGCTCTTCTGGCCGCGATCGGCCCGGATCGTCGCCCTGCTGTAGGAGACGTTGGCGAGCGCCTGGTCGACCACCGAAGGGCTGATGCCGTTCCCGGCGGCTTCGCGCTTGAATTCCGACAGCCAGGCGGAGAAGCCGCTGCCGTCATTGCCGCACTGCGCCGCAGAGGCGTCCGCCGGAAGAACTACGGTTGAGATCAGGGCCGCCAGGCCCGCTGCTGCGCTCTTCACCCTATGCATGGATTACCCCGTCGATTGCCCGAATTTGTTGCCTTCGAAATTCCCGCTTCGTCATCCGCTCGTCGCCGGCACGATGGTTTCACGTGAATCCATTGCCCGCCGACGAACTGCGAACCCCGCCTGTCGCCGTAACGAAGCAGGCGGGGCTTAAAGTTTGCCCGACCGAGGCCGATCAAGCCGCCTGCTTGCGCGGTTTGATCAGGCCGCGGTTGATCAACAGCTCTGCGATCTGCACCGCGTTGAGCGCCGCGCCCTTGCGCAGGTTGTCCGAGACGATCCACATGTTGAGGCCGTTTTCGACCGTCGCATCCTCGCGGATGCGCGAGATGTAGGTCGCGTCCTCGCCGGCGCATTCGTAAGGCGTCACATAGCCGCCGTTCTCATGCTTGTCGACGACCAGGCAGCCCGGCGCTTCGCGCAGGATCTCGCGCGCCTCGTCGGCGGTGATCTCGTTTTCGAATTCGATATTGACCGATTCCGAATGACCGATGAAGACCGGGACGCGCACGGCCGTGCAGGTCACCTTGATCTTCGGGTCGAGCATCTTCTTGGTTTCGGCCAGTACCTTCCACTCTTCCTTGGTGTAGCCGTCCTCCATGAAGACGTCGATGTGCGGAATGACGTTGAAGGCGATGCGCTTGGTGAACTTCTTGCTCTCGATCGGATCGGCGACGAAGACAGCGCGGGTCTGGTTGAAGAGCTCGTCCATGCCGTCCTTGCCGGCGCCGGAAACCGACTGATAGGTGGAAACGACGATGCGCTTGATCTTGGCATGGTCGTGCAGCGGCTTCAGCGCCACCACGAGCTGCGCCGTCGAGCAATTCGGATTGGCGATGATGTTTTTCTTGGAGAATTGCGCGATCGCGTCCGCGTTCACTTCCGGTACGATCAGCGGAACATCGGCGTCGTAGCGCCAGGCCGAGGAATTGTCGATGACGACGCAACCCTCCCGGCCGATCTTCGGCGAGTATTTCTGCGAGACGGCGCCGCCGGCCGACATCAGGCAGATGTCGGTGTCGGAAAAATCATAGGTTTCGAGGTTCGTCACCTTCAGCGTCTTGTCGCCGTAGGAGACCTCGGTGCCGACCGAGCGCGAGGAGGCGAGCGCCACCACTTCGTCGGCCGGAAAGCCGCGCTCGGAAAGAATGTTCAGCATCTCCCGGCCGACATTGCCGGTGGCGCCTGCGACAGCAATTTTGAAACCCATGATCTAAGCTCTCTTTCTGTCTCTCCTCGTTTGGTGGAGGGGGAAACTGCGCGGTGCGACCGCGAAGTTCCTGTCCCCGGCCTTACCGGGGAGAGAGCGGAGGGCCAGAGACGTCAGACGGTTTTCGTCGTCGTTTTGGCCGTGGTTTTGCGCGCGAGCGAGAAATGGCTGATCCGCCCGGCGGTATGGGCCGGCAAATTCAGCGCAGCGATGGACGAACCCTTCGGTCCCATGGCGGTTTCCTCGTTCGCCGCTGCTCTTACCGGCTTTTCGGCAAGAGTCAAGCCGCGGAGGCTCCCTAGCGGTCGTCACGCAAGGCAGCGCTTGCCCGCGGCACGATTGAAGACTTCGTGATGTGCGGGCGCGAGCATGGTGACCCCGGCATTAGACGAAAGTCATAAGCCCAAAGCATCCCTGCCTCGCGTGCCACTTTTCTGACATCTTGTTGCGAGGCGCACCACGCCCGGATGTCAAAGGGGACCCGACGTTCAGGGAGGAATGTCCGGACCGGGGAATGGGCGCTCCAATAGACCGATTTTGGAGTGGAGGAATCAAAATGGCAAACGTCGTGACAGCGGGCGGCACAAAAGCCGGCCCGATGACCGGCGAGGAGAAGAAGGTCATCTTCGCCTCGTCGCTCGGTACCGTCTTCGAATGGTATGATTTCTATCTTTACGGTTCGCTTGCCGTTTATATCGGTGCAACCTTCTTCAGCCAGTATCCCGAGACCACGCGCAACATCTTTGCGCTTCTCGCCTTCGCCGCCGGCTTCCTTGTCCGGCCGTTCGGCGCGCTGGTTTTCGGCCGCCTGGGCGACCTCGTCGGCCGCAAATACACATTCCTCGTCACCATTCTGATCATGGGCCTGTCGACCTTCCTCGTCGGCGTCCTGCCCGGTGCCGCCTCGATCGGCATTGCGGCTCCGATCATCCTGATCGGGCTCCGCCTCCTGCAGGGTCTTGCGCTCGGCGGTGAATACGGGGGTGCCGCGACCTATGTGGCAGAGCATGCGCCGCACGGCCGCCGCGGCTATTTCACCTCGTGGATCCAGACGACGGCGACGCTTGGTCTCTTCCTCTCGCTGGTGGTTATCCTTCTGGTCCAGTACATGCTGGGCAAGGAAGCTTTTGCCGAGTGGGGCTGGCGCATACCCTTCCTGCTCTCTTTCGTGCTGCTCGGCGTCTCCGTCTGGATCCGCCTGAAGATGAACGAGTCTCCTGCCTTCAAGAAGATGAAGGAAGAGGGCAAGGGTTCGAAGGCGCCGCTGACGGAAGCTTTCGGCCAGTGGCGCAACGCCAAGATCGCCCTTCTGGCGCTCTTCGGCGCGGTCGTTGGTCAGGCTGTGGTCTGGTATTCCGGCCAGTTCTACGCGCTGTTCTTCCTGCAGAGCATTCTGAAGATCGACGGCCAGTCGGCAAACCTGATGGTTGCCGCCTCGCTCCTTATCGGCACAGGCTTTTTCGTCTTCTTCGGCTGGCTGTCGGACAAGATCGGCCGCAAGCCGATCATCATGGCGGGCCTCCTGCTTGCCATGCTCACCTACTTCCCGCTGTTCAAGGCGATGACGTGGGCCGGCAACCCAGCGCTTGCGGAAGCGCAGCAGAACGTTCGCGCCACCGTCACCGCCGCTCCGGGCGACTGCAGGTTCCAGTTCAACCCGACGGGCACGGCGAAGTTCACCACCTCCTGCGACATCGCCACCGCCTTCCTGACCAAGAACTCGGTTCCCTATGACGTCGTGACCACGGCGGCTGCGGGGACACCGGCGACGGTGAAGATCGGCGAAACGACGATCACCAGCTTTGACGCCGTTGCGGCCGGCGACAAGGCGAAGGCCGAGGAAGCGGCTTTCGGCAAGCAGATCAACATGGCGCTGCAGGCCGCGGGCTATCCGCTGGTGCGCGGCGTTGCCAAGGTTCCGGAATCGAAGCTCGACGCCTTCGTCGCTGCCAATCCGGAACTCGGCCTCGACGCCGCTGCCGTGCGCGCCGGCGAAAAGGCCATGGTGCCGGCCGACAAGCTCGTCGCCGACAAGCTGCTCACCCAGGAAGAAGTCGGCAGCGCCACCGAAATGGCGGTCTACAGCATAGACAAGGGCGGCGCCTTCACGATGGTGGCCGACCCGGCCCGCGTCAACTGGACGGTGATCATTGCCGTACTGACCGTGCTCGTCATCTATGTGACGATGGTCTACGGCCCGATTGCGGCGCTGCTCGTCGAACTCTTCCCGACCCGCATCCGCTATACCGGCATGTCGCTGCCCTACCATATCGGCAATGGTTGGTTCGGCGGGCTGCTCCCGGCAACGGCCTTCGCGATGAGCGCGGCAAAGGGCGATATCTACTACGGCCTCTGGTACCCGATCGTTTTCGCGGGCATCACGCTGGTGATCGGTCTTCTGTTCCTGCCCGAGACGAAGGACCGGGATATCCACACGATGGAATGAGCCGGCGGACGGGAGCGGGATGGGAGCGTGTTTCCCATTCCGCCAACTCAACAGCTCTCCTGACTCCGGCGCGGCTTCCGCGCCGGCTTTTTTTCGATTTACTCGGCTTCCCTTTCCTCGGCCTCGTGCTCCACATGCCTCAGCACAGGCCAGCCGGCCGCACCGCGCTTGAACAGCCAGCCCTGCCGGGCAAAGAGGAAAGCCATCATCAGCGCGACCCAGAGCCCGAGCAGCAGGCCGGCGGCGACATCGCTCGGGTAATGCGCGCCGACCACGACGCGCGAGATGCCGACAAGCAGGGCCAGCAGCAGAAACAGCGGCCGAAGCTGCGGCATCACCATCGCGAAGGCGCCGAAGAAGGCGCCGGCCGCCGTGGAATGTCCCGACGGGAAGCTTTCGAACAGCGTGTCGCCGGTAAAGGGCGTGAGGCTGTAGGGGCCGTAATCTGCAAGGAGCTCGGGACGGGCGCGGCCGATCAGAAATTTCAGGCCGTGCACCAGCGCGCTCGCCGTGCCGATCGTCAGCAGGAAATAGGCGGACAGATTGCGCGCTGCGCGCGCCCTCTGCCGCAAGGTGTCGCGCGCGGAGGATCGGCGGACGACGAAGGCGATCAGCAGCAGCAGGGCCGAGCTGTAGATCATCCAGGCGAAGGTGCCGATATCGGTGATGGCGCGGTTGAAGCCGACGATCTCCTCCGGCAGACCTTGCGCCCATTCGGAAAGATGCGGGTCGAACGGGGTGAAGGCGACGACGAGGACGACCGTCATCAGCCAGATCCAGACGGTCAGTGAAAGCGGTCGGTTCATTTTGCTCCTTCCTTCGCCTTATGGATGTGAAGGCTCGGCCGGCAAAATCAAGACCCCGTAAACGCGAAGCACCCCCGGCAAGGCCGGAGGTGCGGTTCGACTATTCGGGCCGCAAGCGAAGGGGCAGTCGTCAGGCCGAGAGGCTCTTGAACTCGGCGAGGATCGCGTCGCCCATCTCGGCCGTACCGACTTTCCGGCAACCTTCCGCCATGATGTCGCCGGTGCGGATGCCCTGATCGAGCACGTTGGCGATCGCCTTCTCCAGGCCGTCGGCTTCCTTCACGAGGTTGAAGGAGTAGCGCAGGCACATGGCGAAGGAAGCGATCATGGCGATCGGATTGGCGACCCCCTTGCCGGCGATGTCCGGCGCCGAGCCGTGCACCGGCTCGTAGAGCGCCTTGCGCTTGCCGGTCTTGGCATCCGGAGCGCCGAGCGAGGCGGAGGGCAGCATGCCGAGCGAGCCTGTCAGCATGGCGGCGACGTCGGACAGCATGTCGCCGAAAAGGTTGTCGGTGACGATCACGTCGAACTGCTTCGGCTGCCGCACGAGCTGCATGCCGCCGGCATCCGCCAGCATGTGCTCGAGCTGGACGTCGGAATACTTCGCCTTGTGCGTCTCGGTCACGACCTGGTTCCAGAGCACGCCCGACTTCATCACGTTGCGCTTTTCCATCGAGCAGACGCGATTGTTGCGGGTGCGGGCGAGTTCGAAGGCGACCCCGGCGATGCGCTCGATCTCGTAGGTGTCGTAGACCTGCGTGTCGATGCCGCGCTTCTGGCCGTTGCCGAGATCGATGATCTCCTTGGGCTCGCCGAAATAGACGCCGCCCGTCAGCTCGCGCACGATGAGGATGTCGAGGCCCTCGACCAGCTCGGGCTTCAGCGACGATGCGTTGGCAAGCGCCGGGTAGCAGATGGCGGGGCGAAGGTTGGCGAAAAGCTCGAGGTCCTTGCGCAGGCGCAGGAGCCCGGCTTCCGGCCGCACCTCATAGGGCACCGCATCCCATTTCGGTCCGCCGACGGCGCCGAAGAGCACCGCATCGGCGGCAAGCGCCTTCGCCATATCCCCTTCGGAGATCGCCGCGCCATGGGCGTCATAGGCCGAGCCACCCACAAGCCCCTCGTCCGTCACGAAGCCGGCGTCTCGCTCGGCATTCATGTAAGCGATGATTTTGCGGACTTCCGCCATGGCTTCCGGGCCGATGCCGTCGCCGGGCAGAAGGAAGAGATTGCGCACAGTCATGGATAGTCCTTCTCGCGTGAAAACTCGGCCGGGTTCTTAGCGCAACTTCGTATCAAGGGAAATTGCGTCTGCGAAAGAATTGTGCGTGCTCCGGTGTCACCGCTACCCTGTTTCCGCTTGACGGAATCGCCCGCCGGCGCTCGAATGGCTGAACTCAACCGGGGATTTCACCATGTCGGAAACGCTTCTTTTCGGTGCCTTTCCGCAGGCGGCCTGGCAAGCAGCGCCCGGCCTTTTCGCCCTGCGCAAACCTTGACGGTCCGGCGCCGATCGACCACTTCAAGCACCTGCTTTGCGGTTTTCGCCGCGCTCCCGCATTCGAAAGGAATCCTGATGACCGACAGCGCTTCGCTCAATCCCGCCCTCGTCAACTGGACCGGACACGAGGGCCTGCCCCGGTTCGAGGCGATCATGGACGAGGATTTCGCGCCTGCCTTCGATGCGGCATTGGCGAGTCACGAGGCGGAGATCGAGGCCATTGCCAACAATGCGGAGGAGCCCACCTTCGACAACACCGTCGCCGCGCTGGAAATCGCCGGCGATGAACTTTCGCGCGTCTCCGCTCTCTTCTGGAGCAAGGCGGGCGCCCATACGAACGAGGTGATTCAGGCGCTGGAGCGCGAGATCGCACCGAAAATGTCGCGCCATTATTCGAAGATCGGCACCAACCCGGCACTCTTCGGCCGCATCGACGCACTCTGGGAGAAACGGGAAGAGCTCGGCCTCGATGTCGAAGCCATGCGCGTTCTGGAACGGCACTGGAAGAGCTTCGTGAAGGCGGGCGCCAAGCTTGACAAGCCCGAGCAGGAGCGTCTCGCGGCGATCAACGAGAAGCTCGCCGGCCTCGGCGCCAGGTTCGGGCAGAACGTTCTCGCCGACGAGAAGGGCTGGGCGCTCATCCTGTCGAGCGAAGAGGACCTGGCGGGGATTCCGGATTTCCTGAGAGATGCGATGGCGGCGGCCGCGCGCGAGCGCGGCGAGGAAGATAAATATGCGGTCACGCTGTCGCGCTCGATCATCGAGCCGTTCCTGACCTTCTCCGAAAGACGGGAACTGCGCGAACAGGCTTTCAGGGCCTGGACGGCGCGCGGCGAAAATGGCGGCGAGACCGACAATCGCGGCATCATCGCCGAAACGCTCGCTCTCCGGGCGGAAAAGGCGAAACTGCTCGGCTATGAGAATTATGCGGCGCTGAAGCTCGACAATACCATGGCGAAGACCCCTGAGGCGGTGAATGGCCTGCTGATGCAGGTATGGGAAAAGGCGGTGGCGCGGGCCCGGGAAGAGGAGGCGGAACTCGCCACGCTCATTGCCGAAGAGGGCCGCAACCACGAGGTCATGCCTTGGGACTGGCGACACTATGCGGAAAAATTCAGGGCCCGGAAATTCAGCTTTTCGGAAAGCGAACTGAAGCCCTATCTGCAGCTGGAGAAGATCATCGACGCCTGCTTCGCCGTCGCCAGCCGCCTCTTCGGCATCACCGCAACCGAGAAGAATGGCGTTCCCGCCTATCACCCGGACGTCCGCGTCTTCGAGATACGCGACGCCTCAGGCAGGCTCACGGCCCTTTTCCTCGGTGATTATTTCGCGCGCTCCTCGAAACGCTCCGGCGCATGGATGAGCTCCTTTCAGTCGCAGCACAGGCTGAAGCTCGAGAACGGCGCAATCGGCGAAATCCCGATCGTGTACAATGTCTGCAACTTCGCCAAGCCCGCCGAGGGCAAGCCGGCGCTTCTCTCGATCGACGATGCCCGCACGCTCTTCCATGAATTCGGCCACGCGCTGCACGGCATGCTTTCCAATGTCACCTATCCCTCGGTTTCGGGTACCGGTGTCGCGCGCGATTTCGTGGAGCTGCCCTCGCAGCTATACGAGCATTGGCTGACGGTGCCGGACATTCTCCGGAAATATGCGGTGCACTACAGGACCGGCGAGCCGATGCCGCAGGCGCTGCTCGACAAGGTGTTGGCGGCGCGGACGTTCAATTCCGGTTTCGCGACGGTCGAGTTTACCGCCTCGGCGCTCGTCGATATGGCCTATCACACGGCGGAAGAGGTCGGCGATCCGATGGCGCTCGAAGCGGCGACGCTCGAGAAGATCGGCCTGCCGCAGTCGATCGTCATGCGCCACCGCAGCCCGCATTTTCTTCACGTCTTCTCCGGCGACGGCTATTCGGCCGGCTACTACTCCTACATGTGGTCGGAGGTGCTCGACGCCGATGCATTCGCGGCCTTCGAGGAGACCGGCGATCCCTTCGACCCGGCGATGGCGGCCAGACTGAAGGACAATATCTACTCGGTCGGCGGCTCCGTCGATCCGGAAGACGCCTACAAGGCCTTCCGCGGCAAGCTGCCAAGCCCGGATGCGATGCTGGCGAAGAAGGGGCTGGCGGCTTAGGCTCTTGTCTTTGAAAATATAGGGGGTAACTGCCCCCCACCCTCTCCCCGCAAGCGGCGGGAGGGGACGCGCCACACGGGCGATCTCATTGCGGCTACGCCTGTGGTGTGGAGGGGGACCGCGCGCGCCGTCGCCCCTTCGCCCCGCTTGCGGAGAGAAGGTCGCGAAGGCGACGAGGGGGCATGACCTGCCCGATGAAGACAGGTGAGATCTATGCCTGCTCCACCCCCAGCACAGCCAGCAGATTGTGCATCCGCTCAGTAGCCAGCTCCGGCTTGTCGAGCACATTGGCCTGATCCGCCAGGCGGAAGATATCGGCATAGTGGAGCAATCCGCGAGCCGATTGCAGGCCGGCCGGCAGGGTGAAATGCCGTTGGTGGCCGTTCAGCCAGGCCAGGAAGACGACGCCGGCCTTGTAGTATTGCGTCGGCGCCTCGAAGATCTTGCGCGAGAGCGGCACGGTCGGCTCTATGACGCCGCGAAAGGTCGCAAGATCGCCCTCGGCGAGGGCCGCGAGCGCCTTCGAGGCCGACGGCGCGACGGCGTCGAAGATGCCGAGCAGTGCGTGGCTGTACGTGTTGCCGTCGCCCTCGATCAGTTCCGCATAGTTGAAATCGTCGCCGGTGAAGCAGAGCACGCCCTCGGGGAGCCGGCTGCGCAGCGCCAATTCCTTGGCGTTGTCGAGCAGCGAAATCTTGATTCCCTCTACCTTGGCGCTGTTCTCGCCGATGATGGCCAGCACGGTTTCGAGCGCCTGCCCGAAGTTTTCCGAGCCCCAATAGCCTTTGAGCTGCGGGTCGAACATGTCGCCCAGCCAGTGGAGTACGACCTTGTCCCTGGTCTGGGAGAGGATGCGGCCGTAGACACGCCGGTAGTCGTCGGGGGAGCGCGCCACGCGCGCGAGCGCCCGGCTCGCCATCATGATCGCCCGGCCGCCCTCGGCTTCGACGAAGCCGACCTGCTCCTCGTAGGCCGCGATGACATCGTCAATCGAGCGCGCGTCGGCCGGCGAAAGGTGGTCGGTGCCGGCGCCGCAGGCGAGATCGGCGCCCGGGACGCTTCGCGCTTCAGCGAGCGAGCGACGGATCAGTTCCTGCGCCGCCGCCCATGTAAGTCCCATGCCGCGTTGCGCCGTATCCATCGCCTCGGCGATCCGGAAGCCGAGCCCCCACAGGTGATGGCGGAAGGCCATCGTCGCTTCCCAGTCGATTGCCGGATTGCCCCAAGGGTCGCTGTCGCGAAGCGGATCGGAAACGACATGCGCGGCCGCATAGGCGATGCGGTTGAAGGTCGGGGCCGCTCCGGGTCGGGTGATCGGTTCGCCCCGAAGCCGGTACTCTTCGAGCGAACCGTCCTGGCGCGGCAGAAAAACGCTGGTCATCGGCTTATGTCCTCCTCTACCTCATCGCATCGAATAATTTAGACCGTTCCAAATTTCAAGGCGAAAATCAAACTCTCTCCTCGCAGCAGCAGCGCTCCCCTGTGGAGTCCGGAATGAGGTAATCCTCTCGAATTAGCTATAACAGCCGCTTACGGGAGAAATTCAGTGCCATGCGTTGCCAAGGCGCCGGCAAAAATGTGAACAGGAGCCTCTTGACGAAATTGGAACGTTCCAATTATTGAGGACGAGAGAAATGAAATTTCGGGGAGGATGTTCATGGGGAAGGAGCGGGTGACGGTTGTCGACATCGCGCGCGCCGCCGGCGTGTCGAAGTCGACCGTGTCGCTCGTCCTGCAGGCAAGTCCGCTCGTCAACGAATCGACGAGGGCTAAAGTCAATGCAGTGATCCGTGAGCTCGGCTACGTGTACAATCGCAGCGCCGCCAATCTGCGCCAGGCGAGATCGAAGATCATCGGCATCGTCGTCAACGATCTCACGAACAGCTTCTTTGCGGAGCTCGCGGTCGGGGTCGATGAGGTCGTGCAGGCTGCCGGCTTCGTGCAGTTCCTCGCCAATACGAGCGAGAAGCTCGACCGCCAGCGCGAGGTCATCGCCTCGATGCGCGAGCACGGGGTGTCGGGGCTCATCATATCCCCGGCGCGCGGAACGGAAGCCGCGGATCTCGCGCCGCTCGTTGCCGCCGGCATTCCGGTCGTGCTCGTCGTGCGCGACATTCCCGGCGCCGGTGTATCCTCTTTGACTTCGGACAATCATGCCGGCGCCGTTGCCGCCGTGCGCCATCTGGTCGAGCGTGGCCATCGCCGCGTCGCCTTCCTCGGAGGCTTCGCCGATACCGCGGTCTTCGAAGCGCGCATGCGCGGCTATGGCGATGCCCTTCGGGAGGCCGGCCTCCAGGTCTCAGACGACCTGGTCATCGGTTCGGCGCCCTCGCGCGCCGGCGGGGTGACGGCGATCGAGCAGGCGATGATGCTGAAGGAGCGGCCGACCGCGGCCCTCTGCTTCAACGATGCCGTCGCCTTCGGCGTCTGCGACGGGCTGCGTGCGCGCCGGCTGGAGCCCGGCGAGGATTTCGCGGTGATCGGTTTCGATGACGTGATCGAGGCCAAGACCGCGGTGCCGGCGCTGACCACGGTCTCGGTCGATCCGCATGGCATGGGCGAGCGTGCGGCGGAATTGCTCTTGAAACAGATCAATAGCGGCCGTGTCGAGCCGGAAGCGATCGTCAGCCCGGTCCGGCTCGCCATTCGTCAGAGCTGCGGTGCTGCCGTCGGACGCAGAGTGAAGGAGATTTCGTCATGATTCGCTGGGGACTGATCGGCGCGAGCACGATCGCGCGCGAATGGGTGATCGGAGCCATCCGCGCCGCAGGCGGCGACGTCGTCTCGGTGATGAGTTCGAGCGCGGAACGAGGAGAGGCCTATGCCGCCGAGAACGGGATCGTAAAGGCTGTCACGAGCGTCGACGATCTCGTCGGCGATCCCGACGTGGACGCCGTCTACATCTCCACGACGAACGAGCTTCACCACGATCAGGCGCTCGCGGCGATCCGCGCCGGCAAGCACGTTCTCTGCGAGAAGCCGCTGGCGATGAATCTCAATGACGGCTGTGAAATGGTGCTCAAGGCCTGCGAGGCCGGCGTCGTGCTCGGCACCAATCATCACTTGCGCAACGCCGCCACCCATCGGGCCATGCGGGAAGCGATCGCCGCGGGCCGGATCGGCCGGCCGATCGCGGCGCGGGTCTTCCATGCCGTCTATCTGCCGCCGCACCTCCAGGGCTGGCGGCTCGACAGGCCGGAGGCGGGCGGGGGCGTCATTCTCGATATCACCGTGCACGACGCCGACACGCTGCGCTTCGTTCTGAACGACGACCCGATCGAGGCCGTCGCGATCAGTCACAGCGCCGGCATGGGCAAGGAAGGACTCGAGGACGGGGTCATGGGCGTGCTCCGCTTCCGCTCCGGCGTCATTGCCCAGTTTCATGATGCCTTCACCACGAAATTTGCCGAGACGGGTCTCGAAGTGCACGGAACCGCGGGATCGCTGATCGGTCGCAACGTGATGACGCAGCGGCCTGTCGGCACGGTCGTGCTGCGCAATGAAGAGGGCGAGAGCGAATTGCCGCTCGACCACCGCAATCTCTACGAGACGGCGCTCGAGGCATTCCATTCCGCGATCGGGGGCAATG
>NZ_CP141212.1:2945000-3042500 GCF_035610345.1 Sinorhizobium meliloti | reverse complement strand
CGAAAACTATTTAGGTAGTGCGTCGACCGAATACCCTCGGGGGTAGAGCACTGGATGGGCTATGGGGACTCACCGTCTTACTGATCCTAACCAAACTCCGAATACCGAGGAGTACTAGTCGGCAGACACACGGCGGGTGCTAACGTCCGTCGTGAAAAGGGCAACAACCCTGACCTCCAGCTAAGGTCCCCAAGTCATGGCTAAGTGGGAAAGGATGTGAGGATCCCAAAACAACCAGGATGTTGGCTTAGAAGCAGCCATCATTTAAAGAAAGCGTAACAGCTCACTGGTCTAAATAAGGGTCTTTGCGCCGAAAATGTAACGGGGCTGAAGCCATGCACCGAAGCTGAGGCTTATACACTTAGGTGTATAGGGGTAGCGGAGCGTTCCGTAAGCCAGTGAAGGGATACCCGTGAGGGGTCCTGGAGGTATCGGAAGTGCGAATGTTGACATGAGTAACGATAAAGAGGGTGAGAGACCCTCTCGCCGAAAGACCAAGGGTTCCTGCTTAAAGTTAATCTGAGCAGGGTTAGCCGGCCCCTAAGACGAGGCGGACACGCGTAGTCGATGGGAACCACGTTAATATTCGTGGGCCTGGTGGTAGTGACGGATTGCTCAACTTGTCCGGACTTATTGGATTGTCCGGGCGGGGACGCGGTTCCAGGAAATAGCTCCACCGTATAGACCGTACCCGAAACCGACACAGGTGGTCAGGTAGAGTATACCAAGGCGCTTGAGAGAACTATGTTGAAGGAACTCGGCAAATTGCACGCGTAACTTCGGAAGAAGCGTGACCCTTTTCTACGCAAGTAGGATGGGGTGGCACAGACCAGGGGGTAGCGACTGTTTATCAAAAACACAGGGCTCTGCGAAGTCGCAAGACGACGTATAGGGTCTGACGCCTGCCCGGTGCTGGAAGGTTAAGAGGAGGGGTGCAAGCTCTGAATCGAAGCCCCAGTAAACGGCGGCCGTAACTATAACGGTCCTAAGGTAGCGAAATTCCTTGTCGGGTAAGTTCCGACCTGCACGAATGGCGTAACGACTTCCCCGCTGTCTCCAACATAGACTCAGTGAAATTGAATTCCCCGTGAAGATGCGGGGTTCCTGCGGTCAGACGGAAAGACCCCGTGCACCTTTACTATAGCTTTACACTGGCATTCGTGTCGGCATGTGTAGGATAGGTGGTAGGCTTTGAAGCGGGGACGCCAGTTCTCGTGGAGCCATCCTTGAAATACCACCCTTATCGTCATGGATGTCTAACCGCGGTCCGTCATCCGGATCCGGGACAGTGTATGGTGGGTAGTTTGACTGGGGCGGTCGCCTCCGAAAGAGTAACGGAGGCGCGCGATGGTGGGCTCAGAGCGGTCGGAAATCGCTCGTCGAGTGCAATGGCATAAGCCCGCCTGACTGCGAGACTGACAAGTCGAGCAGAGACGAAAGTCGGTCATAGTGATCCGGTGGTCCCGCGTGGAAGGGCCATCGCTCAACGGATAAAAGGTACGCCGGGGATAACAGGCTGATGACCCCCAAGAGTCCATATCGACGGGGTTGTTTGGCACCTCGATGTCGGCTCATCGCATCCTGGGGCTGGAGCAGGTCCCAAGGGTTTGGCTGTTCGCCAATTAAAGCGGTACGTGAGCTGGGTTCAGAACGTCGTGAGACAGTTCGGTCCCTATCTGCCGTGGGTGTAGGAATATTGACAGGATCTGTCCCTAGTACGAGAGGACCGGGATGGACATATCTCTGGTGGACCTGTTGTCCTGCCAAGGGCATAGCAGGGTAGCTATATATGGAAGGGATAACCGCTGAAGGCATCTAAGCGGGAAACCCACCTGAAAACGAGTATTCCCTTGAGAACCGTGGAAGACGACCACGTTGATAGGCCGGGTGTGGAAGTGCGGCAACGCATGAAGCTTACCGGTACTAATCGTTCGATCGGCTTGATCGTTCCCATTGCTTATGCTCATCAAAGATGAGCTTTTAGCCCTCACGGCGATCCGCTCACGCGGATGCCTCCGGGAGGGCGCGCCAAAAGGCGCGACGGCCTTCGGCCTTGCGGAGCAAACGCTCCGACATACGCCCAAAGCACCGTCAAAGACGTGTTCAAAAGAAGTCGAGCGTTAAACCGCCCGCTTCACCAGCTTCTCAATTCGGTTTGCGCCCTTAAGGCGCAAATCTTGCGCTTTGCCGACCTGGTGGTTCTGGCGGGGTGGCTGCACCCGTTCCCATTCCGAACACGGCCGTGAAACGCCCCAGCGCCGATGGTACTTCGTCTTAAGACGCGGGAGAGTAGGTCGCTGCCAGGTCTGCAAATCGCAAGAGAAACAAACCGATCATCTTCTCTCATAAGGCCGAAACAAACCGGCCAACAAACCGACCTTTGCTACGCAAAACTCGGACGAATAACGAGATTTTGCCGCGCAAAACTCGGATAACGCGGGGTGGAGCAGCCCGGTAGCTCGTCAGGCTCATAACCTGAAGGCCGCAGGTTCAAATCCTGCCCCCGCAACCAAACATATACACGTACACACGAAAAGGCCCGCATCAGCGGGCCTTTTCGCGTTTTGGGTTTCCCCAGCGCCGACGCGGCGGCCGTCCTCCAATGCGGATTCCGGTCCATCACCTCTGCAGCATCGCCATGGCGCTGTCGGCGTCGGTGATCATGATCGTCGGCAGCCTCGCCCGTGCCAGGGCCAGGAGAATGTCGTGCTTGTGCGAACCGCCCGAGGCGACGATGCGGCAGGGGATGCGGCGGTATTCGTCGAACTCGGGCGAGAGCACCTGACGGTTGAGCGGGTGATCGACGGGATTTCCTTCGGCGTCGATGTACCGGCCGAGGAGATCGCCGACCGCACCGAGGGCTATGAGGTCGCTCACCTTCGTCCCCTCCGGAAGGCCATAGCGCACCTGCAGGGAGTGCTGCGACATGTCGCCGGCGCTGAGATAGGATATGTCGACGTCGCATATCTGGCGGAAGGTCCTGCGGAACACCGACTGGGCAATCACGGCCTCGCGCGATTGCGGCGTTTCGGCATAGATCGGCGCGACGAAATAGTGGCATTGTGCCTTCAGCACCTCCGCGAAGCCGCGGACGATCTCGAAGGTGTTGATCTCCGAACCATGCGTCAGCCCGCCCATCATCGATCGGACATCGATCCGGGGCTCGTTGGCGGGCGTCATATGCTGCATCGTCTCGCGCAAGGTCGCGCCCCAGCCAACGCCAATGGAGTGTGGTTTCCGCGTCTGGATCAGGCGATCGAGATAGGCGGCGGCTCCGCGCCCGATGACGGCATGAACAAAGCGCGGATCGGCAGGGGTGGGCATGACCACGGCATCATCCAAGCCGAAACGGTCACGTAGCCGCGATTCCAGTTCGACACTCTCGACAAGGGGCGAACTGAAGCTGATCCGGACGACGCCCTGCTCCAGCGCCGCGGCAAGAAGCTCGTTCACCCTCCGGCGTGTGAGATTCATGCGCTCGCCGATCTGGGCCTGCGTCAGTCCTTCCACATGGTAGAGCCAAGCGGCCTTGGCCATCAGTTTCTGCTGCCCCATGCATCCCCCTGCAACGTTGCGTGTCTGCTCAGACCGCATGTCATCCTTAATCGGGCAAGGTGACATGAAGAAGAGTTACATACGTCACATCAGTGTTACACATGTGAACTAATTGGCTTCTGACGAATTCAGTTGGACGCCTTACTCCCCATGACTGCAGCTTCATTCCCTGTCGCTTTGCACCGCGCGTCGACCGGCTGCGCGAATGCGCAGGCGATGCCTCCGAAGGAACTGAGGCGCCTCACAGTTCGCCGCCGAGCCCCTGTCACGAAAGTTTCACCCAAACATCAGGAAGACGACGTCTGGCGGAACTAGACCCGACGCTGAACGGCATCCGCGCGGGTGCTCGATTCCATCCAAAAGGAGAGTCTCATGCTTTCACTCAATCGGCGAGCCGCGCTCGGCCTCATGGGCGCAACTGCGGGCAGCTTGATCTTGCCGCGCTTCGCGTTCAGCCAAGGCAAGCGCCCGTCCGTTACCATCGCGGTGCAGAAGATCACCATCAACAATACGCTCGACGTCTGGAACGAGCAGTCGAATGTCGGTGAGCGCGTGTTCTTCCCAAACCTTTGGGAGGGCCTGATCCTGCGCGACTGGATGGGCAATCAGGGTCCGGTCCCCGGGCTTGCGACGGAATGGAAGCGTATCGACGACAAGACTCTCGAGCTGAAGCTGCGCCAGGGTGTGAAATTCCACAATGGCGACGAACTCACGGCCGACGACGTCGTGTTCAGCTTCTCCGCGCAGCGCGTGTTCGGGGACACTCAGCCCGCAGGCGGCAAGACCGTTTTTGAGGATGAGCACAAGCCCGCAACCGCCAAGGAGCTGCCGGCAGTCGTGCCGGGCACCGGGCGGCGCCTGTGGCCGGCGCTTGCCGGCGTCGAGGCCGTCGACAAATATACCGTTCGCCGGGGCGCAGGGCTATGCTGCCGCGGTGGTCCAACTCGGCGCCACCCCGGCGCGGGTCTATCTCCGCCATATCCTGCCCAACGTCGCATCGACGCTGATCGTGTCGATGACGCTGACGTTTCCGGAGATCATCCTGATGGAAAGCGGGTTGTCATTCCTCGGTCTCGGCGTGCAGCCGCCGGAAACGAGCCTCGGCAACATGGTCGGCTTCGGGCGCGAATATCTGACCCGCGCTCCCTGGATCATGCTCGCTCCGGCTGCCGTCATCATGCTCACGACCCTTTCCATCTCGCTTGTCGGCGACTGGCTTCGCGACAAGCTCGATCCCACCGTGCGTTAAGGACCAATCCCATGACGAAAATCATCGGCCACCGCGGCGCCCGCAATCTCTGGCCGGAAAACTCGCTGACGGGTTTTCGCAATGCGCTGCGGCTCGGCGTCGATGCCGTCGAGTTCGATGTGCACCTGACCGATTCAGAAGAGCTGGTCGTCATCCACGACGCCACGCTGGACAGGACGGTACACGCGACCGGGCCGGTGCGCCGGATGACACCCGCGGTGCGGCTCGCGACGCCGTTGCGCGATTCGGACGAGAGTATCCCGACCTTGAGCGACGTGCTGGGCATACTTGCAGCCAGGGACGGACTTCACTTGCATGTCGAGATCAAGTCCGACGAAACCGGAACGCCTTACCCTGGCATCGCCGCCCGAGTAGCGGAGGAGCTGCGGCGCTTCGGCGTCGACCACCGCTCCCATCTCACGTCTTTCGACAGATCGGTCCTCGAGGATTGCCGCCTCCATGCGCCGCATGTCGCGCGTCTCGTCTCCGTCAATGCCGACTGGGCGGCGCCGCAAGGCGGTCTCGCCGCCGTTCTCGCCGCTACCGACGACCTCGTGGATATCGTAGCGATCCACCACGAATTGATGGCGGACGAGTGGGAACTCATCCGTAGCTCGTTGCCTATGGAGCGGCTTTGCGTGTGGACCCTCAACGAGGAAGCGGGCGTCCGCCGCTGGCTCGAAAGGGGAATCGGGCATCTGACCTCGGACAGTCCCGATCTGGCGCTCGCTCTACGTGACGCCGAAGTCGCATCGATGCGCTTAGAGGAAAAGGTGTAGCGGTTTCCGACAGCGTGTATTTTCCAGTCCGGTCGCAGCCGGTCATCTCAATGGGGACAGTCAATGAGCAATATCATCGCAACCGGCTTCAGTTCGGGTTCCGTCGACGGCGAACTGGAGAGCCTGGAGGTCGACCTGCGCCGACTGAGGGAACTCGGCGTCGACACGGTCGAACTTGGCCTGACCAGCATCGACCTCATCGCCGGCGGAAGATTGATCAAGGAGCGCGTGGAGCGGCTTGTGGCGCTGACCCGCCGGTTTCCCTTTCGCTACACGGTTCACGGTCTCGTTTCCTCGAACTTCATGGATCCGGCAACGGCGGGCTATCAACTGGGGGCGGCAAAGGCCCTGGTCGAGATCTGCGATCGCATCGGCGCCGGCATCATCGTTCAGCACGGCGGTCACCTGCGTGCCGAGCAGCTTTTCGAGCGGGCGGAGGCAGACCGGCGCGAGCGTGACGCTTTGTTCGAGCTCGCGGAATTCGCACGGCCCTACGGCGTGCGCATAGCGCTCGAAAATATCTTTTCGACGGCACCGGGACAGTATCGCCAGACACCGGCCGAGATCGCCGAGACGGTGAGGGCCGTCGACCATTCCAATCTGGTGGCGCTGATCGACTTCAGTCATGCCTATATCGAGTCCACCTATCGCGGTTTGAATTTTCGCGATCAGATCCGCGCCATGGCGCCCGTTGCCGGTCATCTCCACGTCCACGATTCCTTCGGCCGCCCGCAGGCCTTTTACCAGGCGTTCTATCCGCAGGAGGCGACGGCACTCGGCATCGGCGACCTGCATATGCCGCTCGGCTGGGGCGACATCGACTGGGAGGATATCTTCCGTGAACTGACTTTCCTCCCGGAGACCGTGTTGATGATGGAGATCGGGCCGCGCTATCGCAACGAACAGGCCGAATGCCTGAAACGTGCGCAAGGGCTGATGCAGTCCAATGGCGGCCGTACCGCAACGGCCGCCGAGTGATCCCTATGTGAAGTGCTCGTCACATGCGAGGCGGGGCTCAGGCGGAAGCCGCCCCCGCCTCTCCGCGTCCACTCCTTGGCGCGCTTTCGGGACAGTGTGTAGAGCCTGCTCCACTCCGTCGCTCTCAACACCGCCTTATCCGTCGCGCTCCGGCGGAGTCCATCACCGATTCGCATCGTCTCATCATTTCGTTTCATGGACCCGTGCGCCATGCGGCCTTGACACCGCGTCAGTAGGATTTACTAATTCAGTTGTCAGACATCTTATAACTGGGAGAACGCTGCATGTTCCGCAGATCATGCAGCAAAGTCGACGTGCTACAGCGACTTTTCCGTGCTTGCGAGGCAAGCGACGCTGTAGGACTGACCGATCGAAGAGGAGGATTGCGTGAAAGGACTAATTGCAAAGGTCGCTATCGGCGTTGCCGCACTGGCGTTCGTAACCGCCGCACAGGCGGGTGAGACGCTCGACCGCGTCATGGGCAAGAAGGCCATGGTGGTCGCCACCAATAGCGGCTGGCCGCCCCAGAGCTATCTCGACGACAGCAACGAGCTGGTCGGTTTCGATATCGACGTCTCGAAGGAGATCGCAAAGCGCCTTGGTGTCGAAGTGAGCTTCGAAACGCCCGACTGGGCGACCTTGACCGGCGGCCGCTGGCAAGGGCGCTACGATTTGGGTGTTGGCTCCGTCACCCCGACAAAGGCGCGTGCTCAGGTCATCGATTTCGTCGGCATCTATTACTTCAGCCCCTATGTTTACGTGCTGCACAAGGACAGCCAGGCGAAATCCGTCGCAGACCTGAACGGCAAGATCATCGGCGTCGAAACGGCGACCACGTCGGAAGATTTCATTCGCCGCCGGCTCGAGATCGATGCGCCGGGCCTGCCGCCGATCGAATACAAGATCGAGCCGGGCGAGGTCCGCACCTTTGCCGATTCCATGTTGCCCTTCGACGATCTGCGTCTTGGCGACGGTGTGCGCCTCGATGCCGTCATCGCGCCGGAGCAGACAGCGCTCAACGCGATGAAAAACGGTTATCCGCTGCGCGTCCTCGAGGGCGAGTATGCCTTCAGGGAGCCGTTGGTGGTCATCGCCGAAAAGGTCGATCCGGAGTGGACGAAGAAGGTTGGCGCCATCATCGACGAGATGAAGAAGGACGGCACGCTCGCGACGCTGACCACCAAGTGGTACGGCAAGGACTATAGCGCCGACTGAACCGATACCTGCGGGGGGCGGCTCGCTGCCCCTCCGCCTTGCCACCGCGGTCGACGGGCGAGAGAAAATGTCCTATCCCAATACCTATTACAAACAGACAATAGCCGAAACGAATGTCAGGCCGGCCCTCTCCGGGATGGTCGAATGCGATAGCGTAATCATCGGCGGCGGGCTCGCCGGTCTGACGACGGCGTTGCAGCTGGCGCGCGCCGGACAGTCGGTCATCGTTCTCGAAGCCGAAAGCGTCGGTTTCGGGGCCTCCGGCCGCAATGGCGGTTTCGTCAGCCCGGGTTTTGCCACCGGCAGCGACAACATCGCCCGGATGGCCGGGACCGAAGCGGCGCGACAGATACACCGGCTTTCGATCGAAGGCGTCGAATTCGTTCGCGAAACGATCGAGACGCTGAAGATCGAGGAGGCGAGGCCGCAGCCCGGCATCACGAGCGTATTGCGCTACGACGAGGGCGGCAGCCTGAAGGCGCATGCCGACGAGATGAGACGCATCTACGGCTATGAACTCGACTATCTCTCCACCGACGAGGTCCGTTCGGTGTTGAAGTCGAACCGGTATTTCCACGCCTTGCGCGACCGCAAAGCCTTCCACATGCACCCGCTCAACTATCTTCGCGGACTGGCGCGCGAGATCGAACGCCTTGGCGGCCGGATCTATGAGGGCTCGGCCGCGACCGGGAGCGTGCTCGACAGTGCCGAGAAGACGGTGTCCACGTCGGGTGGAAGTGTCAGAGCGCGTCATGTCGTGTTCACCACCGGCGGTTACACGGGTCCTTTGAACGGACGGCTGAAACGTTCGTTCCTGCCGATCGCGACCTATGTCATGCTGAGCGAGGAAGCGCCGGAACTCATCCGTACCGCCATCGCCACCACGGACGCGATCGGCGACAACCGCCGCGCCGGCGACTACTACCGCCTCGTCGAAGGCGGGAAACGCCTACTTTGGGGCGGGCGCATCACCACCCGCGCGGCTTCGCCGGCAGCTTTGGCCGGCGAACTGCGGCGCGAAATGGTCGGGACCTATCCGCAGCTCAAGGATCTGAAGACCGAGCTCGCCTGGTCGGGACTGATGTCCTATGCGCGCCACCTCATGCCACAGATCGGCGAGATGCAAGCCGGAGTATGGCATTGCACGGCCTTTGGCGGTCACGGGCTGAACACGACCGCCATCGGCGGAAAGCTGGTGGCCGAAGGCATTCTGGGTCAGTCCGACCGCTACAAGCTGTTCAAGCCCTTCGGGCTCGTCTGGGCCGGCGGCTATGCCGGGCTGGCGGTGGCCCAGCTCACCTATTGGAAACTGCAAGCTCAAGACTGGTGGCGCGAGAGCGCGGCCTGAATGCCGGAGAGAACCAAATGATCGGTCGTATGATTCTGACGTATCCGGATGCAGCGCGGCGCACCGGGACGTTTCTCCTGCTCGCGCTGATAACCCTGACGATCTACAGCCTGGGTGTAAGCCCGGCCTGGATCGGGCTCGTGCTGCCGACAAGCTCGGAGTGGCTGGCCGCCAATCCCGCGCTCGGGCGGCTGGTCAGCGCGGTGATGATCGCCGTGATAGCGGCGCTGAACTGGAAGGCCCTGCGGCAGCTGCCTCGCCCCTGGCAGGTGGTCGGCGTCTGGCTGGAGCTCTTCGCGCTGCTGATGCTCTTCTTCTATTCCTTCAATCTTTCCTTTGCCTTCATCGCAAAGAAGATCAGCTTCCTGATTTCGCAGGGCGTTGTCACCACGCTCTACATCTCGGTGATCTCGATCGCCGTCGCGACAGTCATCGCGCTTGTGGGCGCGATTGCGAAACTGTCGAAGAACGGTGTTATCTACGGCCTCGCCACCTTTTACACGTCGCTGTTTCGCGGCCTGCCGCTCCTGATGCAGATCTATATCATCTATCTCGGTTTGCCGCAGGTGGGCTACGTCATCAGCGCCGTGCCGGCCGGCATCCTCGCGCTCTCGCTGTGCTACGGCGCCTATATGACCGAAATCTTCCGGGCCGGGATCGAGAGCATCCCGCGGGGGCAGACGGAAGGCGCGACCGCGCTCGGCTTGAACCCGAGCCAGACGATGGGCCTGGTGATCCTGCCGCAGGCGATGCGTGTGATCATCCCACCGACCGGAAACCAGTTCATCGCGATGCTGAAGGATTCCTCGCTGATCTCCGTCGTCGGCGTCTGGGAGCTGATGTATCTCGCCCGCACCCAGGGACAGACCGAGTTCCGCCACATCGAAATGCTGATCACGGCCTCGATGATCTACTGGATCCTTTCGATCGGCCTCGAATATATGCAATCGCGCATCGAAGCACGGTTCGGACGCTTCAATGTCCGTTGACGCGACGGTCGCGCCGGCCGCGGCCGGCATGCCGCGCAACCTGCGCGCTGCCGCCCTGGGTCTCCTGGCGTTCGCCGTCTTTTCGGGCACGGATGTGCTGGTGAAGCTTCTCGCAGAGCGCTTCGACGTGCCGCAGGTGACCTTCATGGTGACGCTCGCGGCGCTCGCGATGCTTGCCGTCTACGCCGGCGTCACCGGCACCACGGCATCGCTCAGACCGCGTCATCCGGGGCTTGCGCTCTTGAGGGCGTTCCTGCTCGCCGTCGATACGCTCCTGATCCACTACGCATTTTCGGTGCTGCCGTTGTCGGAAGCCTATCTGCTCGCCTTCCTCACTCCGGTTCTTGTGGCGGTGCTGGCCTTCGCCCTGCTTGCGGAACGCCTGTCCATCGTTGCCTGGTGTGGCGTGGTCGTCGGCTTCCTCGGCGTTGCGGTTGCGCTCAGGCCGGGGATCGCGCCGCTCAATCCGGGCCACGCCGCGGCGGCGGGGTCGGCTCTCGTCTTTGCGCTCTCGCTCGTGCTGCTGCGGCGCGCCAGGGCGACGGAGAGCGACCTTGCCCTCGTCTCGACGCTGCTCGTCGTGCTCGCGGCGGTCGCGCTGGCGGTTGCGTCGATCGGCGGCGGATTGGCGTCGGTCGGGCCGGGCGATCTGCTGATCGCCTTCTTCGCCGGCCTCTTCATGCTCGGCGGTCATCTGCTGCTGGTGCGCGCCTTCCGCATGGGCGACGCCTCGGTGGTTGCGCCTTTCCAATACAGCCAGATCGTCTGGGGCTGCCTCTACGGGGCGCTGTTCTTTGCCGCCCCCATCGAACTCCACACGGTCGCGGGCGCCCTCGTCATCGTACTTTCCGGCTGGCTCGTCCTGAAATAATCCTGGAGACAACAATGCCCACATCGATCGACATCGCTTCGCCGGAGATCACGCTCAGCGGCGTACATAAGTGGTACGGCCAGTATCATGCCCTTGACGATATCAACCTGTCCATCGCGCCGCGGGAGAAGGTCGTCATCTGCGGACCCTCCGGTTCCGGCAAGTCGACGCTGATCCGCTGCGTCAACCGGCTCGAGGCGCATCAGCAGGGCCGCATCGTCGTCGGTGGCGTCGAAGTCGGCGAAGATGAGCGCAAGGTGGATGCCATCAGGCGCGAAGTGGGAATGGTGTTTCAGCAGTTCAATCTCTTCCCGCACCTGACGATCCTCGAAAACTGTATTCTGGCGCCGATGTGGGTCAAGCGCTTGCCGCGCGCCCAGGCGACGGAGATCGCGATGGACTATCTCAACCGCGTGCGCATTCCGGAGCAGGCGAACAAATATCCGGGCCAGCTTTCGGGCGGACAGCAACAGCGCGTCGCGATCGCGCGGGCGCTCTGCATGAATCCGAAGGTCATGCTCTTCGACGAGCCGACCTCTGCACTCGACCCTGAAATGGTCAAGGAAGTGCTGGACACCATGGTGGCGCTCGCAAACGAGGGCATGACGATGGTCTGCGTCACCCACGAAATGGGCTTCGCACGCCAAGTCGCCGATCGGGTGATCTTCATGGATCAGGGCCGCATCGTCGAAGAGGGCGAACCGGACGAATTCTTCGCGCATCCGAAGACGGATCGGGCGAGCCTGTTCCTCAGCCAGCTCCTGCACTGATGCATATCGCAGGACTGTGCGCTGCCGTCGCCGCTGGCGGTGCCGGTTGTCGGTGCAGGCACAGAGGGCGATACGGGGTCACGCATCGCCTCCCTCGGACCATGGGGTTGAACAAACGCACTCCGGTCGTTTCAAAGTCTTTGGTGTTGCGAGTGACCAGGGTAAGTTGGTGTTGCGCGGCGATGGCGGCGACGCGACCCCATTGATCCGCCGTTCCCGGCGATGGCACCGGCAACGCAGGCAAGCCGACGTCAGATCGATTGCGGTTCCTGCGGGAAGCCGCCGACATGCGTACAGGTATTCGCGGCCAGGTCCCTGCCTGCTGCGAGGCATGCGGCAAGGGTGCGCCCTTCCAGGCGGGCGGCGATGAAGCCGGCGATAAAGCTGTCGCCGGCGCCGGTCGTGTCCACGACTTCGACCGGGCGAATGCCGGCAGACGCGATATTGGTGCCGTCGCTCGCGAGCGAGCCGAGCGCACCACGCGTGACCACCGCAAGGCGGGCTCCCCGCGCGAGAAATTCGCCGGCCAGCCTCTCTGCACTGCTTTCGTCCTCGCCGGCCGAACCGAAGGCGATCGAAAGGCCGTCGACGTTGAGATCTGCGGCTGCCGCATTGACCGAGACGTCCTGGGAGATGCTGACGCCTGCGGCAGATAGCGCACGGCGCAACAGGCCGCCGTCGTCCAGCCAGCCGATATGCACATGGTCCATGGTCTTCAGCAGCTCGATCTCGCCGGCATCGGGGCGGTATCCGGCACAGGCGCCGAAGTCTTCATGAACGAAGATGCGGTCGCCGGCAGGTGTCACGTCGATATCCGTGTAGGCCGTGTTGGTGTCGCGCACGAGCAAGTGGTCGACATTGACGCCGTTCGCGAGCAGCAGGCGGCGAACCTGGGCGCCGTCGGAATCGCGGCCGACGGCGCCGAAATAGAAGGATCCGTGGCCGAGCCTTGCAAGTTGAACGGCGACATTGATAGCGTTGCCGCCGACATAGGATTGGCTAAGCGGCGCGCGATAGCGGTCGATGCAATTGTCGCCGACGGCCGCAAATCGGAATCTGGTCATGGAATTCTCTTGTTTCGCCAGCAGGGCCGCGAATGCCGGAGCAGTCGCGACCGTGCTAGTTCATTGGGCGTCTATGCTCAATAGGCTACGCGCTTGTAGTAACGCCGCGTCGTCAGCGGGTGGTTGCGCATCACTTCGAGATGCGCGCTGATGCGCTCGAGCACGGTTGCGAGAACGATGGGCGAAACGAGGCCGCGCACCTCTTGCGAAATGCCTGGCAGCGCAAAGTCCGCCGTGTCGAGGACGGTCAGCCTGTCCGTGTAGTTGGGCGCGAAATTCTGCACCCGGTCGGCCAGCGGCCGCAGAGCGTCCTCGCCCTTGAAGAGGATGACGCTGACGCCCTTTTCCACGAGCTCGAGCGTTCCATGGAAAAAGTCCGAGGCATGGACCGGGCGTGTCCGGATCCACTGCATCTCTTCGAGGATGCACATGCCGTAGTAGAATGCCTCGGGCCAGGCGTTTCCGGCGCCTGTGATGATGTGGTAGTCGGAGCCTGCCAGAACACGGGCGAAGGCCTCGGCCTTGTCCTCGTAGCCGCGCTTCACTTCGAGGAGAAGCTCAGGAAGTCGTTCCAGTTCAGCGGCGATCTGGTCGTAGTTCTCGATCTCGCCGCGGTGACGCATGATAGACAGCGCGATGAACAGGGACTGCAGGTAGAAGGACTCGCAGGACGTGTCGTCTTCGGCGAAGTTGACGAAGGCATGGGTGCCACCCTTGCCGAGGGGCGTTTCCTCGTGACCCACCAGCGACAGGACTGTCGCGCCGGCCTCCTTCGCCTTTGCGAGCAGAGCCACGCTCTCCTTGGTCGTGCCGGAGAGCGAGGGTATGACGACGATCGACTTTTCCGTCAGGTTGACCGAACCGGTAATGAAGAGCTCGGCCGGCAGGTCGATAAAGGCCGGAAAGCGCGACCTGCGCTGGAGCAACTGGGCGGCCGGCTGCATGAGAATGGCGGCACCGCCGGTCCCGAGGAAGAAGACGTTCTCCGCGCCCTTTTCAAGGCAGGAGACGACGACGTCGTCCAGGCGTTGACGCAGGGCGACGGCGCCCGACTGGATGCGTAGAAATCTCTGTTCGTCAAAATTCAGCATGGTTCTCTCTCGACAGGTGGTGGCGATCGCCGGCTGCCGCCGACAATGTTGTAAGACAACTGACAACATTGTCTGAAAATGTCAAGGGAGATAATCGGCCGGATGCGCCTTCTGCCAGCGAGCTCCCGCAAGGATATAGGGTAGATGAACTGTCCCTTGACCTTCCTGGATTTGTCAGACAAGAAGGATCATATTTTGCAGTCATTTGGAGAGAGGAATTGCCCGAGCCGCTTCGCGACACGCGCACCCTGGTCATACAGCTTCGCGACCGCATCGCCGATCTGATCCGGGAGCAGGGGCTCGCTCCGGGCGACAAGCTTCCGACGGAGGCGCAGCTGACGGAGCGTTTCAGGATCTCCCGCCCGGCGCTGCGGGAGGCATTGAAACTACTGGAACAGGATGGCGTCATCTATGTCGAGCACGGCCGTGGCCGGTTCGTGTCGGCGATGTCTGCGGTCCATGTCGAAAGGCCGATCACCGTCTTCGAGAGCGTCACCGACATGACGCGCCATTATGGCTATGCGACCGTCAACAAGGTACTCTCGATCGCCGAGGAAATGCCCGACGCGGTCACGGCGGGGCAGTTGCAGCTTGCAAATGGCGAACGCGTCATCCGTCTCGAGCGGCTGCGTCTGCACAAGGACGAGCCGATACTCTATTGTCTCGACTACATTCCGCGCAGCATCATTCCGAACCGTCTTTATGACATCGAATGGGGCGGCTCCCTGCTCGATCTGCTCGAGCAGTACAGACACCGGCCGCGCATGTCCGCTGCTACGGTCACGGCAGTGATGCTTCCTGAGGACGTGGTGGAGCGCAACGATCTGCGGGATTTCGGGCCGGCGCTGCTGATCCGCGAGACCTGTTTCAATGCAAGCGGCGTGCCGGTCGTTTATTCCGTCGACTACCACCGCGGCAGCCATTTTTCCTTCAGCCTCGCGCGGAAGTAGCGATCCGCGCTCGTACAGCGGTTGCGAAGATGATGGGGGGGAGCGTCCCCTCCGCCCTTGCCCGTCGGCCCGATCAATGCGGCCCCGCGCGGGTCCGGCGCTTGTCCGTCGGTGGGGGCGGCTGGAAATTTCGCGCAGGCGCGGGTCGCCCGACATGGAAACCCTGGACGTGGTCGATCCGGAATTGCCGCATGAGCGCGAGCTGTTCCTCCGTCTCGACACCCTCGACCAGGATCTTGTGCCCGCGGTTTCGCACCAGGCCGATAATGTCCCTGAGCATCGCCTTGCCCTTGGGCGTGTCGCAATCGTGAAGGAACGATCGGTCGATCTTCACCGTATCGAAGTCGATCAGGCGCAGCCATGACAGGCCGGCGAAGCCGGTTCCGAAATCGTCGAGCCATATCCTGATGCCCAGCGTCTTCAAATCGGCGATGCAACGCAGGATATCGGAATGCATCTCCATCTCGAGCCCCTCGGTGATTTCGAAGGCGAGCCTGCTGCCGGCCACGCCGGTATCGCCGAGAATGGCTGCGACCGAAGCCGCGAAGCCTGGCGATCTCAGCTGGATCGGCGAGACGTTCACGCTGACGACGGGCACATGCTCGCTTGCCAGGAGTTCCTGGCACACCACGCCTATCACCCAGCGGCCGAGATCGAGGATGGCCCCGGTCCGCTCGGCAATCGGCACGAAAAGGCTCGGAGGGACGGACGTGCCGTCCAGCATCTTAAGCCGCATCAGGGCCTCGACCGCGTCGACGCGGCCGGTGGCGACGTCACGTATGGGCTGATAGACGAGTGAGACGAGATTCTGGTCGATCGCAATTTTCAGGAGCGCGGCGATGTTCTCGCTCTCGTCGCTGCTTTGCGGGTCGTTCGGATCGAAGAGGCGCGCACAGTTGCGGCCGTTCGCCTTTGCCCCGTAGAGAGCGCGATCCGCCTCATGGATCAGTCTCTCGAGCTTCGAACCGATCTGGTTGCGGGTGAAACCCGCGCCGACGCTCACCGTCACGATCGACATGCCGTCGCGGCGCTGTTCGTGCGGCAGCGCGAGGGTCTCGACGCTGTGCCGTACGGCTTCCGCCAGATCGGCCGCCTGCTCCCGCGTCTTCAGCCGTGCCAGCACGATGAATTCCTCGCCGCCATAACGGCCGATCGACCCATCGTAGGGCGCGATCGACTCCTTCAGCGCATTGGCAACGAGAACGAGGCAGCGATCGCCTTCCTGATGGCCGTAAAAGTCGTTGTATCTCTTGAAGAAATCGACGTCGATAAGGATTGCCGCAAAGCTCTTCCCGCCTCTTTGCCAGTCGCTCCAATAGTCCCGGAGCTTCTGGTCGACCGCGCGGCGGTTGTCGAGGCCCGTGAGCGAATCGGTATGCGACAGCCGAAGCAGCGCTTTTCCGCGATCCGAGGCCTCCTTCTGCTGGATCTTCGCCTCGAAGGCATTGAGAAAGACCTTGTAGCGCTCCCGGTTGAGCTTCCAGTTCACATAGGACGTGAAGACGAAGCACGAGACGTAGAAGGTTCCGAAGGCGACCTGATAGGATACGCTTTTCGGTATATAGAATACCAAGGCAAGAAAGAACGTGGCGAGGACGATTCCCGAGGTTACGACCGACAGGCGAAAGTGAAAACTGAAGAATAGATTGGCGCCCATCATGAATATCGCGCCAAAGATCATATAATAGGAAATACTCTCGGTCTGGCTGGTCATCAGCGACGGGAACAGCCAACCCCAATAACCCGCCACGAGTGCGCCTGCGCAGGTGAGATCGAACCACTTCGTCTCGGCATTCAGCCGAAACAACACCTCGATGGCGGCAATCGCCGTAGCGCCCACCGCAAGGCGCGCCAGGATTGCATAAAACGCGACGTCGGGAACGAGCAGGATATCCGTGGCCGCGAACAGCAGGTAGACGGCCACGGCCACCCAGAGGCCCTGGCGGCTCGCCGTCCGGCGCGCGACTTCGCCTTCTCTGCGATAGAGCGTTTGCAGCTCTACAGATTGCAGTCTGGGCGGCTGCGCCTGCAGATCGATCTCAATTCCCTCGGCCAACGTGTGCCTCATGCACCGATCCCAATCGCTTTGCGCCGCCCGCCGCTAGGCTGAAACTCCTTGCGGCGATCGACGCGTCCTGGATCACGATGATTTAGATCGGTTCGACCTGAAACCATAAGCGTAATCGATTCCAAAAAGTTGAGACGCGTGGTGCGGGCGGAAAACCGCACACACTTTTCCTTTTCCGGCCCTTGTCGCTTCACGCCCCATCCAATCCCAACAAGCACCCTACGAAGACAGTCAGGAACGTCCGGCACAATAGTCGAGGCAAATTAAGTTTTGCTGAATTGTCAAAGATCAGAAGAGCGCTCAATAGTGTATTGAAACAATCCAATACCTGTTTTTATTAACCATATTATTCGAAAACTTGAAACCCGGCTGGCGCGGTGCCGGGTCCTGGGCATAATGTTAACAAACAGTTAACGGATGAGTCACGCGTGAGCCAATTTCAGATCGTACTAGACGGCGAGAGCCTTATTACGCCCGCCGCCATCGCAACCGAATTCAATTCCCAGAGAATCGAGTTTTACGAAGAACAGCTGGCGACAGCAAAGGCCGAGATTGCGCTGATTCTGAACATCGCGCAGCAACAGTTCGGACAGCGGCGAGACCCTGCGGAGATAATACATCGGATTGCCGGGTCTCTTCATGATGTGCGCAATAAATATCAGCCGAGCGTCTGGCAGGAGCTGATACCGCTGATCCAGAATCACACGGTGTCGGACTTCTTCCTGCAGGACCCGTTTACGCGCTGGTCGTTCGAAAAGCCCCGGGGTTATTCCGGCGATGCCCAGTTGCTCGACTTCATCTATGGACATCCGAGCATTGCCGGGGATGTGGCAAGGGCCACGCCGCTCGGGCGAGCGCTCTACGATTACACCAAGGACGCCTCATCTTCGGTGGCCGTGCGGGAGCGGCGCGACCTGCTGACGCGCCATGTCGACGAGATCGCGGCGACACGGGGAGGGGAGGCCGAGATCCTGACGATCGCCGCCGGGCACCTGCGTGAGGCCAACCGCTCGGCAGCCTTGCGGGAGGGGAGCCTGAAACGGTGGGTCGCCCTCGATCAGGATCCGCTGAGCGTCGGTTCGATCGCGCGCGACTTCATGGGAACTCGCATCGAGGCAGTCGACGGGTCGGTCAAAAGTCTTCTCACCAGGTCACAGGAGCTCGGCCAGTTCGATTTCATCTATGCCGCCGGGCTTTACGACTACCTGACCGAAAAGGTGGCGGTGAAGCTCACCCGGAGATGCCTGGAAATGCTGAAGCCCAACGGGGTCTTCCTTTTTGCCAATTTCGCGCGCGACATCCATGTCGACGGCTACATGGAAACCTTCATGAACTGGGCGCTGCTGCTTCGATCGGAGTTCGACATGTGGCAGATCATTCATGCCAGCGCCGACAGGGAAGCCATCGAAGCGCGCGTGCAGTTCGGTGCGAACCGTAACGTCGTCTACGGGATCATTCAGAAGCGTTCGTAAAACAGAGCGGGATGCGGAAAACTGTGTGCGGTTTCCGCCCGCATCCCGCTCCAACCTGTTGGTTTCGGATCAACATGATCGAGATGCCACAGCGACGGGCGCGCCCCGGCAGCACGCGCCGCTGTGGCGGGATGCAGACAGAAACCGGTTTCAGTGCTTCAATTTCGAGGCCTTCCAGCCATATGTCGACGGTTTCGCATGCAGATGGGCGGATGAGCCCGCGGGCAGCAGAGGTGTCAGGAGCGGCTGCGCAGCTGCCGTCAACCGAATCGCATCCTCCTGCGCCTGCGTCTCCTGCTCCGGCTCCTGCTCCTCATCCTGCTCCTCCATGCCGGCGACACCCCTCAGGCGGGTCAGGATCTCCTGTGCCCTCGTCTTGCAGAGCACGTGGTTCGCGTCGTCGGATACGATGTCGTGGAAGCTCTGGAAGGTGGCGACAGCGGCATCCCTTTGGCCCGAAGCCAAGCGCGCGACCGCGAGTTTGTAGCGCAGGATGCCTCGATGCGGGTAGCGGGCAAGCAGCTCTTGAAACGTCTTGCCCGCCTTGCGGTAGAATGCCTGCGCCATTTGCGTGTCGCCGAGCCAATGGAGAACGTCGTCCGCGTTCGGCACTGCCGGCAGCAAAGTGCGATAAAGATGCTCCGCCTCCCCATATTCGCCCACGTCGCTCAAGAGATGCGCAAGGCGACAGCGCGCCTCGACATGTCCCGGAACGGTGCGGATCAACTGCCGATAGCCCGCTTCGGCTCCGTCGAAGTCGCCAAAGGCGTGCAGCGCCACCGCCCGCTCCAAGACGATGCCCAGGCTGCGGCGATTGAGGCAGTCGCGCAGGTTCCTGCCCGTGAGGGTTCTGAGAAGCATACTGCGGAGGCGACGCCCGCAGGCGTCGATCCTCTCTCCCTCGTCGGCGGGGTCGACGCGCGCAAACTCCCCTTCGGGAAAGGCATCGAGCAACCGTTCGAGCCGCGCCGAGGCCGCGCCGCAGCGGTCGAACCGGATGCTTGTCCAGTTTTCGGACGCGAGGATGCCGGCGAATGCGTCCGCCGCCTCGCTTTCAAGGCCAGGTGCGCAGAGAAAGCCGGTGCGTCCGGTTCCGTAATTGCCGATCATCAGAATTTCGTCGACGAAGAGACCCGTGTCCTCGTCCTGAGAGGTCGCCAGCTCGAGCGGCAGGAACGCGTCGTACCGTTTTCCGGCGGCGCGGTGTTTCCAGGCCAGAATGAGCCACCTCTCGCGGTGCGGAAGGTATTCCTGCAGCCAGGGCCAGGAGAGAAAAGCGTGCGCTTCCGGATCTGAACGATATATCTTGTTCCAGTTTCTATGATTTTTTTTAAATTCTTCGATGCAGTCGATAACGTGGACTGTCATTGTCGTCTCTTTGCGGCAATATACTCGATACGCGCCAAAATCGTTACGTTAGTGAATAATTGAATACAATAATGCTTCCGTTCAGTATACACCGTCCAACTGCGAAGGACAACTACCGAGTGCCGGTATTCGGCTGCTCCCCTATATCGAGCGCTCGTCGAAGTTCGGCCTCGATCGAATGAACGTCCACAGACGTCTGCTGATATCGGTGATCTCGCGAACCGCATTGTCGAGACGCGCCAACTCGCGGGCATCGAGCTGCTCGACCTTGCCGTAGCGCACGTCCTTCTCGCCTTCGACGAGCCGCATCAACTGCGTGCTCGAAATCTCGCCCTGCTCGTCGACGGAGTAGATGCAATGATTGTACTTGTTGCGCATCTTCGATTGCTGCTTCAGCCGCACGGTAATGGCGAGCACCTCGTCGCGAGTCGCCGCCGGGATCCGCGGCAGCTTCGCCAGGCGCTCTGTCAGATCGATTCGGGCGCGCGTCGTATTCAGCGTCAGGAAAACGACGATGGCCGCGTCCTTTTCCACCCCCAGAAGGTGGGCGATCACGTAGATGAGCAGGCTTTCGGTGTTGGTCCACACGTAGTTCAGGCGACCAACGAGCAAAAGCACATCCTGTGCAGCCGCCATGGCGATCTCCAAGCGGTCCCGAGAATGATGCGCCGGAACCGGATTTGCGCACTTGCATATTCCGCCGATCGAAACCGGCTTCCATAGACGTCCTGCATTCAGGTCTCCTTGAACGCGCGCGACATGCTGTCTGTGATGGGCTTCGTCAGATACTCAAAGAAGGTGCGCTCCGATGTGGTGATCAACACTTCGGCCGGCATTCCGGGCACGGGGTGAAAGCCGTGGATGCGTCCGATCTCGCTCGCCGGAACTTCGACGCGCACGATATAGACGTCGCGCTGCTGGCCGCCGGCTACTTCCTCCTCGATCGAATCCGCCGAGACGTAGAAGACCTTGCCTTTCAGCACCGGCGTCGTGCGGCGGTTGAGTGCCGAAAGCCGGATCGTGGCATCTTCGCCGACCTTGAGCTGATCGATGGCGGTGCGCAGCAGCTGCGCCTCGATGATCAGCGGCACATTGGCCGGCAGGATCTCCATGATCGGCTTTCCGCTTGCGATGACGCCGCCGGCCGTATGGAAATAGCTGCGTACGACGGTGCCATCGACAGGCGAACGGATGGTGGCGCGGCCGAGCACTTCGGACGCCTCGCGAACCTGCTCGCGTACGCTGTCGAGATCGGCCTCGGCCGCTTCGAGGCCGTCGAGCGCCGCCTGCTTGTTGGTATTGACGGCGATGACCGCCTCCTGGCGGTAGCGGTCGATCTGCGTGTAGCTCTCCTTGACCTCGGATTCGAGCCGGCCGATCTCGCCGATCGCGTCGGCGATCGCGCGGTCCAACGCCATGAGTTCCGGGCGCCGGATCAGGCCCTTGTCGGCGAGCTTGCTCTTGGCCTCACGCTCCTCGTTGAGAATCTCCAGCTGCCGGTTGAACGATGCCTGCTGCAGAGCGTATCCTCGGGCCCGGAATTCAAGCGAACGAATGTTCTGGTCGATCAGGTTCAGCTGGTCGCGCAGCTTGATCTTCTTGCTCTGAAAATTGACGTTCTGGCTTTCGATGATGGCGCGAATGTCGGGATCGTCGGCCTGCCGGGCGACGATTTCGGGTACGCTGAAGGCATCTTCGCCCACCGCCTCCGCCCTCAGCCGCCCGACGACTGCCTCGAGGCGGAGACGCTTGAGGTTGAGCATACGGGCGTTGGCCCGGGCGACCGTCTGATCGAGCTTCACGAGAATGTCGCCGGCCTTGACCTTGTCGCCCTCGGCGACCAGCAGTTCCTCGATGATGCCGCCCTCCAGATGCTGGACGATCTTGTTGTTGCCGTTGGCGACGAAGCTTCCCTGGGCGATGATTGCCGCGGCGAGCGGTGCCGCGAAAGCCCAGTAGCCGAAGCCGCCGAAGGAGATCGCGATCAGCGCCATGCCAACCAGACTGTGGAGCCGGATCGACCGGGGGACCTCGGCATACCACTCCGCCGGATTTCGGGGTTCGGTGCTCCGCCTGTCGCTTTGCATCGTCAGTCTCCGTGAATGCGGGATTGCCCGCGGTCGCCTTCGGCCTTTGCGCCAAGCGCGGCGAGCACCTCGTTTCGGGCGCCGAACATCGCCACGGTGCCTTCGTGCAGCACCATGATCTTGTCGACACATTGCAGGAGAGCAGGGCGCTGCGTGATGGTGACAGTGGTGATGCCCTCCTTCCTCGCATGCACCAGCGCGCGGGCAAGTGCGGCCTCGCCATTGCTGTCGAGGTTCGAATTCGGCTCGTCGAGGACGACGAATTTCGGATTGCCGAAGAAGGCGCGCGCCAGAGCTATGCGCTGTTTCTGACCGCCCGACAGCGGGGCGCCGTCAGCGGCGACCACGGTCTCGTAGCCTTGCGGAAAAGTTGCGATCAGTTCGTGCACATCGGCGAGCACCGCCGCCTCATAAACCATGCCATCGTCCACATCCTCGCGCATGCGGCAGATATTGGCCTTGATCGTTCCCGGAAAGAGCTGAACGTCCTGGGGAAGGTAGCCGATGCTTTCGCCGAACTGGCGCTGATCCCAGTTGCGCAGATCCATGAGATCGAGGCGTACACTGCCGGATGTGGGCAGTATCGAGCCGACCAGCATCTTGCCGAGGGTGGTCTTGCCGGAGCCGGAATTGCCGATGACCGCAAGCGATTCCCCCTTTGCCAGCGAAAAGGAGATGCCGTTCAGGATTACGCGCTTCTGCGGCGGCGGGACGAAGAGGATGCGCTCGACGTCGAGCCTGCCTTCCGGCTTCGGCAGGCGCAGCCGCGGGAAGTTCAAGGGCGAGGTGAGCAAGAGCTGCCTGATGCGCTGATAGGCGGCGCGGGAGTGATTGAGCTGGTTCCAGCCCTCGATGGCTCCTTCGACGGGCGCGAGCGCACGCCCGGCAATGATCGAAGCGGCGATCACCATGCCGCCGGTCAGTTGTCCTTCCATCGCCAGATGCGCTCCCCAGCCGAGAAGCGCCACCTGGGTGAACATCCGCACGGCCCTGGATGCGCCGGTGAAGATTATGTTGCGGTCCTGGGCGTAGACCTGCGCCTTGAGCGAGGCCGCCGTCTCCTGGCCCCACATTCTGACTGCTTCCGGAATCATCGCCAGCGCATTGATGATCTGGGCGTTGCGGGCCATCGAATCGAGATGGAAATTGGCCCGGCCGAGCGAGGCATTGGCTTCGCTGAATGGTTTTGTCGTCGCCTTCTGATTGAGATAGGCGATGACGATCAGAACCGTACAACACAGGATGACGATCATGCCGAGTTGTGGCTGTATGAGGTAGACCACGACCACGAAGAGCGGTGTCAGCGGAGCGTCGAGGAAAGCGGTGAGCGTGCCGGAGGTGATGAAGGCGCGAAGCTGCTGCAGGTCGCCCAATATCTGGTAGTCCCGGCCGCTTCCGTGCAGCGAGGCCCGGGCTGCCGCACTGAGGATCGGTGTGCCGAGCTGGACCTCGATTTCGACGGCGGTGCGCATCAGGATGAAGCGGCGGATCGCGTCGAGAATGACTTGGAGCGCCACGGCGCCGAGCACGGCGACCGTCAGCATGACCAGCGTGTCCTGCGAGCGGCTCGTCAGGACCCGATCGGAGATCTGGAACAAATAGATCGGGATGGCTAGGACGAGGACGTTGATGGCCAGGGTGAAAGCGATGACGATCAGCATGTTGCGCCGGACAGCGGCCATGCCGTTGTGCAGGCTGGCGGCGAAGTTCGCCGGTCCCATGCGCTTGTGAAGCGTGCTCCTGCCACCGCCGTCTTCGCTCGCTTGCCCTTCACCTGTTGCGCTGCGTTCAACCGGGCGAATGTCGTCCTGCTTCATCGGGCCCGGGTCATTTTCGATTGTTCGCGGCAGCCCCGGAGCCTGCCGTCTTTCCACCTTGGAAACGTCGCCCTCGTCGCGGCACGCATCGGCCGATGCCGATGCTTGCTTTCGCTCCGAGAGCCTTGCCGCGTCTGCCTTTCCGTTCGGCCCTGGCGGCCTTTCGAAGGGTGTCGCAGCCTCGGCTTCGGCTATCTCGGGCAGCTCCAGCCGTGCGACATCCTGGCGCTGCGGCTTGCCTCGCCCGGCATACCACTTCGACATGTCGTTCATGCTCGCTCCCCTGCGCTTGGCCCTTGAAGTTTCGGTCAGGACCGTCCAACGGATCTCCGTTCGAAGCTGTGCAACCCTAAGAGCTCGAAGCGGATCGGCTTCAAGCCAGTATCGTATGCATGACGTCGCTCCACTGGCTGCCGGACAGGTCGGTGCCGTGATCGCCGTCCATGTCTCCGCCCTGCGGCGCCGTATCCTCGCCGATAAAGGCGATGAGTTCGGTTGTCAGACCGCCACTTTCCCGCTGAAGGTCCGGCATTCCGTCGACGATTCCCGATTGGATGAGCACTGCGTCGGAATAGGTCCCGCCGCCGACATAGGTCGTCCCGCCGGAGTCGATGATCTCCGCGACATTGAAGACGCCATTGTTTCCCGTATGCACCGCGACCGAGGCCTCCGGTCCGTCTTCGAGCAACTTGCCCGCGGCAAACGAGACGGCGTCGGCGTCGCCGAGAATGCTGACCTGTTGGACGATCGTGACGTCATAGAGATTGCCGGTGATGAACAGGATGTGCAGGTCGGCATAGCCTTCGAAAGCATTGTCGCGCAGGAGTTCGTCCGGCAATGTGCCGTCGCCCTCGTGCATCTGGTCGGCGGCCTTATGAAAGTAGTCCGGCATCGCCTCGAAGCGGACGCCGGAGCTCACGTTTCCGATCGAGGCCATGTTCCAGACGAGATTGCCGCCGGTGTCCAGCGCGATGCCTTTGCCGGCGGATACGCCTGCGATGTCGTCATTGTCGTAGAGGATGGAGATCTGGCTGATGACGTCGAGATCGATCAGCCGGCCGCCGACGAGGATCAGATCGTAATGCTCGGCAATGCCGAGAAACGATGCGACGTTCACTGCCGTGTTGCCGCCGCTGAGCACGGTCGTCTCCGCACCCGTCCTGGTGACGGTCAGGCTGTCATTGTCGCTGGCGAAGTTGTACTGCTCGACCCAATGGACGATGGAAAGATCACCTTCGACGACGTTCACGCGCCAGCTTGTCGGGAATGTCGAAGATTCGGCCGGAATCTCCGCTTCCTCGGGCAGGCATGCCCCGGTTTCTCCGCCACCGAAGCTTGCTATGTTCAGTGCGACGGTCTTGGTCATCGTCGCGCATGTGCCGGAGATCGCGCCGTCGAGCGTGTCCCTGTCGGCATAGACGTAGGATTGCGAGATGACATCGATTTGGTGGTAGTCACCCATCACGGCGGTCACGGGTGGGGCCTCGACTGCGCCGACAACGCTGGCAACATTGGCGACGACATTGGCTCCCGCATGGATGTCGAGGTCGCCGTTCTGGAGCGGCTTGTCGAGGGGCGTCCCGGCGGGGTGAGCAGTGTGCTCTCGCCCGGGGAGATTGTCGCGCAGTTCCGGCGCGGCGTCGGCGCGGGTGCCGTTGACATAGGTGCCCTCGATGCGTTCCGCGATGAGAACGGCATCGCCCGCCTCGTTTTTCACCAATTCGTCCGGAGAGGCGGCTTGCGGGAGATCCTCCGGTCCGCCTTTCGCGGGCGCGGCCGGAACGGCCTGTTGGCTGGCGTCCGCCATGGAGGCAAGTGCTTCAAGGTTCGCAGCCACTGCGGCGAAAGAGGCGGGCGCATCGGCGGCGCCGATCTGCGCGAAGGGCGAGGCTTCAAGGGCTTCCGCGAGAAAGCCTTCGAGCGTCTGGTCCACATGCGTCAGGTTGCGCGGCTCCGCAAGCATGCCGGTCAGGTTCACGACATCGTCGTCATGAAGGGTGCTTGCCTGATAGATATGGCTGAAGCCCGCGTCGGGACCCGCAGGAGGCATCGTATCCGACGCTTCGGGGCCGTTGCCGGAAATGCCGTGGTTCTCCGTGGACCGGACATCCACCTGTCCGGCTTGCGCCGCGGCGGCCGGTTGGTCGAGGTGATGCCGTGACGGGGCGGCATGATCGGCGGAGTCGAGCCGGGCGATGTCGTAAGCCCGGAGTTCGTAGGAGATCTCGGGGTCGTAGCTTTTCAACGCGAAGTCAGACCGGAAATCAGGCGACTGCACGTAGTCGGAGTCCTCCTTTTGCGCAGTCTTCGGGGTTTCATATCCCTGCAGGTATTCAAATCTTATACGCGCGTCATCGATCGCCGTGTTGAACAGCCCTATGAAATGCGCAACGATCTCGTTGATCTTCTCCGAATGCATCGTCCAATCCTTCCCCTTTCCGCAGCAAAGGGTGCCTTAAACCTCATTTTTTCTTCAAGCGGATACGATTGAAGGAAACGTGCTGGCGTTCGCCCGCGGTCGATATCCAGCACGGCCGGTGCATCCGGTCGTTCATTCGAGGTCGCTATCCGACCCCGCCGGGGTCACGCCCGGATCGCCAACGGTGGTGCTGACGTCGGCGTTGCTGAGAAGGTTCGCGCCCTGGACGATTTCGTGGTGGAAGTCCGGACTTGCCGGGCCTGGCGGCGTCGCCGTCGAGGGGTGGGATGCACCCTCGTCGCCCTTGAGATCCCAACCGTCCGTGGTGAGGCCGTCGCCACCAGGTTCTCCGCTGCCTGTGCCGGGATCGGTATTGCCGCTCTTGCCGACGTCATAAGCGCGGTCCTGATCGGCCAGGCTATTGGCCTGGGCCAGGCTGAACCCGGCTTCGTAGATGCTGGCGCCGTTGCCCAGAACATTGTCGACATTCAGGGAAAAGGAAAAGCCGTCGCCGAGGGAGAAGGCAAAGTCACCCCCGGCGGTCTCGGTGAGACTGGTGCTGCCACCGGCAACCGACCTGCTGGACGTGTTCATCGCTACGCCATCGGCAAGCGCACCCGTCTTCAGCTCGTCATCGGCACTGAAGTTGTCGTGGAGCCCAAGATTCTTCTGTGAGGAATCGGGCATAAGCACTTCCTCATAAGAGGGGGAGCCAGCACCGAAACCCTTCATCTTTTATAGGATTCTTGAGGCGCTGGCTCTTTTGGCGGTTTAGCGGAAATGAATGTTCCGTCTCTGCTTGCAATGTCATTTCAGCGCGATACAAAGCGCCTAAATTCCTACGTATGGTAACGAATAGTCATAATATTTGTCATATAAACGTAAGTATCTATATTTCCGATCTTCTACGCGAAACAATGATCGAAGACGCACAGAATGTTGGTGCGACCATTGGAGTGTGATCTGGAACGCAGTCGAGTGAAAGCTACCTATTGTGGTTATGAGACTCGGCACCGGCCCGTCTCGGATTTGTCGCTCAATATTCGCTGCGCGGCAACCGACGCACTCGTTTCGAGTGCAGCTCGCGATCGACTCGCCATGCCTGCGCATGTACCTTAATCGAGGCGCTCAGATAAAGGTCTGAAAATACTCGACAATCGCGATCTCAAATGTGCAGTTCGTTTGCCCCGGCACGCTTGGATTGCTGAGCGAAGGCCGGCTGCAGGGTTCCTTGGCGGAAAGTGCGTCGGACATCTGCCTCAGCACGCGATCGACCGAATTGGCCGCGCCCGCATTACCTTCGCGATAACCCGATGTGAGTATCGACCTCGTCGGACGGAGTGGCGAATGCTTGTCCGAGTTACTACGAAGACCATCCGGGTCTGACGAGGCGCAGGGTGCGGTGCACCCCTCAAAAGCGAGGGTACGGCGAAAGGCGCGAGTGGCGTCGCCGATCCGGCATGAATTTCGCGGATTCGCCCAAAATTGGTTCGTTCTTGAACGATTTAGACAGGATTGTGGCCGCCACCTAATCCTTTTGGGCGGTTTTACATCCCCCATATTTACGATACATTAGCCAATATAAATTCTTTTTTTCGAGAAATTTTTTTAATCCAAGCAATTTTCACAACGCGGGCCTTTCTCCACCATGGGTAAAAAACCCGTAAAAACCAAGGGGAAGTCCGAGGAGGGGATAATGTATCGTGCGAGTTCGGGGTTGGGCGGGTTCGAAGACAGCAAAAGTGTTTTACCGAAAAAAAGCAAAATAGTCATGCTAGCCAGGACGGACCTCTTCGCCGAGTGTCTGACCCAGGCGATCGGCGCACGCTTTCAGGACCAGGAAGTGGTGCGGCTTTCGGACGCCGACAGCCTTCTGGACGGCAACCTCGTAGGTGTGACGCTGGTCATGCTCTACCGCGTGCCCATGGCGAACTTTCCATCGATCATCAGGATGATTCATGAGTTCCACCCGAAAGCGGCCGTCGGTCTGCTGGTCGAAAACGCGGAAGGGATCGACGCGTCGGTTTCGCATCTGGTCGAGGAGGGGATGATCCACGGCGTGTTGCCCCTGAATCTCCACCTCGACGTTTGCCTTACCGCCATCGACCTCCTGATGAAGGGCGGCGAACATTTTCCCGCCGCACTGCTCAGGCGCCTTGCGCCGAAGAATCCTGGAGAGCGGGACCTCGCCACCCCGAACGAGACGGCTTCTGAAAGTGTCGATCCGGAGCGCGGGAAAGGATTTGGCGGCCAGGTCGTCCTCACGACACGCGAAATCCAGATTCTCGATCTCATCTGCATGGGCACGCAGAACAAGATCATCGCAGATCGCCTCGGACTGTCCGAAAACACCGTCAAGGTGCATGTGCGCAACATCTACAAGAAGATGAACGTGCGCAATCGCACCGAGGCGGCCTCCCGCTATTTCAGAAACGACGGAGGCGTGGGCCCTTCCCGCACGCCGTCGCCGACGCGCTGGCGCAACTGACCGTCAGAGCCTTGAGCAATCCAAGGTGCTAACAGCGACCTTTGCGCGTCTGATAAGACGCGCGGCGCTGTAGGGAACTTCTCGGAGGGCTGCAATCTCTCCTCATTCTCATCTCTGTGCCTGTCACAGAGATCCAGCAGCGCCGCGTCTGCGGCGCGGGAAGCGTTCTTTCAGCCCAACGACTTGGCCTGGCTGGATTCCTGTGACAAGCACAGGAATGAGGGATCGGGATGTGCGGCTACTACATCGAAGCGAAGCGGGACGCTGTACACGGGCGTGACCCGCGACCTTCCGCGCCGCCTCATTATCTTCGCGGTTTATGAAGCGCGCCGAGGGACCGCACCCTCTCCGCCCTTATCCCTGTGACGAGCACAGGGATAAGGCGATCAAGCAAGCGGCGGCGGGTGGCCGGAATCTCAACAGGCCTTGACGCGCGGGCTGCCGCGCGGCGTCTCTACGGCACGGCAGCTTATTCCGCGGCCTCGTGGCCAAGGGCGCCGCGCCGGATCTGGTCGGCTTCGATCGATTCGAACAATGCGCGGAAATTGCCCTCGCCGAAGCCTTCGTCGCCCTTGCGCTGGATGAATTCGAAGAAGATCGGACCGATCACCGTTCGCGAGAAGATCTGCAGCAGGATCTTCGTCACGCCGCCATTCACCACGCCCTCGCCATCGATCAGGATGCCGTGTGTCTTCATCCGGTCGATCGGCTCGTCGTGTCCGTGAACACGCTGATGGGACATTTCATAATAGGTTTCCGGCGGCCCCGGCATGAACTTCAGACCGTTTGCGGCGAGCTTGTCGGTCGCATCGTAGATCGCCTCGGTACCGACGGCGATGTGCTGGATGCCTTCGCCCTTGTACTTCTTCAGATATTCTTCGATCTGGCTCGTGTCGTCCTTCGATTCGTTCAGGGGAATGCGGATCTTGCCGCAGGGCGAGGTAATCGCCCGGCTGACGAGACCGGTGATGCGGCCATCGATGTCGAAGAAATGGATCTGCTTGAAATTGAACAGTTCGCGATAGAAGGCCCACCACTTGTCCATGTTGCCGCGATAGACGTTGTGGGTCAGGTGGTCGAGATAGTAGAAGCCGACTCCGGCCGGCTTCGGATCACGCTCGCTCAGCCATTCGAACTCGGCGTCGTAGGCTGATCCCTTTTCGCCGTAGGTTTCCACGAAATAGAGAAGCGAGCCGCCGATGCCGACGATCGCCGGCACGTCCAGGCACTTGTCGCTGCCGGTATAGGCTTCGGCGCCCTTGGCAACGGCATGTTCGAAGGCATGCTTCGCGTCGACGACGCGCCAGGCCATCGACGGGGCGCAGGGCCCGTGCTCGCCAACGAAGCGCATGGCATGCGATCCGGCCTCCGCGTTCAGGACATAGTTGATATCGCCCTGCCGCCAGACGGTGATGTCCTTGGTCTTGTGCCTGGCGACCGGCGAATAGCCCATGCGGCCGAAGAGCTCCGCAAGCTTCTCCGGCTCCGGGTGGGCGAACTCCACAAACTCGAAACCGTCCGTCCCGGCGGGGTTTTCCGCCGAAATCGCCGGCGGCGGTGCGTCATGGGGGAACGGGCCCATCGTCAGTCTCCTCTTATCCTCCAAACTCTGCTGGATTATGGCGCAGTTCCGATGCATGGTGCTTGTATTCTTGCGCGATTCGCAAAGATCGGCGCATGAATTGTGCAGAGAATGGTTCGAGGGTGCATGAATGGAGCTGCTTGACGGATTCGACCTCAAGATCCTGAGTGAACTGCAGCGCGACGGTCATCTGACCAACAATGAATTGTCCGAGCGCGTCGCGCTGTCTCCTTCGCAATGTTCGCGCCGGCGTACGCGCCTGGAGGCGGAAGGGTTCATCACCGGCTATCAGGCGCAGATCGACCGTCAGAAGCTGGGGCTTGATCTGATGGTGGTGATTTCGGTCACGCTGGCCACGCATAATCGCGACAATGCCAAGCGTTTCGCCAACCTCGTCTCGGCTCTGCCGGAAGTGCTGGAGGCCTATGCGTTGACCGGTGAAATGGACTACCACCTGCGCGTCGTGACGCCGGATCTTGCCGGGCTCTCCCGCTTCGTCAACGAGGTCCTCCTGCCGCATGACAGCGTGCAGCACGTCAAGACATCGATCGTGCTGGAGACGCTCAAGAGTTTCGAGGGTCTGCCGATACCGGCGCGGATGAAGGGGTAGGCGGCAGCGCTAGGGAAGGGCCGGCCTCGCTAGAGATTATTCATCGCCCGTTCCACGGCGCCCAGGCCCTGCGAAAGCGCCTCCATATTCTCTGCTCCAAGCACGGAATGCAGCTCCGTTTGATAGTCGCTCGCAAGCTCCGTCAGCTCCCTAAAGGCCTGCCGACCTGCCGGCGTCAGCGCCAGATGCTCGAAACGGCGGTCTCGCCCGTCCTGCTCGCGCTTCAACCAGCGGCGCTGCTCGAGGCTGAAGACCGCGCGGCTTACTTTCGTCTTGTGCATGGCGGAGTGCGCGCCGATTTCGGTTGCCGTCATGCTGCGGCGGGAGCTGCCGAGTGCCGCAAGCGTTCGCCATTCCGGCCGCGTCAGCTGGTAACGCGCTTTGTATTGTGCGGCAAAGCGCAAGGCGACGAATTCCGCCGCCCGGTTCAGCCGATAGGGCAGGAAGTTCTCCAGTTCGAACCGCTCTTCGGCCATGGCCTTCCTTCCTTGATAGTTACAAAATCGATAGTTACGATTGTAACTAATATAGCGAAGAGAAGAGGAGGCTCAAGCCATGTTGGAGAAGGCGGAAAAACAGCGGCGAGTAGGTTCGGGTCAGCAGCGCACAGCCGGCTATATGCCTGGATTCGGCAACGACTTCGAGACGGAAAGCCTGCCTGGGGCGCTCCCGCAGGGGCAGAACAGCCCGCAGAAATGCAATTACGGCCTTTATGCCGAACAGCTGTCCGGCTCACCCTTTACGGCGCCGCGCGGCACCAACGAGCGCTCCTGGCTCTACCGTATCCGACCGAGCGTCCGCCACACCGGGCGTTTCCGCAAGATCGACTATCCGCATTGGAAGACGGCGCCGCATGTGGGCGAGCATTCCCTGGCGCTCGGGCAGTTGCGCTGGAGTCCTTTGCCGGCGCCCCCGGAGAGCCTGACCTTTCTTCAAGGCATCCGCACCATGACGACGGCGGGCGACGCGCTGACGCAAGCCGGCATGGCCGCGCATGCCTATGCCTTCAATGCCGACATGGTGGACGACTACTTTTTCAACGCCGACGGCGAGCTGCTGATCGTTCCGGAAACGGGCGCGATCCAGGTTTTCACCGAGCTCGGCAGGATGGAGGTGGAGCCGTCTGAAATCTGCCTCGTACCGCGCGGCATGATGTTCAAGGTCACGCGCCTCGGAGAGGAGAAGGTCTGGCGCGGGTACATCTGCGAGAATTACGGCGCGAAGTTCACGCTCCCGGATCGCGGCCCGATCGGCGCCAATTGCCTCGCCAATCCGCGCGACTTCAAGACGCCGGTCGCCGCCTACGAGGACAAGGAAACGCCCTGCCGGGTACAGGTGAAGTGGTGCGGCTCCTTCCATATGGTCGAGATCGGCCATTCGCCGCTCGACGTCGTCGCCTGGCACGGCAATTACGCGCCTTACAAATACGACCTCAAGACCTTCTCGCCGGTCGGCGCGATCCTGTTCGACCATCCCGATCCGTCCATCTTCACGGTGTTGACGGCCCCTTCCGGAGAGGAGGGGACGGCCAATGTAGACTTCGTCCTATTCCCGCCCCGCTGGCTGGTCGCCGAGCATACGTTCCGCCCGCCCTGGTATCACCGCAACATCATGAGCGAGTTCATGGGGCTGATCTACGGGCGCTACGACGCCAAGGAGGAAGGATTCGTTCCGGGCGGCATGAGCCTGCACAACATGATGCTGGCGCACGGACCGGACTTCTCCGGCTTCGAGAAGGCGTCGAACGGCGAGCTGAAGCCGGTGAAGCTCGACAACACCATGGCATTCATGTTCGAGACTCGCTTCCCCCAGCAGCTGACGACGTTTGCGGCAGAGCTCGAGACGCTGCAGGACGACTACATGGATTGCTGGTCCGGCCTCGAACGGAAATTCGACGGCACGCCGGGAATCAAGTGACTTCCGCCGCCGAACCGTGACATGCTGCAATATCCGCGCCGCCCCGGCGAGAATCAACAACGCATCGGGAACACCTCTCCATGAAACTCGCAACGCTGAAAGATTCCACCCGCGACGGCAAGCTCGTCGTGATCTCGAAAGATCTGACCCGCTGCTCGGAGGTCGGTCATATCGCCCGCACACTGCAGGCGGCGCTTGACGACTGGGCGCATGCGGGTCCGCGGCTGGAGCGCGTCGCCGAGGGGATCGAGACCGGAGCGCAGCCGACCATGCGATTCCATGAGCACGACGCAGCCTCGCCGCTGCCGCGCGCCTTTCAGTGGGCGGACGGTTCGGCCTATGTCAATCATGTCGAGCTCGTCCGAAAGGCGCGCAATGCCGAGATGCCGGCAAGTTTCTGGACCGATCCGCTGATCTATCAGGGCGGTTCCGACAGTTTCCTCGGCCCACGAGATCCGATCCTTATGGCCGACGATGCCTGGGGCATCGATATGGAAGGCGAAATTGCTGTCATCGTCGACGACGTGCCCACGGGCGCGACGCTCGAGGAAGCAAGGGCCGCGATCCGCCTCGTCATGCTCGTCAACGACGTCTCCCTGCGCGGCCTCATTCCTGGAGAACTCGCCAAGGGATTCGGCTTCTATCAATCGAAGCCGTCTTCCGCCTTCTCGCCGGTCGCCGTGACGCCGGAGGAACTCGGCGAAGCCTGGGATGGCGGGAAGCTGCATCTGCCGCTCCACGTCGATCTCAATGGCGAGCCCTTCGGCCGGGCCAATGGCGGCATCGACATGACCTTCGATTTCCCGCAGCTGATCGTGCATGCCGCGCGAACGAGGCCGCTTTCGGCCGGCACGATCATCGGCTCGGGCACCGTTTCCAACAAGCTCGAGGGCGGGCCGGGCAGGCCGGTTTCCGAGGGCGGGGCCGGCTATTCGTGCATCGCCGAATTGCGCATGATCGAGACGATCGAAGGCGGGTCACCGAAAACGCAGTTCCTGAAATTCGGCGATGTCGTCCGCATCGAGATGAAGGATCGTACCGGCCATTCGATTTTCGGCGCCATCGAACAGAAGGTCGGAAAATACGAGCGCGGCTGAGGTCGGACAGCGTGGAGACGGGTGTGGCGAACGAAACCGTGCTTTATGATTATTGGCGCTCGTCGGCGAGCTACCGGGTGCGGATCGCGCTCAACCTGATCGGCGAAGCCTATCGCTCCGTCCCGGTCGACCTGCTGGCAAAGGCTCATGGCGCGCCGGAGCATCTCGCCCGGAATCCGCAGGGACTGGTGCCGGTGCTCGACATCGACGGAGAGCGCCTCACCCAGTCGCTCGCCATCATCGAATATCTTGCGGAGACGCGGGATGGGACGGGTTTCCTCCCGTCCCATCCCGTCGACCGGCAACGCGTCCGCGCGCTTTCCTATGCCGTGGCGATGGATATCCATCCCGTCTGCAATCTCGGCGTCGTCGCTCATGTGATGGCGGGCGCGGGCGACGGCGAGGCCGCGCGGCGCGAGTGGATGCAGAAATTCATCGGCGAGGGTCTCGCTGCCTTCGAGCGTATGCTGGACCGCCCCGCGACCGGTGAATTCTGCCATGGCGATCGTCCGACGATGGCGGATCTCTGCCTCGTGCCGCAGGTCTACAATGCACGGCGCTGGGATGTCGATCTTTCGGCGTGCCCGCGGATCGTTGCCATAGATCGCCGCTGCACCGCCATCGACGCCTTCCGCAGGGCGCATCCCGACCGCGCCAAACCTTGACCCCCGTTTCGGATGCGATTTCGTCATTCGCACATCGGTGTGGCCTGTTCCGCCAAGCCGATGTCGCGAATGGATCGGCGGGCCGCAGATCGCCAAGCTAGTTTTTGCGCGACTGCCCGTGTAAGGGCGTGGGAACACCTCAAAACGAGAGATTCATCGATGAAAAGCTATGTGCTGACCGTCAGCTGCAAATCCACTCGCGGCATCGTCGCCGCCATCACCGGCTATCTCGCCGAAAAGGGCTGCTATATCAGCGACAGCTCGCAGTTCGACGATTTCCAGACGGGCCTGTTCTTCATGCGTCTCACCTTCATCAGCCAGGATGGCGCCAAGCTCGAAGAGCTGCGCGAAGGCTTCGAACCGGTGATCAAGCGCTTCGAGATGACGATGGAGATCCGTGATTCCGAGGAGCGCATGAAGGTGCTGCTCATGGTGTCGCGCTTCGGCCATTGCCTGAACGATCTTCTCTACCGCTGGAAGATCGGCGCCTTGCCGATCGACATCGTCGGGGTCGTCTCCAACCACTTCGACTACCAGAAGGTGGTCGTCAACCACGACATCCCCTTCCACTGCATCAAGGTGACGAAGGAAAACAAGCCGAAGGCCGAAGCCCAGCTGATGGACGTCGTCGAGCAGACCGGCGCCGAGCTGATCGTGCTGGCCCGCTACATGCAGGTGCTTTCCGATGCGCTCTGCAAGAAGATGTCGGGGAAGATCATCAACATCCACCACTCCTTCCTGCCGTCGTTCAAGGGGGCGAACCCCTATAAGCAGGCCTATGAGCGCGGCGTGAAGCTGATCGGCGCGACGGCCCACTACGTCACCGCCGATCTCGACGAGGGTCCGATCATCGAGCAGGATATCGCCCGCATCACCCATGCGCAGTCGGCCGAGGATTACGTCTCGATCGGCCGCGACGTCGAAAGCCAGGTGCTGGCCCGCGCCGTGCACGCCCATATCCACCACCGCTGCTTCATCAACGGCAACCGCGTCGTCGTCTTCCCGCCGAGCCCGGGTTCCTACGCGTCGGAACGGATGGGCTGAGGCCTGGTCGCCGGGCTCTGCTGGCAAATCCCTCACCGATTGGGAGGGACTGGGACGCCGGGGCCGCTCACATATGCAGAGCGTGCCCGAGCGTCTTGAAGGCCGCCTCCTGGAAGGCTTCCGATTGCGTCGGATGCGCGTGGATGGTGCCGGCGATGTCCTCCAGCCGCGCGCCCATCTCGATCGCCAGCGCAAAAGTCGCCGACAGTTCCGAAACGCCATGGCCGACAGCCTGGATGCCGAGGACCAGGTGATTGTCGGCGCGGGCGATGACCCGCACGAAGCCGTCCTCGGACAGCGTCGTCATGGCGCGGCCGTTCGCCTGGAAGGGAAATTGGCCGATCTTGACGTCGATGCCGGCAGCACGCGCCTCTTCCGGCGAGAGGCCGGAGGAGACGATTTCCGGGTCGGTGAAGCAGACCGCCGGAATGCAGCGCTTGTCCCAGCTCCGCTTATGACCGGCGACGATTTCCGCGACCATTTCGCCCTGTGCCATCGCCCGGTGCGCAAGCATCGGCTCTCCGGTCACGTCGCCGATCGCATAGATGCCGCGCATCGAAGTGCGGCACTGGTCGTCGATGCGGATGAACCTGCCCGACCGGTCCAGATCGATCTCTTCAAGCCCCCAGCCGTCGGTCACCGGCCGGCGGCCGACGGTGACGAGAACCTTCTCCGCCGGGACCTCGAAGGCGCGGCCGTTCTCCTCGGCAAGCAGGCCCCGCCGATCGGCGGAGAGCCGTTTGGCCTTGGTGCGGGTGAAGACCTCCACACCGAGTTCGCCGAGCCGCTTCATCACCGGCTTTGAGAGGTCGGCGTCGTATTGCGGCAGGATCCGGTCCAGCGCCTCGAGCACGGTGACCTTGGAGCCCAGCTTGGCGAAGGCGGTTCCGAGTTCGAGACCGATATAGCCGCCGCCGATCACCGCGAGCGTCTGCGGCACGTCCGTCAGCGCCAGAGCCTGGGTCGAGGAAATGACGCTTCCGCCGAAGGGAAGGTCGGGAAGCTCGACCGGCGCCGAACCGGTCGCGATAACGATCGCTTCCGCCCGAATGCGCTGAAGCCCGGTTTCCGTTTCCACATCCACCGTCTTGCCGTCGACGAAGCGTCCCTCGCCGATGACCGCCTTGACGCCCGCCTTCTTCAGGAGCCCCGTGACGCCGCCGTTCAGCCGTCCGACGATGCCGTCCTTCCAGGCGATCGTTCGCCGGAGGTCGATCGCCGGAGCACTCAACGAAAGGCCGAGCGGGTTCTTGCCCGAGGCAGCCGTGCGGAGCCTGTGATATTCGTCCGCCGCGTGGATCAGCGCCTTCGACGGAATGCAGCCGACATTCAGACAGGTGCCGCCAGCCTTCGCTTTCTCGACGATCACCGTGTTGACGCCGAGCTGGCCGGCGCGGATCGCCGCGACATAGCCGCCGGGTCCGGCGCCGAGAACCAGGAGCTTGCAGGAGATTTCCTTCATGGATGCCTATCCTTCAACGAAAATCAGCGCCGGCGTTTCGAGCAGCGTCTTCAGGCGCTGGACGAAGATCGCGGCATCCCAGCCGTCGATGACCCGGTGATCGAAGCTCGACGAGAGATTCATGATTTTGCGCGGGACGAATTGTGCGCCGTCCCAGACGGGCCGGACGGCGATCTTGTTGACGCCGACGATCGCCACCTCCGGATGGTTGATGACCGGCGTCGTGGCGATTCCGCCGATGGCGCCGAGCGAGGAGATGGTGATGGTCGAGCCGGTAAGCTCGTCGCGCGTCGCCGTTCCGGTGCGGGCCGCCTCCGCCAGCCGGTTGAGCTCGGCCGCGCAGTCCCATATCCCGCGCGCCTCGGCATGGCGCACCACCGGGACAGTCAGCCCGGCGGGCGTCTGGGTGGCGATGCCGATATGGACGGCAGCGTGGCGGTGAATGACGCCGGCATGGTCGTCGAACGTGGCGTTGACGCCGGGCTGCTCGGCGACGGTCTTCACCAGCGCGCGCATCAGGAAAGGCAGGATCGTGAGCTTGGCCTGCTCCTGCTTGCGGTCGCGGTTCATCGTCGCGCGCAGATCCTCGAGCGCCGTCATGTCCACCTCTTCCACATAGGTGATGTGGGGGATGCGTGAGGTGGAGAGCGACATCTTTTCGGCGATCCGGCGTCTGAGGCCGGTCATCCTGACCTCCTCGACGGCGGTCTTGCGGACGAGGCCGGCCTGAGCCGGCAGCGGCCCGGCGCCGCGGCTGATGAAGAGATCGAGATCCTCATGGGTGATCCGGCCGGCCGGCCCGGTGCCGGCCACCTGCCTGAGATCGATGCCGCTCTCTCTGGCGCGCAGCCGCACCGCCGGGGAGGCGAGTGGCCTTGGCGAAATATCCGTCGTTTCGCGCGGCGCCGGCGCGGTTCTCGGTGCAGGTTTTTCAGGCTGCGGCGGCGCCTTGGCCGCAGGCCGGGAGGAGACGGCGACGGGCTCGTCCAGCACGTTTTCGGCCAGCGCCTCCGGGACGCTGTCCGGGACAGCATCGCCCGCCTCGCCGGCGGTCTCGATCCTGACCAGCGGCGCCTTCACCGCAACCGTGTCGCCGACTTCCGCTCCGAGCCACAGGACCTTGCCGGTGACTGGCGAGGGGATTTCGACCGTGGCCTTGTCGGTCATGACGGCGGCGAGCACCATATCCTCGCGCACCGGATCGCCGGGCTTCACATGCCACTCGACGAGTTCGGCCTCCGCGACACCCTCGCCGACATCGGGCATCTTGATGATGAATTCACCCACCGGTCAGCCCTCCATCGCTTCGGCGAGCGCACGCCCGACGCGTGCCGGACCGGGGAAATAATCCCACTCCTGCGCGTGCGGATAGGGCGTGTCCCAACCCGTTACCCGGACGACCGGAGACTCGAGGTGATAGAAGCAATGCTCCTGAACGAGAGCAGCGAGCTCGGCACCGAATCCCGAGGTCAGCGTCGCCTCGTGCACGACCACGCACCGCCCGGTCTTCTTCGCGGATTGCACGATCGTCTCGAGGTCGAGCGGCAACAGACTGCGCAGATCGATCACCTCCGCGTCGATACCGGTCTCCTCGGCTGCCGCGAGCGCCACGTGCACCATCGTACCATAGGCGATAACAGTCACGCCTGAGCCCTTGCGGCGTATCTCGGCCTTGCCGATCGGGATCGCATAGTGGCCATCCGGAACGTCGCCGAGCTCGTGCTTGGACCAGGCCGTGACCGGGCGTTCGTGGTGGCCGTCGAAGGGGCCGTTATAAAGCCGCTTCGGCTCCAGGAACATCACGGGATCCGGATCCTCGATCGCCGAGATGAGCAGGCCTTTGGCGTCATATGGATTCGAAGGCACGACGACCTTCAGCCCGCAAACATGGGTGAAGAGCGCCTCCGGGCTCTGGCTGTGGGTCTGGCCGCCGAAGATGCCGCCGCCCGTCGGCATGCGCACGACGATCGGGCAGGTGAAGTCGCCGTTCGAGCGGTAGCGGATCCGCGCGGCCTCCTGCGTGAGCTGGTCGTAAGCGGGATACATGTAGTCGGCAAACTGAATCTCGACGCATGGTTTCAGCCCGTAGGCGGCCATGCCGATGGCCGTGCCGACGATACCGGACTCGCTGATCGGCGTATCGAAGCAGCGCGTCTTGCCGTATTTCGCCTGAAGCCCCTGGGTGCAGCGGAAAACGCCGCCGAAATAACCGACATCCTCGCCGAAGACGACCACATTTTCGTCGCGCGCCATCGAGACGTCCATGGCGCTGCGCACCGCTTCGATCATCGTCATTCTGGCCATGTCAGTACCCCGCCTTCTGCCGTTGACGGCGGATATGCGGCGGCATCTCTGCATAGACACCTTCGAAGATATCCCGCACCGACGGCCTGCCGCCGGCATGCAGCGTTCCGTGGCGTTCCGCTTCCTTCTGCGCCTGGATCACTTCGTCCATGATTTCCGCCTCCGCCTGCGCATGCCGCTCTTCCGACCAGGCGCCGCGTAGGATCAGGTGTTTCTTCAGGCGCAGGACCGGGTCGCCGAGCGGCCAGGCTTCCGATTCGGTTTTCGGGCGATAGGCGCTCGGATCGTCGGAAGTCGAATGGGCGCCGACGCGGTAGGTCACGTATTCGATCAGCGTCGGACCGAGATTGAGCCGCGCCCGCTCGGCCGCCCAGCGCGCCACCGCATAGACGGCCAGGTAATCGTTGCCGTCCACCCTGAGCGCCGGAATGCCGAAGCCCAGGCCCCTTGCGGCGAAGGTGCCGGAACCGCCTCGGGCGATGCCCTGGAAAGTGGAGATCGCCCACTGGTTGTTGACGATGTTGAGAATGACGGGCGCCTTGTAGGTGGAAGCGAAGACCAGCGCGGAGTGAAAATCCGACTCGGCGGTCGAGCCGTCGCCGATCCAGCCGGCGGCGATCCGCGTATCGTTCTTGATGGCGGATGCCATGGCCCAACCGACGGCCTGGACATATTGAGTGGCGAGGTTGCCCGATATCGTGAAGAAGCCGTGCTCCTTGGAAGTGTACATGACGGGCAGCTGCCGACCATGGCAGGGATCGAGTTCGTTCGAGAAGATCTGGTTCATCATCTCGACCATCGGGTAGTCGTCGGCAATCAGGAGCCCCGCCTGGCGGTAGGTCGGAAAATTCATGTCGCCCTTGCGAAGCGCCTTGCGGAAGGCGCAGCTCACCGCCTCCTCGCCGAGATGCTGCATATAGAAGGATGTCTTGCCCTGGCGCTGCGCCATCAGCATGCGCGCGTCGAAGGCGCGCAGCAACATCATGTGCCTGAGACCCCTCAGCAACTCTTCGTCGGAAAGAAAACCGGCCCAGGGGCCGACTGCCTCGCCCTCGCGGTTGAGAACCCGGATGATCGAATAGGCGAGGTCGCGGATCTCCTCGGGGTCCACATCGACTTCCGGCCGCGGCACCGAGCCCGCCTTCGGTATCTTCACGTTGGAGAAATCGGGCAGATCGCCCGGCCGGACGGCCGGTTCGGGGACATGCAGGCTCAATCGGCTGAATTCATCCATGCGGATTCCGGCCTCCCTTCCGGATTGCGCGTCGCGCAACTCCATTCCCGGAAGAACGGCGCCGCCGCCCGGCGGTTCCCGGCTGGCGCCTGGGGTGTCCTCCGCCCCGCCTGCCATACCGCTACGGCATCCCGCTCTCCCGACAGGATATGGGCACAGACTGCCACGAGTCAGGGGCCAGATGAAGCGCTTTCGCCGCCGCGCCCGGCTGCTGCGCGAAGAAAGACAGATTCGTGCCGGCACGCATGCGGCACCGAACGCCGGGCCGGTGCCGGCGCCGGCGGCGGGCAATTTTCTTTCGTGAGGCGGGCGGGCGACCCGGCCTTCAGACCGGTGGCGCGATCTCTATCGGGCTGCCGTCGGAAAAGCGCGAAAGGCGGAACTCGGAGGGATCGACGATGGGCGGATCTCCGGTGACGAGATCGGCGACGAGATGTCCGGCCCCGGGGCCGATGCCGAAGCCGTGACCGGAGAAGCCGGTGGCGATGACGAGGCCCGGCACCTCTTTCGCGTGCGAAATGACCGGGACGACGTCCGGCGTGACATCGATCAGGCCGGCCCAGATCTGAACCGGCTCGACGGTACGCAGCTTCGGAAGAGCCTTTCTTGCTTCCTCGAATGCCTTGAGTACGGATTTCGGATCGGGCCGAGGATCGAGGATGCGGTGGCGCTCGAAGGCGCCGGCCCGATCGAGGGGCACGGATGCGATTTCGAAAAGCTCGCGCCAGCTCTGGGCGCTCAAGCCTGCCTGCACGGCCTCGCCCTCGGCCCTTCTCGCCGCGCGAAAATCGCGGAAGAATGCCAAGGTGTCCGGCACGAGCGGATGCAGATTGGCACCCGCGGTGGCGATCGTGTAACCGCCGTCGAGGCGTTTGCGATAGGCGTAAGTCGCCGTTGCGCCTGCGCCGGCCGGGCCGCCCTCGACCGGAGCGGTCCTGAGCACGGTGTTGCGCACCTTTAGCTGCGGCAGCCGGATGCCGAGGCCCTTGCAGAAGAGCCGCGACCAGGCGCCGCCCGCAAGCACCACCGTCGAGGTTTCGATGCGGCCCTTTTCGGTGACGACGGCGCTTACCCGACCCGCACTCTTCTCAACCCCCCGCACCGCACAGCCGGTAACGATATGTGCGCCGGCTCGGCGTGCTCCGGCCGCGATTGCGGGCACGGCCTTCTGCGGCTCCGCTCGGCCGTCGCTCGGCGTATAGAGCGCGCCTTTGTACCGGATCGCCGCCCCGGCCATGCGCTCCCGGGTCTCGTCGGCGGTGAGCTGGCGGCTGTCGACGCCATGGGGTTTCGCAAGCGCGAGCCAGGCATCGCGGTTGGCGACGTCCTGCTCCGTTTCGGAAATATAGAGAATGCCGCTTCGGCGAAATCCGGTCTCGCCGCCGACGCGCGCATCGAGTGTGTCCCAGATCTTCAGCGCCTCCATCGCCAGCGGAATCTCGCGCCGATCGCGGCCCATGACGCGCACCCAGCCCCAGTTGCGGCTCGATTGCTCGCCGCCGAGATCGCCCTTCTCGCAAAGGACGACTTTGACGCCGCGCTCGGCGAGAAAGAGCGCCGTGCTTACTCCGATGATACCGCCGCCGATGATGACGACGTCGGCACTACCGGGCAGCGAAGCATCGGTTTCAACGGGGTCGAGAGCGGGGCCGGGCATGATCATCTCTTGGGTTTGTTCAGCTATGTCTATCGCTGCATCCAATGTCGGCTTCGATCAAGCCTGCTTGGCCGGTTTCGGGCGGCGATGCACAGTTCCCGTGCCCGAAGCTCCCGCATCGTCTTTGAGCGGTCGCGCCTTCCCGTCTCCTGCGCCAGGCTTTATGTTCGCTCCATGCACGATACCGAAGCCGACCCCCGCCCGATCCTCCGCATCGACTTGCCGCCGAACAGCCGTCTCGGGCGCGGCAAGATCATGCTTCTGGAACACATCCGCGAGACCGGCTCCATTTCCGCTGCCGGGCGGGCCATGGATATGTCTTACCGCCGTGCCTGGCTGCTGGTCGACGCCTTGAACCGCATGTTCAAGGAGCCGGCGGTGGACTCGCAGCGTGGCGGCAAGCAGGGCGGCGGCGCCGTGGTCACCGCTTTTGGCGAGATGCTGATCGAGCGCTTCCGGGCGATGGAGGCCAAGGCGCAGGCCGCGATCGCGGACGATCTCGATTGGCTCGACGCCATGCGCGCCTGCAACGGTGCTCCGCAAGAGGAGCCAACCGGAAAGCCGCTCTAACCATTCGCTTCTCTAATAATCGAGCGCGACGGTCTTGATGATGGCGTGCACCTGCTTTCCCGGGCAAAGCGCGAGCGCATCGCGGGAGACGGTCGTCACGCGCGCGGCGATGATGTTGCCGCCGCAATCGACGCGCATGTCGACGCTTCCTTGCCGCGGCGACGAGACGCCGACGATCGTTCCCGGAAGCACGTTCAGGGCGCTGATGCCTTCCGGGCGACGGGTCGCCAGCATGACGTCGCGCGCGGCAATGTAGAGGCGTAGACTTTGCCCGGCCTCTGCGACGAGATGCGGCACGCGGATCAGGCAGTCTCCGGCGCGCACCATGGTCAGTTCGTGGCCTTCGTCATGACTGTCGACGGTGCCCTCGATCAACGTGCCCGCTTGCCGCCGGTCGGCGGCGGATGTCGGAAACGGCTCGTTCAGAACGGCCGCCGTTTTGCCGAAGGCCTTGACCCGGCCGTTTTCCATGACGACGACGCGCTCCGCCAGCCGCGCCACTTCAACCACGGAATGACTGACATAGACGATCGGAATCCGCGTCTCGTCGCGCAGCCGCTCCAGATAGGGCAGGATTTCGGCCTTTCTGGCGTCGTCGAGCGCGGCGAGCGGCTCGTCCATCAGGAGCAGGCGGGGGGAAGCGAGCAGGGCCCGGCCGATGGCGACGCGCTGCCGCTCGCCGCCCGAGAGCGTCGAGGGCATCCGATCGAGCAGATGTCCGATGCCGAGCATTTCGACGATCCTGCCGAATTCCGGCCCCGATCGGGCCGCGCCTGCGAACCAGCGGCCATAGGCGAGATTTCTGCGGACGCTCAAATGCGGAAAGAGGCGGGCTTCCTGGAACACATAGGCAAAGCGGCGGCGGTGGACGGGGGTGAAAAGCCGGCGCTCGCTGTCGGCGATCGTGTCGCCGTCGAGCACGACGCGGCCCTGATCGGGCCGGAGGAGGCCGGCGATGATGTTGACGAGCGAGGTCTTGCCGGAGCCGGAGCGGCCGAAAAGGGCGGTCACGCCGCCCTCCGAGCCGAAGGCGGCATCGATCGCGAAGGAGCCGAGACGAAGGCGCGCTTCGACCTCGAGCCTCATGCCGCCACCGTCCGCCGCGCCGCGGCTGAAGCCATGGCTTCCGAAAGCATCAGGGCCGTCATCGAAATAACGACGGAGATCGCGGCCAGGCGCATCGCGCCGGCGTCGCCGCCCGGCACCTGTGTGAAGGTATAGATCGCGGCGGAAAGCGTCTGGGTCTCGCCGGGGATATTGGAAACGAAGGTGATGGTCGCGCCGAATTCGCCCATGGCCTTGGCGAAGGAGAGGACCATGCCGGCGAGAATGCCGGGAAGGATCAGGGGCAATGTGACCGTCAGAAAGATCCAGGCGGGGCTCGCGCCAAGCGTTCCCGCTGCTTCTTCGAGCTTGCGGTCTACTGCTTCGATAGACAGCCGGATGCTGCGGACCATCAATGGGAAGCCCATCACCGCGCAGGCGAGTGCCGCTCCCGTCCAGCGGAACGAAAAGACCAGCCCGAAATTCTCCGCGAGAAATGCACCGATCGGGCCGCGCCGGCCGAAAAGGAGCAGCAGAGCGAAGCCCGTGACGACCGGCGGCAGGATCAGCGGCATATGGACGAGGCCGTTCAGGAGCGACTTGCCCCAGAAGCGGCCGCGCGCAAGTATCATCGAGACAAGGAGCGCCGGCGGCAAGCTCGCAAGCATCGCAACGGTGGCGACCCGCAGGCTCAGGCGGACGGCCGTCCACTCCGCGTCGCTCAATGCCATCCAGTCCAAGCTCGTACTCCCGTTCCTGACGCGCCGTGTCGTGCAATCATTCGGCAAGTTCTATTCCAGAACGGTGAAGCCCTCGGCCTGGAAAAGCGCCGCCGCCTTCGGCGAGTGGACGAATTCGAGGTAGGCGGCGGCATCGGCGTTCCTGCTGTCCGCGGTGATCGCGATCGGGTAGACAATTGGGGGGTGGCTGTCCTCGGGGAAGGTGCCGACCACTTTCACATTGGCGTCCGCTGCAGCGTCGGTTCGGTAGACGATGCCGTAGGGCGCCTCGCCACGTGACACGAGGAGGAGGGCGGCGCGCACGCTTTCGGCGCCGGCGACCTTTCCGGCAACGTTCGGCCACAGTCCGAGCTTTTCCAGCGCCGCCTTGCCATACTTGCCGGCGGGGACGGATTCCACGGCTCCCATGGCCAATCGTCCGTCGCCGAGAAGACCGGCAAGGTCGAGACCCGGCTCGATCTCGACAGCCCGGGCGTCCGACTTGCCTGAGACGAGGACGATACGATTGCCGAGCAGGTTGGAGCGCGTGCCGGCCTTGATCAGCTTCTTTTCTGCGAGGTAATCCATCCAGGCGAGGTCGGCCGAGATGAACACATCGGCGGGCGCGCCCTGTTCGATCTGTTTCGCCAGCGCCGAACTCGCCGCATAGGAAACGGTGGCTTCCTTGCCGGTCTGTTTGAGCCATTCGCCCGTGATCGCATCGAGCGCATTCTTGAGACTCGCCGCGGCGAACACGGTGACCTTCTCCGCCGCCTGAGCCGGTGCAAAGGCCGTTCCCGCCAGAACCACGCCGAGCACCAGTGACACGCCCTTGAGCCAATCTCTTCTCGTTGTCACACCCAAGTCTCCCGGTTCGTGATATTTCCCAAGATACAGCGCTCCGGTATTTTGGTTACCGCTATATTCGTGGAAATACAATGCGGCCGTTGCGCTGTAGTCAAAATCGGTGAACCGATGGGGCGGAGACGACGCGAGCGCTTGCGATAGGCGCTCATGCGTCTAAATTCCGGAACGAGACCCAAGGAGGTGGACGATCCACATGGACGCGACGATCAGGCTGGAAGAAAGCTGGAAAGCCGTTCTGGGCGGGGAATTCCGCCACGGTTACATGGCCGAGCTCAAGCGGTTCCTGCTGGAGGAAAAGCAGCAGGGTCGGCAGATTTTTCCGAGGGGCGTCGAATATTTCCGTGCGCTCGATCTGACCCCGCTCGACAGGGTACGCGTCGTCATCCTCGGCCAGGACCCCTATCATGGCGACGGGCAGGCGCATGGGCTCTGCTTCAGCGTTCGTCCGGGCGTGCGCACGCCGCCCTCTCTCGTCAACATCTACAAGGAATTGCAGGAAGACCTCGGCATTCCGCCGGCGCGCCACGGCTTCCTCGAAAGTTGGGCGCGCCAGGGCGTGCTGCTTCTGAACAGCGTGCTGACCGTCGAACGCGGCCGCGCGGCTTCGCATCAGGGCAAGGGCTGGGAGCGCTTCACCGACGCCGTAATCCGGGCGGTCAACGAGCAGGCGCAGCCTGTCGTCTTCATGCTCTGGGGCTCTTACGCGCAACGCAAGGCCGCTTTTGTCGATCGTTCGCGTCATCTCGTGCTCACCGCACCGCATCCGTCACCCTTATCGGCCCATGCGGGGTTCTTCGGCTGCCGGCATTTCTCCAAGGCGAATGCGTTTTTGACGTCCAAGGGGCTGGATCCGATCGATTGGCGGTTGCCGGAAGATCCCCCCTTGGCCGTCGAGCGGCAGCTGGCGCCGAACTGCTGACGCGGCCGTAGCGTTTGCCGTCGCGAATGGGCCTTGCACCCGCCGCGGCGATCCGTCAAACACTGGCCCGATATGCGGGCGGGACTGGCCCGATTATGCGGGTGGCGCAATGGGAGACGGCATGCGACACATCCTGATCATCGGTATCGGTGCCGGCAACCCCGAGCACATGACGGTTCAGGCGATCAATGCGCTGAATCGGGCCGATGTGCTCTTCATCCCGACCAAAGGGGAGAAAAAGACGGAGTTGGCCGAGCTGCGCCGCGCGATATGCGCCCGTTACGTGACGCGGGCCGGCAGCCGCACCGTCGAATTCGCGGTGCCCGTCCGCCGCACCGAAGGCCGCAGCTACGTGGAAAGCGTGGACGAGTGGCATGCGGGCATCGCCGCCGCCTACGAGGCGCTGCTGGAGAGCGAGCTCGCGGAAGGCCAGACCGGCGCCTTCCTCGTCTGGGGCGATCCGATGCTCTATGACAGCACGATCCGCATCGTGGAACGCGTGAAGTCGGGCGGCCGGGTGGCCTTCGGCTACGACGTCATTCCGGGCATTACCAGCCTGCAGGCGCTCTGTGCCAGCCATCGCATCCCGTTGAACCTCGTCGGCAAGCCGGTGGAAATCACCACTGGCCGGCGGCTCGCCGAAAGTTTTCCGCACAAAAGCGAGACGGCCGTCGTCATGCTCGACGGCGAGCAGGCGTTCCGGAAGATCGAGGATCCGGACGCCGAGATCTATTGGGGGGCCTATCTCGGCACGCCCGACGAGATCGTCATTTCAGGGCGCCTCGCCGAGGTGAAAGAGCGGATTCTCGAAGCGCGGGCCGCGGCGCGCGAGCGGATGGGCTGGATCATGGATATTTATCTGCTGCGCAAGGGCGCCGATTTCGAAGAGTAGTCGGGCGTTGCCCCTGCTCTTGGCGGCAGATCTTTGATCTCTCTCGACGCTCGCCCTGTGATATAGGCTCGATCGATCAGGCATGCCGGGTTGATACCGAAGGATTACCGAGACGAATGAAAAGCTGCGCCGCCCCACGAGCCGACCGATCTGCGACCGGCGCATCGATGCGCCGCGGGAGCTGTCCTTCGCTGGCGGCGCCGATGCAGACCGGGGACGGCCTGCTCGTGCGGCTGCGACCGGCAGGCGACGGCCTCACGCCGGCCGAGATGAGGGCGATTGCCGGTGCGGCTGCGACATGCGGCAGCGGGATCATTGAGGTCACGGCACGCGGCAACCTGCAGATCCGCGGCCTGACGCCGGAAAGCGTTGCGGCGCTCGCCGAAGCGATCGGGGCGGCGGAGATAGCCATTGCCGAAGGGGTGGCGATCGAGACCCCGCCGCTTGCCGGATTCGACCCGGACGAAGTCGCCGATCCTCGCCCGCTCGCCCGCGCGCTGCGTATGGCGATCTCCGGCGCGGGTGAGGCGCTCAGGCTCGCGCCGAAACTCTCGATCGTCGTGGATGGAGGCGGCCGCTTCCACCTGGGAAGCCTGACCGCCGACCTGCGTGTCTCGGCGTTCGAGCATGAGGACGGCGTGCGATGGCTGCTTTCGCTCGGCGGGACGGCGCGCTCGGCAAAGCCCATCGCGCTCTTGGAATCGAACGAAATTGTCCCTATCGTTCTCGAAATCCTGGGAGATCTCGCTGCACTCGGCCCCGCTAGCCGGGCCCGCGACCTTGATGCCGATCTTCTTCGGCAGCGCGCGGCGGCAGGCGATGCCCTGCCGCGCGCGCACGGTCCCGCTTTTTCGCCGCCACCGGCGGGCATCCACCACTTCGGCGGCGCCGGCACCGTGCTCGGCGTCGGCCTGACCTTCGCGCAAACCGATGCGGGCAGTCTCGTCGCGTTCCTCCGACAGGCGGAGGAGCTCGGCGCAAACGAGATACGCTTGGCACCCCCGCGCGGTCTGTTCGTCCTCGGTCTCTCGGGCGAAACGTCGGCCGTCGTGCAACGCCTTGCCTGCTCGCACGGCTTTCTGGTCGCCTCCGACGATCCGCGCAATCACATAGCCGCTTGCGCAGGCCTCGCCTGCGCCTCGGCGCGCATGGACACAAAGGCGACGGCGAGGCTGTTGGTCGAATCCGCGCCGGATCTCCTCGACGGTTCGGTGACGGTGCATCTCTCCGGCTGTCCCAAGGGTTGCGCCAGACCCACGGCGTCGCCGTTGACGCTCGTCGGTGCGCCATCAGGATATGCGCTTGTCGTAAATGGCACTGCTTCCGTCGCGTCGAGTGCCTACAGGGATGAAAACGGAATAGGATCTGCGTTCGGCGCGCTGAACGCGCTCGTGCGGGAAGACAAAGACGCTGGCGAATCGGCGCTGTCCTGTCTTACACGGCTCGGGACCGCGCGCATCGCCGCCGCGTTTGAACAGGGATAGAAATGCCTGATTACGATTACATCCGCGATGGCAACGCCATCTATGAGCGTTCCTTCGCGATCATCCGCGCGGAAGCCGACCTTTCCGGATTTTCGGAAGAAGAAGCCGATCTCGCCATACGCATGGTGCATGCCTGCGGCTCGGTCGAGGCGGTGCGACAATTCGTGTTCTCGCCCGGCTTCGTCTCCGCCGCGCGCGCGGCGCTGAAAGACGGCGCGCCGATTTTCTGCGACGCCGAAATGGTCGCCCATGGCGTGACGCGCGCCCGGCTGCCCGCCGGCAACGAGGTGATCTGCACGCTTCGCGATGCGCGTACCGCGGAGATCGCCACCGAGATCGGCAATACGCGTTCCGCAGCGGCGCTGAAGCTCTGGGGCGAGCGGATGGCTGGCTCCGTGGTTGCGATCGGCAATGCGCCGACAGCGCTCTTCTATCTGCTCGAAATGCTGCGCGACGGCGCGCCGAAGCCGGCGGCGATCCTCGGAATGCCCGTCGGTTTCGTCGGTGCGGCCGAATCGAAGGACGCGCTTGCCGAAAATTCCTATGGCGTTCCCTTTGCGATCGTTCGCGGCCGTCTGGGCGGCAGTGCGATGACTGCCGCCGCGCTGAATTCTCTCGCGAGGCCGGGCCTGTGAGCGGGGTGGTATCAGGCCGGCTTATCGGCGTCGGAACGGGTCCCGGCGATCCTGAACTCCTGACCGTAAAGGCCGTCCGGGCACTCGGCGAAGCGGATGTCGTCGCCTATTTCGCCAAGGCCGGACGCAACGGCAACGGCCGCGCGGTGGTGGAAGGTCTTTTGAAGCCGGACATGACCGAATTGCCGCTCTACTACCCGGTGACGACCGAGATCGACAAGGATCACGACGCCTATAAGCGCCAGATCACCGATTTCTACGACGCCTCGGCCGAGGTCGTCGCGGCGCATCTTCTCGCCGGACGGACGGTCGCGGTGCTGAGCGAGGGCGATCCGCTTTTCTACGGTTCCTACATGCACCTCCATGTGCGGCTTGCCGGCCGCTTCCCGGCCGAGGTCATTCCGGGCATCACCGCAATGTCGGGCTGCTGGTCGCTCGCAGGGCTGCCTCTGGTGCAGGGCGACGACGTGCTTTCGGTTCTCCCCGGCACGATGGGCGAGGGCGAGCTTCAGCGCCGCCTCGCCGACACGCAAGCCGCGGTCATCATGAAGGTCGGTCGCAACTTGCCGAAGATCCGCCGGGCGCTGGCGGCGGCAGGCCGGCTCGAGGCGGCCGTCTATGTCGAGCGCGGCACCATGAGGAATGCGGCGATGGTTCCGCTCGGCGAGAAGCCGGACGACGAGGCGCCCTATTTCTCGCTGGTGCTCGTCCCTGGCTGGAAGGACAGGCCCGGCGGTAAGGACAGGCCCGGCCGGAAGGAAAGGCCCGGATCGGAGGGCAGCGCATGACCGGAAAGCTCTTCATCGTCGGCACCGGCCCCGGCAATCCGGCGCAAATGACGCCCGAGGCCGAGGATGCGATTGCGGTCGCGACCGAGTTCTTCGGCTACGGCCCCTATCTCGGTCGCCTGCATCTTCGGGCGGATCAACGGCGCATCGCTTCGGACAACCGCGAGGAACTGGACCGTGCCCGGGCAGCACTCGCGCGCGCCGCAGCCGGGGCAGATGTCTGCGTCGTCTCCGGCGGCGATCCCGGCATCTTCGCGATGGCGGCCGCCGTCTGCGAGGCGATCGACAAGGGACCGCAGGAATGGCGTGAGGTTGATCTCACGATCACGCCCGGCGTCACCGCGATGCTCGCAGTCGCAGCCCGGATCGGGGCACCGCTCGGACACGATTTCTGCGCCATGTCGCTTTCCGACAACCTGAAGCCGTGGGATGTCATCACCAGACGACTGAGGCTTGCCGCCGAAGCGGGGCTCGTCATCGCGCTTTACAATCCGATCAGCAAGGCGCGTCCCTGGCAACTCGGCGAGGCCTTCGAGGTTCTTCGGCAGGTGCTGCCGGCCCGCGTTCCGGTTATCTTCGGCCGCGCCGCCGGGCGGGCGGACGAGCGCATAGCGGTCATGCCGCTCGGTGAGGCCGATCCCGACCGCGCCGACATGGCGACCTGCGTGATCATCGGTTCGCCGGAGACGCGCACCATCGCCCGCGAGGGTAAGCACGACCTCGTCTACACGCCGCGGTCCTTCACCGGAGAAAGCCATTGACGGATGCGTTCGAGCGCCTCGTCGCAGTCGCCGACCGATTGAACGTCGGCAGGCTTGTGGCGCTCGACCATCACCACCTCGATCCCGAGGTGACGCGCCGCCGCTATCTTGCCGTAGGTGGCCGCACCGCCGCTGTTCTTGGCGACGATGACGTCGATCCCGTGGCGTTCGAGCAGTTCTGTTTCGTCGGTCTGCGCAAAGGGGCCGGAGGCGAGGATGGCGGTGACATCCGGCAGATCGAGCGGCGGCATCACCGGATCGACGCTGCGCACGACGTAGCTGTGCTGCGGCGCCTTCTCGAAATGGTAAGCCTCCTGCCGGCCGATTGCCAGCAAGACGCGGCGCGGCTCCTCGCCCAACGCGGACACCGCTTCCGCGACGCTTCCGACGCAGGTCCATCGATCGCCGGGCTCTGCCGCCCAGGCGGGGCGGCGGAGCGCAAGGAGCGGCGTTCCGGTCATCTTGGCCGCTGCGGCGGCGTTGAGCGAGATGCGGGCGGCGAAGGGGTGCGTCGCATCGATCAGCAGGGCGATCTTTCGTTCGCGCAGAAAGGCGGCAAGCCCTTCGGCGCCGCCGAAGCCGCCGATGCGCGTCGGAAGCGGCTGCGGGCGGGGATCGGCGGTACGGCCGGCAAGCGAGATCGCCGCATCGTAATGCCGTTCGCAGACCAGGCGCTCTGCGAGCTGCCGCGCCTCGGTCGTTCCACCCAGGATCAGAATGCGAGGTCTGCCCGTGGCTGACATGTCGAACAGTGGCTCGGCCATCGTCGCTCCCTGGCTCATCGTGATCGGTATCGGAGAAGACGGTGTAGCCGGTCTCGGCGACGAGGCCAAGCGCCTGATAAAGGCAGCTCCCGTCGTCTTCGGCGGGGCCCGCCATTTGGAACTCGCCGCGCCGCTGATCGGCGGCGAACGCCATAGCTGGCAGAGCCCCTTTGAAAAATCGGTGGAGGCGATCGTCGCCCGGCGCGGCAGCCCTGTCGTTGTGCTCGCCTCCGGCGATCCGTTTCTTTACGGCGTCGGCGCCACGCTGGCGCGCCGCGTCGATGCCGCGGAAATGCGCACCATCCCCGCGCCGTCCGCCTTCAGCCTCGCCGCTTCCCGGCTAGGCTGGCCGCTGCAGGAGGTCGCGACCGTTTCGTTGCACGGCCGTCCGCTCGATCTCATACGGCCGCATCTTCAGCCGGGCGCGCGCGTTCTGGCGCTGACCTCGGACGAGAACGGGCCGAAGGCGCTTGCCGGGCTGCTTGCAGAAAGCGGATTCGGTCAGTCACGGCTTACGGTTCTCGAAGCGCTCGGCGGCGCAAGCGAGCGTGTCTCCCGCCACCTCGCTTCCGGCTTCGCGATGGAGGACCTCGACGCTCTGAACGTCTGCGCACTTGAGGTGGTGGCCGATGCCGATGCACGCGTTCTGACGCTTGCCAGCGGCCTGGACGATCGGTTTTTCGAGCATGACGGCCAGATCACCAAGCGGGAGGTGCGGGCGCTGACGCTCTCGGCGCTCGCGCCGCGCAAGGGCGAACTCCTCTGGGACATCGGCGCCGGCGCAGGCTCGATCGCGATCGAATGGATGCTTGCCGATCCGGCGATGCGCGCCGTCGCCATAGAGGCGTCGTCCGAACGGGCTGCGCGGATCGGCCGCAATGCCGCCCGCTTCGGCGTTCCGGGGCTTGTGGTCGCCGAAGGGCAGGCGCCGGAGGCGCTGCGCGGCCTTCCGCAGCCGGACGCGATCTTCATCGGCGGCGGCGGCAGCAAGCCCGGGGTAATGGAGGCGGCGGTTGCGGCACTCGCGCCCGGCGGACGTCTCGTCGCCAATGCCGTGACGACGGAGATGGAAGCGGTGCTGCTCGCCCGACACGCGCGGTTCGGCGGCTCGCTGATCCGCATCGACATCGCCCGGGCCTCGCCCGTCGGCGCCATGACGGGCTGGCGGCCGGCGATGCCGGTCACGCAATGGTCGTGGATCAAGGCGTGAGCCGATCTACGAGCCATGCTTTTTCGAGAGGACAGATCATGACGGTTCATTTCATCGGCGCAGGCCCGGGCGCGGCAGACCTCATCACGATCAGGGGCAGGGACCTGATCGGCCGCTGCCCCGTCTGCCTCTACGCCGGTTCGATCGTATCGGCCGAGCTCTTGCAATATTGCCCGCCGGGCGCTCGCATTATCGATACCGCGCCGATGTCGCTTGACGAGATCGAGGCGGAATATGTCCGCGCCGCCGAAGCCGGCGAGGATGTCGCCCGGCTGCATTCCGGCGATCTCTCCGTCTGGAGCGCGGTGGCAGAACAGATCCGCCGGCTGGAGAAGAATGGGATCGCCTACACGATGACCCCGGGCGTCCCCGCCTTCGCTGCCGCTGCCGCGACGCTCGGCCGCGAGCTGACGATCCCGGCGGTCGCGCAGAGTCTGGTGCTGACCCGCGTCTCGGGTCGTGCCTCGCCGATGCCGAACAGCGAGACGCTTGCCGCCTTCGGCGCCACCGGTTCGACGCTTGCGATCCATCTTGCGATTCACGCGCTCGGTCAGGTGGTCGAGGAGCTGACGCCGCTTTACGGCGCCGACTGCCCGGTCGCGATCGTGGCCAAGGCCTCCTGGCCGGACGAACGCGTCGTCCGCGGCACGCTCGTCGATATCGCAGCCAGGGTCGCGGCGGACCCGATCGAACGCACCGCGCTGATCTTCGTCGGACCGGGCCTGGAGGCATCGGATTTCCGCGAAAGCTCGCTCTACGACCCCGCCTATCAGCGCCGCTTCCGCGGGCGCGATTGAACGGGCGGGCATCGTTCAAAGTGCTATAGCGAGCTTTCCTGATAAGACACGCGGCGCCGCAGAAAAGCGCCGGCTGATCATTGCCCGTTCGGCGAACGGTCCATTCCCGGAAGCTTGCCGATCTCATTTGCGAGGAAGTCGATGAGAAGGCGGACCCGGGAGATGCCGGCGCGTTCCGGTACGACCAGCATGTTGAGCGGCACGGAAGGAAGCGAATAGTCGGGCAGCACGACCTCGATCCTTCCCGCCTCCAGAAGATCGCCGACAAGCCATCGATGCGCAGGCGCGATGCCGCGTCCGGAGACGAGCGCTTCGCGTGCGGCGAGGCCATGGTCCACTGTCAAGCGACCGCCGAAGGGAACGGCGTGGTACCTGCCATCCCGCCCCTGCAGGGCGAGGGTTTCGCTGCCTGCCACATTCGACATCCGGATGCCTTCGTGCCCTATGAGCTCCTGTGGAGTGGCCGGTCTTCCTCGCTTCGCCAGGTAGGCCGGCGCTGCCACCAGCAGCCGTCGGCTTTGGCCAAGCGCCTTCATCCGCATCGAACTGTCGGTAAGAGGCCCCAGGCGGAGCGCCACATCAATTCCCTCCCGCACGAGGTCGATCCGCTCATCGGTAAGGCTCAAATCGACGCCGATATCCGGATAGGCGTCCTGAAATTCGAAGATAAGCCGGCTTACATGCAGCACACCAAAAGCCGCCGTGCAGGAGATGCGGATCGTGCCGGCGTGGGCGCCGCGCGTAACGCGCACCTCGTCGCTGGCCTGTTCCACCAGGCGCAGGATCTCGACGCTTCGAGCATAGTAGCGGCTGCCTTCGTCGGTCATCGTGACGCGCCGGGTGGTCCTGGTCAGCAAAGGCGCGCCGACGGCCTCCTCGAGTTCGCGCAGATGCCGCGTCACGGTGGATTGGCCGATGCCGAGCTCTCGCGCCACTGCCGACAAGCTGCCCCGTTCCGAGACGCGAACGAAGGTGCGTATCCGTTCGAGGGTGACGTCCGATTTATCCATTATATGGCTCAATCATATCCATTCCAGACATATAGTGGAATACTGATGCTCCGGCTACAGTGAGGCAACCTACTATCAGGAGAATGATCCATGAAAATTCTGCTCGTCTTTGCCCACCCTGAATCGCGTTCGCTCAACGGAGCGCTCCGCGACGTCGCCGTCGAGGAGCTCATGACCCAAGGTCACGAAGTGCGGATCTCTGACCTCTATGCCGACGGCTGGAAGTCCGAAGTCGGTCACGCCGATTTCCCCCTTTTGCCGCCGGATGCGCGGCTGGTGCCGGTCGCGGCGTCCAAGAACGCCTTCGAAACCGGTGCTTTGACGGAAGATGTAAGGGCGGAGATCGACAAGCTGCTGTGGGCCGACGTTCTGATCCTCCAATTCCCGCTCTGGTGGTTTTCCATGCCTGCCATTCTCAAGGGCTGGGTCGATCGGGTGTTCGCCTACGGTTTCGCCTATGGCGTCGGCGAGCATAGCGACAAGCGCTGGGGCGACCGCTATGGCGAAGGCAACCTGGCAGGCAAACGCGCGATGCTGATCGTCACCGCCGGGGGTTGGGAAGAGCACTATTCGGCCCGCGGGGTGAACGGACCGATCGACGACCTTCTGTTCCCGATCAATCACGGCATCCTCTATTATCCCGGCTATGACGTGCTTCCTCCCTTCGTGGCTTATCGCGCCGATCGCCTCGACGAAGCCGGATTCACTGAGGCCGCTGAGGGTCTTCGGGAAAGGATGCGGACGATCGGGACCGTCTCACCCATTCCATTTAGGCAGCAAAATGGCGGAGACTATCTCATTCCAAGCATGCAGCTCCGCCCCGGACTGGAAGACCAGACTGCGTCCGGTTTTGCGCTTCACCTGGATGAGACGCGGGAGGCGCTTCGTCAGGCGGGCGAGTAGCTATTCTTCACCCGGTGCGGGTTTCTGCTTGGGCGGCACGCCTGGCCGTTCCTCGAAGCGGTCGCGGTACAGGGTCGCCTGGCCAAGCAGCATCAGGGTCACGGGCGTCGTCACCGTCACGAAGAAGATGATGAGGACTTCGTGGAACACCCAGCGGCTCTGCAGGACGGCGAAGCAGAGGATGGACGCGAGGCAGAGGAGGATGGTGCCGCCGCTGGTCGCGATCGTCGGGGCGTGCAGGCGCGCGTAGAAGTCGGGCAGGCGCAGGAGCCCGAGCGATCCTATCAGGGTGGTCGCGGCGCCGATAAGCATCAGGCCGCAGACGAGCAGCGCCGCCCATGGCGGAAGGTCGGTCAGATGGCTCATTCGATCACCTCGCCGCGCATCAGGAATTTTGCCAACGCGATGGACGAGGCGAAGCCGATCACTGCGATGATCAGCGCCGTTTCGAAATAGACCGTATTCGCCGTACGGATACCGAAGGTGATGAGCATCAGCATCGCATTGATGTAGAGCGTGTCGAGACCGAGAATGCGGTCCTGGGCCCTCGGTCCTCTGGCCATGCGGTAGAGCGCGAAGGCCATGGCCAGCGCAAGCATGGTCTGTGCGACGAGCACGGACCAGACGACGGCAAGCTCCATCATTCGAATATCTCCTTCAAATCGGCCGCATAGCGCGTGATCGTTTTCCGCCACAGGTCCTCGTTGTCGATGTCGAGCACGTGGAAGAGCAGGATCTTCCGGCGACGGTCATATTCGAGCCATGCGGTGCCCGGCGTCGCCGTGACGACGCAGGCGAGCAGCGCCAGGGCGTTCTCGTCGGCGAGATCGAGGCTGACCGTCATGAAGCCCGCATTCACCGGACGCCTGCCTGCGCGCAGGATGATGAGCGTGACGGCGATATTGGAGCGGATAACGTCGCCGACGACGCGCAGGATGAATCCGGCGATCCGGCTCCAGCGGTGGAGACGCGAGCGGGCGGGCTGCAGGTTGAGCGTCACCCATGCGAGAGCCGTGCTGACCACCAGGCCGAGGACGATTGAGCCCGGCGCCACGGACTGGCTCAGAAGCAGCCACATGAGGAGGAGCGCGATCGAGAGCAGCGGGTAGGGGAACCAGGTACGCATCGCTACTGGCTCCCGGCCCGCGGCGCCGAAAGCACGCGCTCGCTGTGGGTGAGGGGCGCGAGCAGATCGTCAGCCGTCGCCTGCATGTAGCGCATCGCGGGCCCCGCCTGCAGGCTCAGGAAGATGCAGGCTGCGAGCAGGACGACGACCGGCGTGATCTCGATCACCACGACCCGCGGGATCGTACCCTCGATCGACGCCCAGAACGTTCGGATGCCGATGCGGTTCATCGCGATCATGGCAGCGAGCCCGGACAGGATGAGGAGAGTGACATAGGTCCAGTCGGCGGCGGATATCGCGGTCGCGAGCTCGGCGCCCGGCATGTCGAAGAGGCCGCTGATGAGCGCGAATTTGGCGATGAAGCCGGAGAAAGGCGGCAGGCCGGCCAGCAGCAGGGCACAGAGGCAGAAGCAGAGGCCGAGAACGGCCATCGTGCCGGGAATGGCGACGCCGACCTCTTCCTCCTCCTCGTCCTCGTCAAAATCGCCATAGGCTTCCATCGTCACGGCCAGAACGTCGGCGCCGGCGTCCCGGCCGCGTTCGACGAGCTCGATCAACAGGAAGAAGGCCCCGATCGTCAGTGTCGAGCTGACAAGATAGAAGAGTGCGCCGGCGAGCATTCCGTCGTGGCCGAGGCCAACCGCGGCGAGCAGGGTCCCCGAGGATACGAGAACGGAGTAGCCCGCAAGACGGCCCATCGCCTGCGAGGCGAGCACGCCGATACCGCCGAAGGCGATCGTCAGCATTCCCCCGGTGACGAGCCAGTCCTGGCCGAAACCGGACGATGTGCCCGCCGCAGTGCCGAAGACGAGCAGATGCAGGCGGATGATGACGTAGATGCCGACTTTGGTCAGGACCGCGAAGACGCCTGCGACCGGCGGCGTCGCCGCGGCATAGGCCGTCGGCAGCCAGAAGCTGAGCGGCCACATGCCCGCCTTGACGAGAAAGGCGACGCCGAGGATGGCCGAGCCCATTTCGACGAGTGTTCTGCTTCTCGGTTCGAGGGCTGCGAGCTTCGTCGCGAGGTCGGCCATGTTGAGCGTGCCGGCGGCGCCGTAGATCAGGCTGACGCCGATCAGGAACAGCGCCGAGGCGGCGAGGTTGACGGCGATATAATGCAGCCCCGCCTTCACGCGCAGCGGACCGGAGCCGTGCAGGAGCAGGCCATAGGAGGCGGCCAGCATCATTTCGAAAAAGACGAAGAGATTGAAGAGGTCGCCCGTGAGAAAGGCGCCGTTGAGACCGGCTACGAGAAGCTGGAAAAGCGAATGGAAGTGATGCCCGGCCGTGTGCCACCGCGCCATGGAATAGGCCTGCGCGGCGAGTGCAAGGCCGCTCGTCAGGCACAGCATCAGGGCCGACAGGCGGTCGAGCACGAGGACGATCCCGAAGGGGGCGGGCCAATTGCCGAGCTGATAGACCCCTGATCCGGGCAGGCTGCCGGTGCCGGCCGCGGCAAGTCGCATGAGGATCATCGAGAGGATGAAGACGACGAGCGTGGACGCGAAGCCGATGGCCCCCTTCAATGTGCGGTCGCGCTCGTTGATCGGGATCAGCACCGCAGCCACGGCAAGCGGCAGGAGGATCGGCAGGATGAGAAGATGATCGAGCCAATCAGTCACCGCGCTGCTCCCTTCCGTCCACATGGTCGGTTCCGGTGAAGCCGCGGGAGGCGAGCAGCACCACGAGGAAAAGTGCGGTCATGGCGAAGCCGATGACGATCGCCGTCAGCACCAGTGCCTGCGGCACCGGGTCGGTATAGCGGGCGAGATCGCCGACGCCGCCGGGATCGAGGATCGGAGGGCCGTTCACCCGCAACCGGCCCATGCCGAAGATGAAGAGATTGACGGCGAAGGAGAGCAGCGAAAGCCCGATGATCACCTGGTATGTTCGCGGCCTCAGGAGAAGATAGACGCCCGATGCGGTCAGCGTGCCGATCCCGGCCGAAAGAATGAGTTCCATTAGCGCGCCGCCTCCTTGTCCGAGCGTGCGGCCTTCGCATGCGCACGCGGCGCACGGACCGACTGGTGCGCCAGCGCGATGAGGATGAGAACGGTGGCGCCGAGCACCAGCGAGAAGACGCCGAGGTCGAAGAGGATCGCGCTTGCGAGCGGAAACTTGCCGACGACCGGCAGGCTTGCATATTGCGCGTGGGAGGTGAGGAAGGGATAGCCGAAGAACCAGGACCCGACGCCCGTGGCCGTCGCGACCAGCAGGCCGATGCTCATCCAGCGAAGCGGATGGATGCGGAGCCGTTCCTCGACCCAGCGGGTTCCGCCGGACATATATTGCAGGATAAAGCCGATCGACATGGCGATGCCGGCGGCAAAGCCGCCCCCCGGCAGATCATGTCCGCGCAGGAAGAGAAAGGCCGCGAGCATTCCTGTGACCGGAAACATCCAGCGCATGATCACTGCCGGGATGAAGAGATATTCGGCGACGCTGTCGCCGGCGGCGCGGTCGGGATGATCGTCGTCGAAGGCGTTCTGCACCCTTTGCTGCTCCGGCGTCTCCAGGCTGTCGGACTGGGGGCGGAAGCGCAGGAGAAGCGCGAAGACCGTGAGCGCGACGATGCAGAGCACGGCGATCTCGCCAAGCGTATCGAAGCCGCGGAAATCGACGAGGATGACGTTGACGACATTTGTGCCGCCGCCCTCCCGATAGGCGCGCTCGAGGAAATAGCTGGCGATGGTTTCGGGGAGGGGCCGCGTCATCACCGTGTAGGCGATGAGCATCATTCCCCCGCCGGCGCCGATCGCCAGCAGCAGATCGCGCAAGCGTCTCAGGCGGACCCTGATCGAGATGTCCTCCGCCGCCTTCGGCTCCTCGATGCGCTTCGGAAGCCAGCGCAATCCGAGCAGAATGAGCACGGTGGTGACGATCTCCACGAGGAGCTGCGTGACCGCAAGATCGGGTGCGGAAAGCCAGACGAAGGTGATGCAGGTGACGAGCCCTGCTCCGCCGAGGAGGACCAGCGAGGCGAGACGGTGGAATTTCGCCTGATAGGCGGAGCCGATGGCGCAGGCGATGCCGATCGCCCAAAGCAGGGCGAAGGCGGGATCGATGCCGCGGATCACGAGCGGCGGCAGTTCGAAATTGCCGAGAAGAAGCGGCGATGCCCCTGCCGCAAGCGCAAGAAAGACGAGGAGACGCATCTGCGGCTGCAGGCGACGCGTGCCGAGCCGCTGTTCGAGCCATCGAGCCCACTTCCAGGAAAGCGTTACCAGCACGCGCTCGAAAATGCGCTGCCCCTGGAGCAGGCGGAAGACCGGCGGACCCTCGACGGCCGTCGCCAGATAGGAGCGCATCAGGAAGTAGAGGCCGATGCCGCCCGAAAGCGCGACGAAGCTCATGATCAGCGGAATGTTCCAGCCGTGCCAGACCGAAAGGCTGTAATCGGGCGTTCCCTCGCGCAGGACCGAGAGAACGGCCGTGTGAAGGAAGGGACCGATCGTCTGGGCGGGAATAATACCGACGACCAGACAGGCAAGAACGAGGAAGTCGACCGGCGCCCGCATCCAGCGGGGTGGCTCATGCGGTTTTCTCGGGAGGTCCGCCGGTGGCCGGCCGAAGAAGACGCCGTGGATGAAGCGGAGGGAATAGGTGACTGCAAACATGCCCGCGATCGTCGCCACATAGGGCGTAACCGTGTCGAGCGGGTTGACGAGATGCGTCTCGATCGCCTCGGCGAAGAACATCTCCTTGGAGAGAAAGCCGTTGAGCAGCGGCACGCCGGCCATGGCGGCACTCGCCACCATGGCGAGCGTCGCGGTGATCGGCATGAAGTGGAAAAGCCCGCTCAGCCTGCGCATGTCGCGGGTGCCGCTTTCGTGGTCGATGATGCCGGCCGCCATGAAGAGGGAGGCCTTGAAGGTCGCGTGGTTGACGATATGAAAGACCGCGGCGACGGCCGCCAGCGGACTGCCGAGGCTCAGGAGAACGGTGATGAGCCCGAGATGACTGATCGTCGAATAGGCGAGGAGTCCTTTCAGATCCTGCTGAAAAATCGCGAAATAGGCGCCGAGCAGGAGCGTTGTGAGGCCCGCAAGGCCCACGATCCAGAACCAGGCATCCGTGCCGGCCATTACCGGCCAGAACCGCACGAGCAGGAAGACGCCGGCCTTCACCATCGTCGCCGAATGCAGATAGGCCGAAACCGGCGTCGGGGCCGCCATCGCGTGCGGCAGCCAGAAATGGAAGGGGAACTGGGCGCTCTTCGTCAACGCCCCGAGCAGGACGAGGACAAGTACCGTGCCATAGAGCGGATGGTTGCGGATCGCGTCGCCCGAGGCGAGAACCGCGTCGAGTTCGTAGCTGCCGACGATCTTGCCGATGAGTATCAGGCCGACGAACATGGCGAGGCCGCCCATGCCGGTAATCGTCAGCGCCATGCGGGCGCCGTCGCGGGCGTGTGCGTTATGGTGCCAATAGCCGATCAGCAGGAAGGAGACGATGCTGGTCAGCTCCCAGAAGACGGCGAGCAGAATGAGGTTGCCGGAAAGAACGACGCCCAGCATCGATCCCATGAAGGCGAGGAACAGCGCGAAAAAGCGCGGGACCGGGTCCTCCTCGGCCATATAGTAGCGGGCATAAAGGACGACGAGAACGCCGATCGCCGTGATCAGTGCCGAAAACAGCCAGGCGAAGCCGTCCATCCGGAGGGTGAAGTTCAGCCCGAGTTGCGGAACCCAGTCGATCCGGTAATGGAGGACGCCGCCCGAGGCGACGTAGGGGTAGAGGCCGGCGGTCACCAGGAAGCAGACAAGCGCGATCGCACCTGCAAACCAGGAAATCGCACCGCGCTGATCGGACGGGAAGAAGATTGCAATGAGGCTTCCCGCGAAGGGGAGAAGAATGAAAACAGAAAGCAATTTCTCCGCGTATTCGATCGTTTTGTCTCCTTCCGAGTGTATTGGAGGTCGGGACTTCGGTCCCCCGAGGACTGACGCCGGACGGGTCACGCGGACGAGGTCCGCGCGTTCGCATCAGCGGCAGGAGGCATATGTTTTTATGACTATTTTCCGGACGGCTGCCAAGCCTTAGAAGCAAGAAAATGCCGCGTCTGTGCAGTCCGCCTCTGAAAGCGGGGTCCGGATCCCGGTCAAGCGGCGCGCCACCGCCGCTCGAAGACGAAAGTGGCGAGATCGTTGGCGTTCATCGGCCGGGCGAAGGCGTAGCCCTGCAGACCATGGCATTCCATTTCCTTGAGGATGCGGGCGTGCTCGAGCGTTTCGACACCTTCGGCGATCACTTCGATCCCGAGCGATGTGCCGATGTCGATGATCGATGCCACCAGCCGGCGCTCCGCCGGAGAGGCGAGAATAGGCAGCACCAGTTGCCGATCTATCTTCAGGCGGCGTGGCGTCAGCTTCAGCAGGCTCAGGATCGAGGCATAGCCGGTACCGAAGTCGTCGATCTCGATGTCGATGCCGAGTTCCTTGATGCGCCGGATGTTGGACATGACCATCACATCGTTCTCGTCGAAGGAAATCGATTCGAGCAGTTCGAAGGAAAGCCGCCCCTCGGGTATGGAAAGCTCCTCCAGCCGGTCGATCAGTCCCTCGTCTCTCAGGCGCGGATAGGAGAGATTGACCGACACCTTCGGCACGTAGATGCCGTTTGCCTCCCAGCGATAGATCTGAAAGAGCGCCTGTTCGAGAATCTTCTGATCGATCGCCGCGACGACGTTGATGTCCTCCGCCGTCTTGAGAAAGGCGTGCGGGCCGAGGAGCCCCTTGGTGGGATGATCCCATCGTGCGAGTGCCTCGACGCCAATGATGTCGAGCGAGCTTGGACAGAACTGCGGCTGGAAATATGCGACGAATTCGTTCTGCTCGAGACCGCGCAGGATCTCGTCGGCCGTCTGTTTCGTCTGGAGCACGGCGGTCTTAAGCGCACCCGTAAAGGTCTCTTGCCGGTTGCGGCCCCGGCGCTTGGCCTCGTAGAGGGCGATATCGGCGTTGACCAGTACCTGGGAAAGGTCATCCGTCGCATCGGTTTGAGCGGCAATCCCGATGCTCACGCCTATGCGGCATTCCTGATCTTCGTACCGCACCGGAACGCTCATCGCCTCGATCACGCGGGAAGCCAGGGCCGCGTCTTCGTCGCCGCCGCCGCTTGCGCGAATGATGACGAACTCGTCGCCGCCGATCCGGGCGACGAAGTCGTCCTGGCGTGCATTGTCCCGCAAAAGGCTTGCCGCATGCTTCAGGATTTCGTCTCCGGCTGCATGGCCCATCGTGTCGTTGATCTGCTTGAAACGGTCGAGATCGATATGGAAGATGCTGATCTTCGCATTTGCGTCGGCCCGCCGGCTGCGGTCGAAGAGAATCTGGTCCAGGAAGCGGCGATTGGGCAGACCGGTCAATGGATCGTGCAGCGCGTTGAATTCCATGCGATGGCGCGCCGCCTCCAACTCGGCACTGTGAGCTTCCGCGAGGCGTTTGGCCTCCGACAGCGTCGCGCGTGTCTTCACGTCGGCCGTCACGTCCCAGTTGACGCCGACGATCTTCCTGTTGCCGTTCGTTCCGGCATAGGTCGAGCCGATCGCACGGACGTGGCGGACTTCCCCACCCGGGAGGCGGATGCGGAATTCCGTGTTGTATGCGCCGCCCGTGGCGAGCGTTTCGGCGAATTCCGCCTCGGCACGGGCGAGATCGTCGGGATGAAGCGTGTTCCGCCAGTCCTCGTAGACCGCGCGCATCGACGATCCGATGCCATAGAGCTCCTTCATGCGGCTGTCCCACAGGAGCGTGCCGCTGTCGACGTCGAGCTCCCATATGCCGATCTTCGAAGTGTCGAGCGCGATCCTCAGCCGGTGCGAAAGCTCCTGAAGCTGATCCTTGCTCTGCCTCAATGCGCGAAAGTTGGCCTGCCTCTCGGCCATGAGGCGGCCGGCGACGATCATCGGAGCGACGATCATCAGGCCGCCGAATATGATGAGGAAGCGGACCTGCCACGCATTCTGCGGTGTCGTCGGCCAACCGCCTTTGGGGATCGCGGCCATGCGCCAGGAACCGCCGGGCAAGGATACGCTCATCTCGACAGGGGCGCTTTCGAAGATTGCCGGGTCGCCGAAGAAATGCGGGCCGCCGCGCCCCGTGCCGTCGCGGCCGGCAATGGCGATGTCGATGTCGAGCGCCGGCGATGAAAGGCCACTGTCGCGATAAAGGCGATCGACATCGATCACCGCTGATACAACGCCCCAGAAGCGCCTGCCACCTTCCGGACCGGTGGTTACGGGGAAGCGGCCGATCAGCCCGCGACCGCCTTGCACGAGGTCGACAGGGCCCGCGAGCACCATCTCTCCGGACGCCACTGCGCGCATGACGGAACTGCGTTGTTTGTCGTTCGCGCGGTAATCGAGACCGATCGCCTTCTCATTGCCCGTCAGCGGGTAGACCATCGCGACCACCAGTTCGGGCGCGGCGGCGATGTTGCGAAGCTGCGAGCCGCCGCTGAAGACGCTGCGTGCGAGCTCTCCGAAGCGCTGCTGCTGCATGTCGGGTTCGGTCTCGATCGTGGCGATCAGGCCCCGGACCAGCTGAATATTGCCGTTGACGCTGCTCTCGAGGCTCGAGCGTATCGGGTTGAGCGCGTCGGCAACCTCGGAGCGCAGTCGCGCTTCCGAAACGATCCGGTTCTGATTGTCGGCGAGAACCCCGGCGGCGACTACCACAACGGCCGCGATGAGGGCCGGAAGGTAGCTGGGGGTGAGAAAGCGCGACAGACGGGACATGGCATGATGCGGCTTCAAAAGAGCAATTCCAGGACGTGGCCCACAGGGGGGCGGGGACGGCATGCAGCAAGCCCGGATAATTCCAGACTCTCCTTAACAAACCTTCATTCGGGGTTTCTGAAATAACTTGCGGTAACGCGTGGTCGCAAGCGCTTCAGCGTTGCGTTCCGATCATCGCCTGCAGTGTTTCGAGCCTGTCGGCATCGCGGGGCAGCTTGTCGGGTCTGAGGCGGGCGATCCGCGGAAAGCGCATGGCGACCCCGGATTTGTGGCGCGTGGAGCGGTTGAGGCCTTCAAAGGCAACCTCGACGACGAAGCCGCTGTCGGGTTCGGCGCGCACCGCGCGCACGGGGCCGAAGCGTTCGACCGTATTGTCGCGTACGAACCGGTCGAGGACCTCCAGCTCGGCATCGGTGAAGCCGAAATAGGCCTTGCCGACGGGAACGAGGCTCGTCCCGTCTTCACCCTGCGCCCAGACGCCGAAGGTGAAATCGGAGTAATAGCTGGACCGCTTGCCATGGCCGCGCTGGGCATACATCAGCACGGCGTCGATATTGAAGGGCGCCCGCTTCCACTTGAACCAGGGCCCCTTGGCCCGTCCGGCCATATAGGGCGAATCCAGCCGTTTCAGCATGACGCCTTCGATCACCGGATCGGGTGGGTTGGAGCGCAGCTCGTCAAGCTCCTTCCAGCTTGAAAAGCCGACGAGCGGCGAGAGATCGAAATGCTGCGGCGAGGCCGCCTCGATCAGCGCCGACAGCGCCTCGCGGCGGAGGTGAAAGGGCTCGGGCCTGATATCGCGCTCGCCTGAAAAGAGAATGTCGTAGGCACGGATGAAGGCCGGAAACTCGTCCATCAGCTTGCGACTGACGGTCTTGCGGTTCAGCCTTTGCTGCAGGTCGGCGAATGTCGCGGTGGCGCGGTTGCTGCGCATCGTTCCGCCGACCAGAAGCTCGCCATCGATGACACCGGTGATATCGGCAGCCTCGATGATCTCCGGAAAGGCGGAGGATATCTCGTCGCCGCTGCGTGAATAGAGGCGTCGAGCCCCGCCGACATTGGCGAGCTGGACGCGGATGCCGTCCCATTTCCACTCGGCCGCGAAGTCGGACGGGTCGAGTCCTTCGAGATCGCCCTCTCCGACCGCCGTCGCGAGCATCACCGAGTGAAAGACCGCAGGTGTCTTGAGCACCGGCATCTCCGCCTCACCGGTGAGCCAGAGGAAAAGCGGCAGGTATGGCGGCTCCAATCCGTGCCAGAGCGTTTCGATCTCGCTCACCTCCTTGCCGCCCATCTCCGCAAGCGCCTGCTTTGCGAGCCGCGCCGAGACCCCGATCCGCAAGCCTCCTGTCGCGAGCTTGAGGAGTGCGAAGCGGCCGGAGGTGTCGAGCCGGTCCAGAAGGTCGCGGACGAGCGAGCGAACCTCGGAGCGGCCGGCCCGCTGCAGCCGCTCGACAACCTCGCCAAGCGGAATGTCCTCGGGGGCGACGTCCGGCGGCGGCTCCCAGGCGAGGGAGACCGTTTCCGCGAGGTCGCCGACATAGTCGTAGGAATAGTGGAACAGCACGTCGTCCATGCGCTCGAGCAACAGGTCGCGAATGAGGGCCGGCTTTACCGTGTTGAGCGAGAGCGTGCCCGCGATCGCGGCCAGCGCGTAGCCGCGGCTCGGATCGGGTGCGCCGCGGAAATAGTCGACGAGCAACCGGATCTTGCCGTTTCGCTGCGGCGTCAGCACGAGCCGGTCGAGCAATTCGGCGAATGCTTTCATCGCTCACTCTCCCTCATCGTCGTAGCCGACAAGGTGCAATGGCCGTGCGGGTATGCCCTGCAACTGGCACCAGCGGACCAGCGCCTCCTCACGGCCATGCGTCACCCAGACTTCGGCAGGCGCGATTTCGCGGATCGTGGCCGTGAGCTCGGCCCAGTCGCAATGATCGGAGATGACGAGCGGCAGCTCGACGCCGCGCTGTTTGGCGCGCTGTCGGATGAGCATCCAGCCGGAGGCGAAGATGGCGAGCGGATCGGCGAAACGGCGCGCCCATCGCTCGGCAAAAGCCGCCGGAGGCCCGAGGACGATAGCGCCGGCGAGGTCCTGCCGGTTTTCCTGGCCGAGCGTTGCCGGACGGATATCGCCGAGATCGATGCCCTGGCTCTGGTAATATTCGCACAGCCTGGCGAGTGCGCCATGGATGTGGATAGGTGCGTCGTAGCCCTGCTGGCGTATGAGCGCGATGAGACGTTGTGCCTTGCCGAGGGCGTAGGCGCCGACCACATGCGCACGCTCTGGAAACTGCCGGAGAGACTGGAGGAGCCGGGCGATCTCTCCCCTGTCGTCGGGGTGGTGGAAGACCGGCAGGCCGAAGGTCGCTTCCGTGATGAAGACGTCGCAGGCGACCGGCTCGAAGGACGGGCAGGTCGGATCGGGCCGTCGCTTATAATCGCCGGAAACGACGATCCGCGTCCCGTCTGCCTCGACGGAGATCTGCGCCGAGCCGAGCACATGGCCGGCCGGGTGGAAGCGGACGCGCACGCCTCCGATCGAAATTGTTTCGCCGAAGCGGGCGTCTTGGCTCGCGCCGCAGAAGTCTTCACCATAGCGCAGGCGCATGATGTCGAGCGTCTCGCGCGTCGCGAGCACATGGCCATGCCCGGCGCGCGCATGGTCTGAATGTCCGTGGGTGATGAGTGCCCTCTCGACCGGTTGCACCGGGTCGATATAGAAATCCCCGTCTTGGCAGTAGAGACCTTTGGGGGCGGGAAAGAGCAAGGCGTCCGGCTTCATACGGATAAAGATAGCCGGCGGCGGCGCATCTGCCAGCTATCCGCGAAAGATTTTCGCGGTAAGGCGGCTGCGGGCCGTCCGCGGATAAAACTCCTCCCAGCGCTGGCGTCAGGAAGCGGCAGTGCGACGGGTCAAGCCCCTCCCACCTGTGGGTAGGGGTTGGGGAGGGTGCTTTCCGGAGGTTATCTGTCGCCCGCTAGCGTATCGCCGATGAGTTTCAGCACCGCTTCGGCATCGATGTCGATACAGGCCTGCTGGCTTGGGAAGCCGTCCCAGGCGTTCGGGGGAAACAGTCGCCCATCCGGCTTTTGAACGGTCTGGCCGTCGGCGATGCCGCCGCAAAGGACCCGGATGGCGCCGCCACGGGTCTGAAAGAATTGGGGCGCGATGACATAGGCGCAGGCGCAGCTGTCGTGCACGATCATGCCGTCATCCACATGGTGCTCGTAGAAGTCGATGTAGAATTGCGAGATGTCGGAAAGAAGCCTTGCCGGTGAACCGCCGCGTTCGGCGATCTCGGAGAGCATGGCGCGGCTCATCACCGTCTTCGTCGTCACGTCGAGACCGATGACGGTCACCGGCCAGGGCGCCGTCATCACCACATCGGCCGCTTCCGGGTCGCCGTGGATATTGGCTTCCGCCGCCGGCGTGATGTTGCCGGGAACATCGAAGGCGCCGCCCATGATCACCACCGCCTTGACGAGCGCGGCAATCTCCGGATCGTCGCGCAAGGCGCGCGCCAGGTTGGTCATCCGGCCGACGGCGACGAGCGTCACCTCGCCGGGATTGGCGCGCACCGTGTCGATGATGAAGCGGTGGGCAGGACGAGGGTCGAGCGGCAGGTCCATCTGCGCCGGCACGCCGATATTGCCGAGCCCGTCATCGCCGTGAATGCCCGTCGGCCATTCGACATGCGGCCGGCCGGCATCGAACGTCTCGCCCATGCCCCTGGCAACCGGTGCGGCAATATTCCATGCCCCTTTGAGGAACAACGCATTGCGCGTCGTCGTCTCGATCGAGGCATTGCCGAAGACCGTGGTGATGCCGAGCAGCTCTATGCCCCGGTGACGGTGCAGAAAGAGGAGGGCCATCGCATCGTCGACGCCCGGATCCGTATCGAAAATAACCTTGTGCATACCGCCTCTTCCTGGTTACGGGGGATTCCCGCCTACAGCGACGTTGTGCATGGCGCAATGGACAAGCTGCGGAAGAAAGTCAATCTCTGGCCGCCTGCAGGAGGCCTCCGCTTAAACTTTCCGAAAGGTGGTTCGGCTATCTTCGAAGACGCCTTCGGGCCTTTCTTGCGATCCTTACGACGACAGCGGAGCCACCCCTTGAAGGCCATTCTCAGAAAATTGCGCCCTTCGAAGCGGCTGGTGATCATCCTGTCCGCCGCCTTCGGGGTCTCCGCCGCATCCGGCGGTGCCGCGGTTTATGTAGGTCGCGACAAGATACTGACCCGCTTCGCGGGGCCCTCCGCCTCCGGCCTCGAATGCACCGCGCTCCGGACCCTGAAGCTCGACCACAAGGGGCAGCGGTGGATCCGCATGCATGTGAAGACGGACCGGGCGACCGGGCCGGATCGGATCAGGACCGCCTTGCGCGTCGCAGGCGGCCTCGCCAAAAAGGAGGGGGCCGATCTTTATCAGGTGGTCGTGCTCGATGCGGCAGGTCCGGAGGATCGCGCAGGCGTGCGCGGTTCGGCGATCGGCGCGGAGGTGCTATTCGCCCCCGGTCCGCGGAGCGTGCCGGGTTTGGATGAACCCTTCCGCGCCTCCTATAACGAGGCCACGGCCAACGCTGCCGGCAGGTTCCACGGCAAGGTCGTGACGCTCGAACTGGACGACGTCCGCGCCATCATGGCCAAGATGGACGACCGCTCCATGTGCAACGATCCGTCGGCAGCGGGCGATGTCGCGGCCGCTGCGCCGGCCGAGAAACAGGCGAGTCATTAAGGGAGAGCCCCTCCCCAACCCTCCCTTTGTTGGGGAGGGCCTGCTCCAGGGTATCAATCGGCCTTCTGACGGCGGGCCGGGAAGAGGATGATGTCGCGGATCGACGGCGAGTTGGTGAGCAGCATGATCAGCCGGTCGACACCGATCCCCAATCCCCCGGCCGGCGGCATGCCCTGGTCCATGGCATCGAGGAAGTCCTCGTCCAGCGTCTTTTCCTTCTCGCCACGGGCATGCGCCTGTTCCATCTGCTCGACCATGCGGGCGCGCTGCTCGACCGGGTCGTTGAGCTCGGAAAATGCGTTGCCGATCTCCCAGCCGTTGCAATAGGTCTCGAAGCGCTCGACGAGCCGCGGCTCGCCCGGCACCTCCTTGGCGAAGGGCGAGATGTCCTTCGGGAAGTGGATGACGTGAGCAGGCTGGATCAAGGTCGCTTCGATCTTCTCCTCGAAGAGGAAGGCGAGCACCTCGCCCCAGGTCGCGTCCTTCTCGATCTCGACACCGGCGTCGCGAGCCGCCTGCCGGGCCTCCTCGTCGCTCTTGATCGCAAGGAAATCGATTCCGGTCGCATCCTTGACCGCCGCCGGCATGGAGACGCGCGGGAACGGCCCCTTGAAGGAGAGCTGCTTGTCGCCGAACTCAAATTCCGTCTTGCCGTGAACCGCAAGCGCCAGGGTCTCGAACATGCGTTCCACAAGACCCATCACGTCCTCGTAGTCGGCATAAGCCCAGTAGCACTCCATCATGGTGAATTCAGGATTGTGCCGGGTCGAGACGCCTTCGTTGCGGAAGTTGCGGTTGATCTCGAAGACCTTGTCGGTAAGGCCGGAAACGAGAATGCGCTTCAGGTAAAGCTCGGGCGCGATGCGCAGATACATGTCGAGCTTCAGCGTGTTGTGATGCGTCTTGAAGGGCTCGGCCGTCGCGCCGCCATAGATCGGCTGCAGCATCGGAGTCTCGACTTCCATGAAGCCTTCGTCCTCGAGGAATCGGCGCAGGCTCGATACGATGCGGCTTCGCTGCTGGAAGCGCAGCTTCGATTCCTCGTTGACCATGATGTCGAGGTAACGCTTGCGGTAGCGCGTCTCGATGTCGGCAAGCCCGTGATACTTCTCCGGCATCGGCAGGAGCGACTTGCAGAGCATGGTGATCTCTTTGGCGTTGACCGTCAGTTCGCCGCGCTTGGTGCGGCGCACCTCTCCGGTCACCCCGATGATGTCGCCGAGATCGATCATCGGCAGAAGCGCGCGCGCCTCCTCCGGTGCCGTATCCTTGTGCGAAAAGATCTGGATCTTGCCGGAAGCGTCATGAAGATCCATGAACATGCCGGAATTGCGCGAGGAGAAGACGCGGCCGGCAACGGTTACCGTTTCGCCGCTTTCGGTATCGGGCTCCAGCCCGGCATATTTCTCCGCGAGTTCCGAATTGGTGAGCGTACGGTGGAAATGCGCGGGATAAACATCGCCGATCTGCTGGCGCAGCAGGTCGAGCTTCTGGGAGCGCACTTCCGTCGCGTCGGAGGAAAGGCCGGCTGCCTGTGTCTTGTCGGTCATGGTCTCGTCCTTACTTTCCACTGCCCGCCATGGAGGCGACGACCTGCGCGGCGACCTTCAGCCGCTGGCGCACGACCGAACGGCCGAGCAGTTCCATCGAATCGAACAGCGGCAGCGAGCGCTGCGAGCCCGAGCAGGCGACGAAGAGCGGCGCCACCACGGCTTTCAGCTTCTTGCCCATTCGTTCCGCGCTGGCGCGCAGCTCCGTCTCGATCGATTCCTTGTTCCATTCCAGGATCTTTTCGAGATCCGGCTGCACGGTGTTCAGGATTTCGAGCATCTCCTCGGGCGAGGCCTTCACGCCGGCAAAGGCGGCGGGCTGCAGGCCGAGATCCGACTTGAAGAGGAAGGCGGCGAGATCAGGCAGTTCGCCAAGCTTCGAAATGCGGGTCTGAGAGAGCTTCAGACCTTCCTTGAGCCGCTCGTTGTCCATCGCCCAGGCGAGGACGCGGGCTGCGAATTCCTCGTCGGAAAGCTTCTCGCGGATCCAGCGCGCATTCAGCCAGTCGAGCTTCTGGATGTCGAAGATCGCGCCGGCCTTGGACAGGTTTTCCGGATCGAATTTCTCCGCCAGCTCCTCCACCGTCAGCAGTTCTTCGCCTTCGGCGATCTGGATGAAGAACAGGCCGAGGAAGTTCATCAGCGCTTCCGGCAGGTAGCCGAGCGCCGTGTAGTAGGAGATGGAGGTCGGGTTCTTGCGCTTCGACAGTTTCGATTTGTCGGCATTGCGCATCAGCGACAGATGCATGAAGACAGGCGGTTCGAGGCCGAGATACCGGTAGATCAGAATGTGCTTCGGCACCGAGGCGAGCCACTCCTCGCCGCGTGCGACATGGGTGATCTTCATCAGATGGTCGTCCACGACGTTCGCCATGTGATAGGTCGGCATGCCGTCGGCCTTGAGCAGTACCTGCATGTCGACGGCTTCCCACGGGATCTCGACATCGCCATAGACGCCGTCGTGGAACTTGCAGGAGCCCTCGGTCGGGATCTTCATGCGCACGACATGCGGCTCGCCGGCGTCGACGCGCGACGTCACTTCCTCGGCCGAGAGGCTGAGGCAGAGGCCGTCATATTTCGGCGGCTTGCCGGCGGCACGCTGCGCCTCGCGCATCTGCTCCAGCCGCTCGGGCGTGCAGAAACAGCGGAAGCCGTGGCCGTTCGCAACGATCTTCTCGACGTAAGGCTTGTAGATGTCCTTGCGGTCGCTCTGGCGATAGGGGCCGTAGGGGCCGCCGATATCAGGACCTTCCGACCATTCCAGTCCGCACCACCTCAGCGCGTCGAGCACCTTCTTCTCGAATTCCGGCGTCGAGCGCGTCGCATCCGTGTCCTCGATGCGCAGGATGAATTTGCCGCCGTGCTTCTTGGCGAAGAGATAGTTGAAGAGCGCGATATAGGCGGTGCCGACATGCGGCTCGCCGGTGGGGGAAGGTGCGATACGCACCCGGACTGCAGAATCTGCCATTGTCTTTGCCCGTCTTGACGTGCTTTCGGGGCCCTTTGCCGGAGTGCTTTCCAGCTTGCGGGCGCGCATTTTATGGGAAGGAAAGGCCCGCAAGGGTTCCGCACCAGCGGTTTAGCCAGGCAATTCCAGTCGGCAGGCGTGAGACCATAGAAAGCCCTGCATGTCAACGGAAAGCCGCGAGCGGCAATGTCGTCGTCTCGCCGCAGGCCAAGAGCAAAGATCGCGGCGAAGGCCCGCATTGGTGCGATGCGGGCCTGTTGTGTCGCGCTTCTATTTCGTCCTTGCGGCTTGTCGCTTCATGCGCGCGTTGCGGGCGACCATGTTGAGCACCTCGACCAGTGCGGAGAAGGCCATCGCAGCATAGACGTAGCCCTTCGGCACGTGGAAGCCCATGCCTTCGGCGATCAGGGTCGTGCCGATCATCAGGAGGAAGGCCAGCGCCAGCATGACGATCGTCGGATTTCTCTCGATGAAGTTTGCAAGCGGGTTCGCTGCAACCAGCATGACGGTCACGGCGACGACGACGGCGACGACCATGATCGGCAGATGCGGGGTCATGCCGACGGCGGTGATGATGCTGTCGACCGAGAAGACGAGGTCAAGAAGCAGGATCTGGCCGATGGCGGCCGCGAAGCTGTTGATCGCGGAGCTGGCGATGAAATCCTCCTCATGATCGCTCGGATCGACACTATGATGGATTTCCTTGGTCGCCTTCCACACGAGGAAGAGCCCGCCGGCGATCAGGATCATGTCCTTCCAGGAAAAGCCGTGGCCGAAGGCCTCGAAGACCGGCTGCGTCAGTTTAACGATCCAGGCGATGGTGCCGAGCAGCGCCAGCCGCATGACGAGTGCAAGGCCGATGCCGATGCGCCGGGCGCTGACGCGGTGTTCCGGCGGCAGCTTGTTGGTGAGGATCGAGATGAAAATGAGATTGTCGATGCCGAGGACCACTTCCATGACGATGAGTGTGATGAGGGCGATCCAAGCCTCCGGGCTTTGAGCAAGCGTGAGGATTTCCTGCATCGGCAACTTTTCCTTTTCGAGACACGACAGATGGCGCAGTATTTAGGGATACTTGCGAAAGTCGCAAGCGCCGCCGCGCTTTTCGCGGCGACGTTGTCGGCTCCGGGTGATCGAAAGGGTGGAATTGTCGAAGGAAAGTCGGCTGCACCTGTCCGTGCACCGGAAATCAGCCCTTCAGCGGCACCCAGATCTCGACCGCACCCATGCCGGAATGCGGATCGAAGCGCTCGTCGTAGCGTTCCATCAGGTCGGGCAATTCACCATGTCGGTGGCCGGACTGCGGAAACCAGGTCGTGAAGATGTGATGGGCCGTGTTGGCGATCCCGGAAATGTGCCCGCGATGGACGAAGATCGCGTAACGCTGCCGGGGCAGCTTGAGTGTCGAGAAGCCGGTGGGCAGGGCCTCGGCGTCCCGTATCTCCGCCGCAGCCATGTAGCGGAAGCGGCCCGCCTCGCCGTCCGACTGGGTGCAGACGCCATAGGCGACATTGCCGTGCTGACCGGGAATGCTGCCGAAATAGGCGTTGAAACGCTGCCAGAGGGAAGGGATGCCTTCGGTGCGGTTGTAATCATAGGTCTCTGCGAGACCGGCGAGAAGAAGCCCCGGGCTTTCCTCGAAGCGCGGCGGTTCGATCTTCAAAGTGCGTGCGTCGTCCATTCTGATCGGCTCCAAAAGCTCGACATTGCGGACGTGCCCCTGCTTGCGGATGGTCTCGGGCGTCACCCCGAACTGCTCGCGAAAGGCACGGGTGAAAGCCTCGTGCGAGCCGTAGCCCGCCTCGAGGGCCACTTCGAGAATGCCGGATGTGCCGTTGGCGAGGGCAAGCGCGGCGCCGCTCAGGCGTCGGCCGCGGATATAGGCACTGATCGAGCGACCGGCCGAAAGCCCGAATACGCGCGAAAGATGATAGCGCGAAAGGCCGGCGGCCGCGGCGATATCATCCAGCGATATATCCTCGGCGAAATGGCTTTCAATGAACCAGATCGCCCTTCCGATGGCACTCATCGTCACTCCCTTTGTGGACACGCAAGGTCTTACGGCCTTTCAGGCGAGCGCGTTTGATCGCGATTGCTGGATTGCAAGAAGATGGTGCGGCATGTTTCGCCGGCAAGGCGCCGTGGCGTTTACTCCGTGCCCGTCGTCTTTCCGTAGGCGGCGAGGAAAACACGGATGGCGGATCTGACGTTCTTTTCGATGCTTTCGGCCGAGACCGCATCGCACATGCCGAAAAGCCGTCCCTTGAACATTCCGGCCATGGCGAGATCGATGAACTGCTTTGCGGCTATTTCCGTGTCTTCGATCGAGAGCGTGCCTGCCGACACCTGCTGGTCGAGATAGGCCTTGAGCACGGTGTATCCGTTCTCCGGCGTCGCGGTGAAGAAGCGCTGCGCCAGCCGGGGCATCCGGTCGATCACGCCGAGTACCGTGCGCATCGCGCGGATCGTGTAATCCGACGTTATGCTCGTCACCAGCTTCACGCCGAAAGCGTGAAGCGCCTCCTCGATCGGTTCATTGCCGTTCAACGATTGCTTGACGCTGTTGACGATAATGTTGCGCTCGCGCGCGATGAGCGCCGTGAACAGGTCTTCCTTGTTCTCGAAATAGACGTAGAGCGTGCCCTTGGAAACGCCGGCCTCGCGCGTGATGTCGTTCATGCTGGCGGCGTCGAAACTGCTCCGCATGAAAACGCGTTTGGCGCCGTCGAGAATCCGCTCGCGCTTGACCGGATCCTCGCCGGCGGCGTGACGCCCACCGGTCGACGGGTGTTCGTGCTGGTCCTGCAGGGATCTTTCCTGCTCTGCGCTTTTCGCTGACGTCATGGCTGCCGGACGTATCCACTCCTTTTGATCTAGCTTGCGTCACGGGAACGCGTCCAGATCCGATTCCAATGAGAATAGCGGGCGCGGAGAGAACGCGCACACTTTATCTTCACCTTACAAATCATCTTCACCTTACAAATCGAACCGACTGGTTCGATTTGCTCTTGATATGCGGTGCGAAAGGCATTATGTCAAGCGTCATCGAACCGAACGGTTCAGTTCAATTCCAAAACAGATCGGTGGCCCATGTCCGCTTCCAGCTCTTCCAGTGCTGCCCGTGTTCGTCCCGTAGGCGACGATTTCGAAATGGATACCCAGAAGGCCGAGGCCAAGGGGCCCGGAACCGACGCTGCAGCCGCAGAGCAAACCGGGACCGAGAGCGCTGCGCCCCCGAAGAAGCGCCGCAAAATTCTTCCGGTGCTGGGTCTCGTGCTCCTCGGTGCCGCCGGCTGGTACGGCTATGACTGGTGGACCAACGGCCGTTTCCTGGTCTCGACCGACGACGCTTACATAGAAGGGGACATCGCGACGATTTCGCCCAAGGTGTCCGGCTATGTCGCCAAGGTCGACGTCGTCGCCAACCAGCATGTAAAGGCTGGAGATCCCCTCGTGACGCTCGACGACGGCGATTATCGTATCGCGGCCGAACAGGCCGAGGCGCAGATCGCCACGCAGAAGCTTGCGCTCGACCGCTTCGATGCGCAGATCGCCGGCGCCAAGGCGAGCCTTACTCAAACCGAAGCGCAGAAGAAGGCGCTCGAGGCGACGGTACGTGGCGCGGAACTGGCCCAGAAGCGCGCCAGCGAGCTGCAGTCGAAGTCCTTCGGCACCGACGCTTCCCTCGACAGCGCACAGGTCGCACTCGATCAGGCTCGCGCGAATCTCGCCGGCGCGGAGGCGAACATTGCTGCGGCCAAGTCCAACATCACCGTGCTCGAGGCCCAGCGGATGGAAGCGGAAAGCACGATCCGGTCGCTGGAGCTTACCCGCGACAAGGCAAACAGGGACCTGGCCTTCACGGTGCTGAAGGCGCCCTATGACGGCGTGATAGGCAATGTGGCGGTTCAGGTCGGCGATCTCGTTTCGGCGGGCCAGCGGCTGGCCGCGCTGGTGCCGACGGATGAGCTCTATATAGACGCCAACTTCAAGGAAACGCAGATCGCGCATCTGGTGCCGGGTTCCAAGGTCCAGATCCATGTCGACGCCTATGAGGATCATCCGATCGAAGGCACCGTCGCATCGATCTCGCCGGCGTCCGGCTCCGTCTTTTCGCTGCTGCCGGCGGAAAACGCGACCGGCAACTTCACCAAGGTCATCCAGCGCGTTCCGGTGCGCATCACGCTGCCGGCCGACGTGCTGGCGGAAGGGCACCTGCGCGCGGGGCTGAGCGTCGTGGTCGACGTCGATACCCGCACCGCACCGGAACAGTCGAAGGTCGCGGCCGCGAAGTAAAGGGCTCAAGGCCCGAGGAGTGGCGGAAATGGCCGCAACAGCAACAGCGGGCGCGGCTGCGCCGAGCCTACCCAAGGCCGAGGAGCATATGGACCCGCGGCGGCTCATCGCCTTTTTCGCGATGGTCGTCGGAATGTTCATGGCGATCCTCGACATCCAGATCGTTTCCGCCTCGCTCGCCGAGATCCAGGCGGGCCTGTCGGCCGGATCTGACGAGATCGGGTGGGTGCAGACCGCCTATCTGATCGCGGAAGTCATCATGATCCCGCTCTCTGGCACGCTTGCCCGCATCGTCTCGACGCGGGTGCTCTTCTCCGTGGCCGCGGCCGGCTTCACGGCCGCCAGCGCTCTTGCCGCCACGGCCACCAACATCGAACAGATGATCGTTTACCGGGCGATCCAGGGATTTATCGGCGGCGGCATGATCCCGTCGGTCTTTGCCGCAGCCTTCACCATCTTCCCGCCGTCGAAGCGCAACGTCGTCTCGCCCATCATCGGGCTCATCGCGACGCTTGCGCCGACCATCGGCCCCACGGTCGGCGGTTATCTGAGCCATGCCTTTTCCTGGCACTGGCTGTTCCTCGTCAACGTCATTCCCGGCATCATCGTCGCGACGGTCACCTGGATCTTCATCGATTTCGACAAGCCGGAACTCGGATTGATCAAGAAGTTCGACTGGTGGGGACTTCTCTCCATGGCGATTTTTCTCGGCTCGCTCGAATACGTGCTGGAGGAAGGCAATGCCAATGACTGGTTCAACGACGAGCACATCGTCATGGGTGCCGTCGCCGCCACCGTCGCCGCCGCCGTCTTCTTCTATCGGGCGTTCAAAGTCGATTTCCCGGTCGTCGATCTCAAGGCCTTCGCCAACCGCAACTTTACCTTCGGCTCGCTCTTCTCCTTCGTCATGGGGATCGGCCTTTACGGGCTCACCTATCTCTATCCGCTCTATCTCGGACGTATCCGCGGCTACGACTCCCTGATGATCGGCGAAACCATGTTCGTCTCGGGTCTCGCCATGTTCCTGACCGCGCCCGTTGCGGGTTTCCTCGCCGGGCGAATGGATCCGCGAGCGATGATGACCATCGGCTTTGCCGGCTTTGCCGCGGGCACCTGGCTGATGAGCCAGATGACCGCCGACTGGGATTTCTGGGAGCTGCTCGTTCCGCAGATCCTGCGCGGCTGCTCGCTGATGCTCTGCATGGTGCCGATCAACAATATCGCACTCGGCACCCTGCCGCCGGCGCGCATCCGCAATGCGTCGGGACTCTACAACCTGACGCGTAACCTCGGTGGCGCAGTCGGGCTGGCGGTCATCAACACGATCCTCACGCAACGCCAGGATTTCCACTACGCCCGGCTCGCCGAGCACGTGGAATGGGGCAACCCGGAGGCTGTCGAGCGGATGCGCAACATCGCCACGACCTTCACTGCGCACGGCCTCGACGGAAGCACGGCTGCGGTCAAGCAGCTGGCGGCGATGGTCCAGCAGCAGGCGGCGATCATGTCCTTCATCGACGTGTTCGTATTGCTCACCGTCCTGTTCCTGTCGATGATCGCCGGCGTCCTGATGATCGCCAAGCCACAAGGCGCCGGCCCAGGCGGCGGCGGGCATTAGAGCGGGAATGAGGAAAAGTGTGCGCGGTTTTCCGCCCGCGTCCCGCTCTACCGATTGGAATCGATCACGTTGATCTTAGGTCGACTCGACCTAAGATCAACGTGATCAACAGGACGCCGATGCCGCGGGGTGGCTGCCCTTATTCCGCTCCAGCGCTTTACGCGGTTTCGAGATCGCTGCAATATTCCGTCTCGTCGAAGCTGTCGAAGGGCGCGCGTAGCAACGCGCGGGCGGCGCATGAACGATCATCCTTGCCTACGGCCTTCGCGGCGGATGTTCCTCGCCGGTGCAGTCGGATTCGGTCTCTCGATGACCGTCGGCGGCAGATCTGCGGGGGCGGCCGGCCCTCCGGTCGACGTGACCTTCCTCTTTGCCGCGGACATCCATGCCTGCCTCGTTTCGACCGACGGCTTGGCGCCGAACTGCGAAGCGGAGGGCAAGACCGACGCCAGCCTCTTGCGCCACGTCGCCGCGCTGAACGCATTGGCGGCACAGCACTGGCCGCATGCCGTTGGAGGGATGCCGAGCGGCCTTGCCAGTGCGGGCACGAGGATTTCGCGTCCGCTCGGTCTTGTGCTCGGCGGCGACATCACCGATGACGGCGGCGGCCAGGTTCGCCAGCCCCGCGAGGGGCGGCAATTACAGCAGTTCCAGAGCCGATACGAGCAGGCGCCGGGCCCGCACCATATCCACATTCCCGTTTATGTCGGCCTTGGAAACCATGACCTCGACCAGGACGGGCCGCCGCCGAATGCCGACTGGTATCGCCGGGAGCTGCGAGACTATGTCGAGCTTACCCATCGCCAGACCGTTTTCTACAAGCCGCCGGTGCCGGTCGCGAATTACGATCCGCTATCGGACAGCTATTCCTGGGACTGGGGCGGTCTTCATCTCGTACACCTGCAGCGTTTCGGAGGCGACGAGAGCAAGGGCGCGGTGAGCGGATTGCCGTGGCTCAAGAGCGATCTCTCCTCCCATGCCGCCGATGGCCGGCCGGTCGTCCTCTTCCAGCATTATGGCTGGGACGCGTTTTCGACCGAGGCCTGGGATCCGGCGGCAAAGACCTTCGACGACAAGGGGGAGGGCGAGCCGCATTGGTGGAGCGCCGACGAGCGCCAGGCGCTGCTCGACCACGTGCAGGGCTACAACATCGTCGGCCTCTTCCATGGGCACGAGCATGACCGCGTCATGGTCTACAGGGTCGGCGGGATCGACGTCTTCAAGCCCAAGGCGGCCTTTCTCGGCGGTTTCGCGGTCGTGCGCGTGACCGGCAGCTTCATGGATGTAGCCTTCGGCGAGGCCGAGGGCGAGCATGGCCACGTCGTGTTCACGCAGGCCTTCAGCAAGCGTTTCGACTGAAGCGACATTCCGGAAATCGTCCGTTCGATCGTCCGCCCGGAGTTTTCTGATTTACGTACATCAAAAATTCCTCTAATGGGTTTGCCGGGAGGAAGAAATGCGACCGACAGTTCACGATATCGCCGCCGAGGCGGGCGTCAGCCTCGCCACCGTCGACCGGGTGTTGAACAATCGTCCGGGCGTGAGAAGCGTCACGCGCGAGCGGGTGGAACGGGCGATCGCCACGCTCGGCTATGTTCGCGATGTCGCCGCTGCCAATCTTGCGAAGAGCCGCAGCTATCCTCTGGTCTTCATCCTGCCCGCCGGCGAAAACTCCTTCATGCGCGGTCTCGAGGCGGAGGTTCGCTCGGCAATGTCGCGTTCCGCGACAGAGCGGCTGGATATCACCATCCTCTCCGTTCCAGCCTTCGACGCAGCGGCGCTCGCCGCCGCGCTGCTCGAGGCGCGTAAGCGCCGGCCGGCGGGTGTCGCGGTGGTTGCCGTCGACGCGCCAGACGTGACGGAGGCGGTAAAGCGGCTCCGCGAAGACGGCATTGCCGTCGTTACGCTGGTTTCCGATCTGCCGGGGTCGGGGCGCGACCATTTCGCCGGCGTCGACAATGTCGCCGCGGGCCGCACCGCCGGCAGCCTGATGGGCCGGTTTCTCGGCGGCGAAGGACCGGTCGCGGTGCTTGCCGGCTCCATGCTGGTACGCGACCACCGCGATCGGCTGGAGGGTTTCCAGGCTGTCATGAGCGAGGAGTTCCCCTCGCGCCGGATACTGCCGGTGATCGAGGGGCAGGACAATCCGTCACTGGTCGAGACGCTCGTCGGCGCACTTCTCGGGCAGCATCCCGATCTTGCCGGCATCTACAGCCTCGGTGCCGGAAATCGCGGCCTTGTCGCCGCGCTCGAAAAGGCGGGAAAAGGAAGGGCCGTTTGCACGATCGCGCATGAGTTGACGCCGCACAGCCGCGCCGGGCTTCTTTCCGGCACGATCGACGCGCTGCTCAACCAGAATGCGGGTCACGAGGTCAGGAGCGCCATCCGGGTGCTGAAAGCAAAGGCGGACGGGCTGCCGGTCATCGCGGCGCAGGAGCGCATCCGCATCGATATTTTCCTGAAGGACAACCTGCCGCTCGAGCAGGAATAGGAGGGCACCATGTATCTCGGACTGGATCTCGGCACGTCCGGCGTCAAGGCCATGCTGATGGACGGCGAGCAGCGGATCATCGGCTCCGCCAGCGGCGCGCTCGACGTCGACCGGCCGCATCCCGGCTGGTCGGAACAGGATCCGGCCGACTGGATCCGTGCCGCCGAGGAGGCGATCGCCCGATTGAGGGAAACGCATCCGCAATCGCTTGCCGCGATCCGCGGCATCGGCCTTTCCGGCCAGATGCACGGTGCGACATTGCTCGACGAAGGCGATGCGGTCCTGCGGCCGTGCATATTGTGGAACGACACCCGCAGCTTCCGCGAGGCGGCAGCGCTCGACGGCGATCCGCAGTTTCGGGCGCTGACCGGCAATATCGTCTTTCCGGGCTTCACCGCACCGAAGCTCGCCTGGGTGCGTGAAAACGAGCCGGAGCTGTTCGCCAGGATTCGCTGGGTGCTGCTCCCGAAGGATTACCTGCGCCTCTGGCTGACCGGCGAGCACATGTCGGAAATGTCCGATTCGGCCGGCACGTCATGGCTCGATACGGGCAAGCGCAAGTGGTCGGCGAGCCTGCTTGCCGCTACGCAGCTCGAGGAGAGGCAGATGCCCGAACTCGTCGAGGGTACCGATGTAGCCGGCACGCTGCGGCCGGAGCTCGCCGCGCGTTGGGGGATGGGGCCTGGCGTCGTGGTCGCCGGCGGTGCAGGCGACAACGCAGCCTCGGCCTGCGGCATGGGGACCGTCGGGGAGGGGCAGGCCTTCGTCTCGCTCGGCACGTCCGGCGTCCTTTTCGCGGCCAATGCAAGTTATCTCCCCAACCCGGAGAGCGCGGTCCACGCCTTCTGCCACGCATTGCCCAACACCTGGCACCAGATGGGCGTGATCCTCTCGGCGACGGACGCGCTGAACTGGCATTCCGGCATCACCGGCCGGAGTGCTGCGGAACTCGCCAATGAACTCGGCGAGAGCCTCAAGGCGCCGGGCTCGGTTACGTTTCTTCCCTATCTCTCCGGCGAGCGCACGCCGCACAACGACGCGGCGATCCGCGGCGTGTTCGCCGGCCTCGGGCACGAGAGCTCCCGGGCGGTGCTGACGCAGGCGGTGCTCGAAGGCGTTTCCTTCGCGATCCGCGACAGTCTCGAGGCACTGCGCGCGGCCGGCACGAAGCTCACGCGGGTGACGGCGATCGGCGGCGGTTCGCGCTCGCGTTATTGGCTGAGCTCAATCGCAACCGCACTGAACCTGCCGGTGGACCTGCCCGCGGACGGCGATTTCGGTGCTGCTTTCGGCGCGGCGCGGCTCGGCCTGATCGCCGCCACCGGAGCCGACCCGGCCGTGGTCTGCACCGCACCCGAGACGGCGGAAACGATCGCGCCGGAGGCATTGCTCGTGCCCGCCTATGAAGATGCCTACCAGCGCTATCGCCGGCTCTATCCGGCGATAAAGGAAGCGGCGCTGTGAGCAGTTTCGGCGCATCCACCACCTGCCTTCCACCCGATAGCCGGCTCCGTCGCGAACGGTGCCGCCAATTCACAATCCATGAGAGGAGACTGTCGTGAGCACGGGATTTTTCGGCGATATCGCCAAGATCAAATACGAGGGACCGGAAAGCACCAATCCGCTCGCCTTCCGCCATTACAATCCGGAGGACGTCGTCCTCGGCAAGCGGATGGAGGATCATCTGCGCTTCGCCGTCGCCTACTGGCACACCTTCGTCTGGCCGGGCGGCGATCCCTTCGGCGGGCAGACCTTCGAACGCCCCTGGTTCAAGGATTCCATGGATGCCGCCAAGCTGAAGGCGGATGTCGCCTTCGAATTCTTCCAGCTTCTCGGCGTACCCTACTACTGCTTCCACGACGCGGACGTGCGCCCGGAGGGGCGGAACTTCGCCGAGAACACGAGCAATCTCAACGAGATCGTCGATTATTTCGCCGGGAAGCAGGAAGAGACCGGCGTCAAGCTGCTGTGGGGCACGGCGAACCTCTTTTCCAACCGCCGCTTCATGGCGGGGGCTGCGACGAACCCGGACCCGGACGTCTTCGCCTTTTCCGCCGCGACGGTGAAGACCTGCATCGACGCGACGCAGCGGCTGGGCGGCGAGAACTATGTGCTCTGGGGCGGACGCGAGGGCTATGAGACCCTGCTCAACACCGACCTGAAGCGCGAGCTCGATCAGCTCGGCCGCTTCCTCAATCTGGTCGTCGAATACAAGCACAGGATCGGCTTCAAGGGCACGATCCTGATCGAGCCGAAACCGCAGGAGCCGACCAAGCACCAGTACGACTACGACGTGGCGACCGTCTACGGCTTTCTCAAGAGATACGGTCTCGAAAACGAGGTGAAGGTCAACATCGAGCAGGGCCACGCGATCCTTGCCGGACATTCCTTCGAGCACGAGCTGGCGCTCGCCAATGCGCTCGGCATCTTCGGTTCGATCGATATGAACCGCAACGACTACCAGTCCGGCTGGGACACCGACCAGTTCCCGAACAACGTGCCGGAAATGGCGCTCGCCTATTACCACGTGCTTGCGGGCGGCGGCTTCAAGACCGGCGGCACGAACTTCGACGCGAAGCTGCGCCGCCAGTCGATCGACCCCGAAGATCTGCTGATCGGCCATATCGGCGGCATGGATTGCTGCGCGCGCGGCCTGAAGGCGGCCGCGAAGATGATCGAGGACAAGGCGCTCTCCGCACCGCTCGAAGCGCGCTATGCCGGCTGGAACGTGCCGGAGGCGAAGAAGATGCTCGACGGCGGCTTCTCGCTCGAGGAGATCGAGGCCTGGGTGCGGAAGGCCGACGTCAACCCGCAGCCGAAATCCGGCAGGCAGGAGCTTCTGGAAAACGTGGTCAACCGCTACGTCTGACGGGCACGGAGATCCTTTTTCGCGAGGGGGGCACAAGCCGATTGCCCCTCGCGAAGAATCTGCTAGCTTCTGGCTCCTGCAACGTTGCAGGTGTATCAGCTGCTGCGAATTCGCGGGCCGGAAGCACTGGAAGTCAACGGTCGGCCGCAGTGCCGGCACATCGGACACCGCTCCATCAGGGAGGAAGTTGTATGAAGACGATCAAAGGACCGGGGCTGTTTCTTGCGCAATTTGCCGGCGATGCCGCACCCTTCAATTCCTGGGATTCGATCACCAAATGGGCAGCCGATTGCGGCTATAAGGGCGTGCAGGTCCCGAGCTGGGACGGCCGGCTCTTCGACCTGAAGAAGGCTGCCGAATCGAAGACCTATTGCGACGAGGTTGCCGGCAAGGCGCGCGACAACGGCGTCGAGATCACCGAGCTTTCGACCCACCTCCAGGGCCAGCTCGTTGCGGCGCATCCCGCCTATGACGAGGCTTTCGACGGTTTCGCCGTTCCGCAAGTGCGCGGCAATCCCGGCGCACGCCAAAAGTGGGCGGTCGAGCAGGTGAAGCTGGCGCTGACCGCCTCGAAGAACCTCGGCCTCGATGCGATGGCAAGCTTTTCCGGCGCACTCGCCTGGCCCTTCGTCTATCCGTGGCCGCAGCGCCCGGCGGGCCTGGTGGAGACCGCCTTCGACGAGCTCGCGCGGCGGTGGAAGCCGATCCTCGACCATGCGGAGGATTGCGGCGTCGACGTGTGCTACGAGATCCATCCGGGCGAGGACCTGCACGACGGCATCACCTATGAGATGTTCCTGGAGCGCACCGGCAACCATGCCCGCGCCTGCATGCTCTACGACCCGTCTCACTATGTGCTGCAGTGCCTCGACTATCTCGAGAATATCGACATCTACAAGGACCGCATCCGGATGTTCCACGTCAAGGATGCGGAGTTCAACCCGACCGGACGCCAGGGCGTCTATGGTGGCTATCAAAGCTGGGTGAACCGCGCCGGCCGCTTCCGCTCGCTCGGCGACGGTCAGGTGGATTTCGGGGCCGTCTTCTCGAAGATGGCCGCCAATGATTTTGCCGGCTGGGCCGTCGTCGAGTGGGAATGCTGCCTGAAACATCCGGAAGACGGCGCGCGCGAAGGCTCCGAGTTCGTGAAGGCGCATATCATCCGCGTCACCGAAAAGGCCTTCGACGATTTCGCCGACAGCGGCACCGACGAGGCGGCGAACCGGCGGATGCTGGGAATCTAGTTCGTGATCTCATTGTCTGCCCCTTGCCCTAACCCTCTCCCCGCAAGCGGGGAGAGGGGGCTTGCCCCGCGGTCCCGCCGTGACAAAAGGAGGCGTCGCCACGAGTTCCTTCTCCCCGCCTGCGGGGAGACGGTCGCGGCAGCGGGCTGAGGCGCAGTTCCACGCCAAACACTTCAGAAGAGGAAACAGAATGGCTATCGAGGGAAGCAGTACGGAAACGCGTCAGAAGCGCATTCGGCTCGGAATGGTGGGCGGGGGCTCGGGCGCCTTTATCGGTGCGGTGCATCGGATCGCCGCCAGGCTCGACGATCACTACGAGCTTGTCGCCGGCGCGCTCTCGTCGACACCGGAGAAGGCCGAGGCTTCGGGCCGCGAGCTCGGGCTCGACCCATCGCGCGTCTATTCGGATTTCAAGGAAATGGCGATCCGTGAGGCGAAGCTGAAGAACGGCATCGAGGCGGTGGCGATTGTCACCCCGAACCATGTTCACTATGCTGCTGCCAAGGAATTCCTGAAGCGCGGCATCCATGTCATCTGCGACAAGCCGCTGACGTCGACGCTCGCCGATGCGAAGAAGCTCAAGAAGGCGGCCGACGAAAGCGATGCGCTCTTCGTGCTCACGCACAACTATACCGGCTATCCGATGGTGCGCCAGGCGCGCGAAATGGTCGAGAATGGCGACATCGGAGCCGTCCGCCTCGTTCAGATGGAATATCCGCAGGACTGGCTGACCGAGAATATCGAGCAGTCCGGTCAGAAGCAGGCCGCCTGGCGCACCGATCCGGCGCGCTCCGGCGCCGGCGGCTCGACCGGCGACATCGGCACGCATGCCTATAATCTTGGATGCTTCGTTTCCGGCCTCGAACTCGAGGAGCTCTCCGCCGATCTCGACAGCTTCGTTGGCGGGCGGCAGCTCGACGACAACGCGCATGTGCTGATGCGCTTCAGGGAAAAGGACGGAACGCGCGCCAAGGGGATGCTGTGGTGCAGCCAGGTGGCGCCCGGCCACGAGAACGGCCTGATGGTGCGCGTCTACGGTACCAAGGGCGGTCTCGAATGGACGCAGAAGGATCCGAATTACCTCTGGTACACGCCCTTCGGCGAGCCGAAGCGTCTGTTGACGCGCGCAGGCGCCGGCGCTTCGCCGGCGGCGGCACGCGTATCGCGCATTCCGTCCGGCCACCCCGAGGGCTATCTTGAAGGCTTCGCCAATATCTATACGGAAGCGGCACGGGCGATCTATGCCAAGCGCAACGGCGGGAAGGCGGATCCTTCCGTCATCTATCCGACGATAGACGATGGCATGAAGGGCATGACCTTCGTCGATGCCTGCGTGCGTTCCTCGGAGCGCAACGGCGCCTGGATCAAGGTCTGAACCATGTAAGCCGGAGCATTTCCGCGACTCGGTGAAAAATGGAAATGTTCCAGGGAAGGGCGGGGATACCTCGCCCTTTTTCATTGACATTTGCCACCGCGGCCTTAGGCCACATCCACAGACGAGGGCGAGACTACCATGGCCCGCCTTACCATTGACCCGAACGCAGCCATGCCTTCGGTCCGGCTGCGCAGACGATGAGGCTCAAACGATGATCGAAGCCAAGAAACTGGCAGAGCGTTTTCCCGGCGACTTTGTCTTCGGCGTTGCGACCGCATCCTTCCAGATCGAGGGAGCCAGCAAGGCGGACGGGCGCAAAGCCTCCATCTGGGACGCCTTCTCCAATATGCCGGGGCGCGTTTACGGGCGCCACAACGGGGACGTCGCCTGCGACCATTACAACCGGCTGGAGCAGGATCTGGACCTCATCAGCGGCCTCGGCGTCGAGGCCTACCGCTTCTCGATCGCCTGGCCGCGGATCGTACCGGAGGGCACCGGGCCGATCAACGAGAAGGGGCTCGACTTTTACGACCGCCTCGTCGACGGCCTGAAGGCGCGTGGCATCAAGGCGTTTGCAACCCTCTATCACTGGGACCTGCCGCTGGCGCTGATGGGCGACGGTGGTTGGACGGCGCGCACGACCGCCTATGCCTATCAGCGTTACGCCAAGACCGTGATTGCGCGTCTCGGCGATCGTCTCGATGCGGTCGCGACCTTCAACGAACCGTGGTGTTCCGTCTGGCTCGGCCATCTCTACGGTGTCCATGCACCGGGCGAGCGCAACATGGATGCAGCACTTGCCGCACTGCACTTCACCAATCTCGCCCATGGGTTGGGGGTTGCGGCGATCCGCTCGGAACGGCCGGAGCTGCCGGTCGGCATCGTCATCAATGCCCATTCGGTCTATCCCGGCAGCGACAGCGCCGAGGACAAGGCCGCTGCAGAGCGCGCCTTCGATTTCCACAACGGCGTCTTCTTGGATCCGATCTTCAAGGGCGAGTATCCGGAGGGTTTCCTCTCCGCGCTCGGCAAGCGCATGCCGGCGATCGAGGACGGCGACATGGCAACGATCGCCCAGCCGCTCGATTGGTGGGGGCTCAACTATTATACGCCGATGCGCGTTTCGGCAGACTCCGCGAAAGGCGCCGAATATCCGGCGACCGTCAATGCAAAACCTGTCAGCGACGTGAAGACCGATATTGGCTGGGAAGTCTATGCGCCGGCTTTGGGCAGCCTGGTGGAGACGCTCAATGCGCGCTACAGGCTCCCCGATTGCTACATCACCGAAAATGGCGCCTGTTACAATATGGGCGTCGAGAACGGCACCGTCGACGATCAGCCTCGGCTCGACTACATCTCGGACCACCTCGCCGTCACCGCCGATCTCATTGCCAAGGGTTATCCGATGCGGGGCTATTTCGCCTGGAGCCTGATGGATAATTTCGAATGGGCCGAGGGCTACCGGATGCGATTCGGCATCGTTCACGTCGATTACGAGACACAGGTCCGCACGATCAAGAAAAGCGGTCGCTGGTATAAGGATCTGGCGGAACGGTTTCCGAGGGGCAACCACAAGCCGGGATGATGCCGGAGCGGGCGGACGGCAGTTCTGCACAAAAAGAGTAGGCTTTTGCGTCGCACTTTGGGGCTCCGGAAAAACGTACCTGTAAAAGGGCGCGCTCGCGCGCCATAAGATCCACATGCTCCTCGGCATGGCAGTCATGCCGGGGAGACGTTGAACTGACCGGTTGGCCGATGATAGAGAGTTGCTCCACGTTTCGAATGCCTTGCCGAATGTTTGTCTGACGAGGCGACATTTTTTCCGTGCCGGCCCTATTTAGCAGGGACCGGAGTTTCGAACATCCGAGAGCATCATGTATCCTCCCATCGTTTTGATCCCTCCTGCGGGGGCGACCGGACAATGACACTCCCTCGATCCGAGATATCGGCCGGTGATGCGGTCGTCTTCGATGCCGTGTCCAAGCGCTTTGCCGCCTCCGGCGGAAATACGGCCTTCACTGCGCTCGACAATGTCAGCCTGACGGTCGCTCGCGGCTCGATCACCGGTATCATCGGCCGTTCCGGCGCCGGCAAATCGACGTTGATCCGGCTGGTAAACGGCCTCGAAAAGCCTTCGAGCGGCAAGGTGTTCGTCGATGGCGTCGATGTGGGTGCGCTGGACGAGGCGGGCCTGCGCGATCTCCGCCGCTCCGTCGGCATGATCTTCCAGCATTTCAACCTGCTTTCCTCGCGCACCGTCTTCGACAATGTCGCGCTGCCGCTCGAAATCGCCGGCATGGATCGGCGCGCGATCGAGCAGCGTGTGCGCCCGCTTCTCGAACTCGTCGGTCTTGCCGACAAGCACGGGCGCTATCCGGCGGAACTGTCGGGCGGCCAGAAGCAGCGCATCGGCATCGCCCGGGCGCTTGCGACCGAACCCAAGCTGTTGCTTTCGGACGAGGCGACCTCGGCGCTGGACCCGGAAACGACGCAGTCGATCCTGGAATTGCTCAGACGGATCAATGCGGAGCTGGGCCTTACCGTTCTGCTCATCACTCACGAGATGGAGGTCGTGAAAGCGATCACCTCCGACGTGGCAGTGATCGACAAGGGCGAGATCGTCGAGCGAGGGCACACTTTCGATGTCTTCACGCATTCCAGGCACGAGACGACGCGGGCGCTGCTTTCCGGTCTGGCGGGTTCGAAACTGCCGGAAGCCGTTGCCAGAGGCCTGAGGCCGGCGGCGGCAAGCGGCGATCGCGTCGTGGTGCGCCTCACCTTTTTCGGGGCAGCGGCGGAGCGCCCGTTGATCTCGCAGCTCATCCAGTCGGTCGGTGCCGAGGTCAACATCATCGCCGGCACGATCGACGAGATCGGCGGCAAGCCCTATGGCTCGCTCGTCGTCGCCTATGGCGCCGATGCCGAAACCTCGGGCAAGGCGGAGCGCTTCTTCGCCGAAAACGGACTGGTCACGGAGGTGCTCGGCTATGTCGCCTGATCTTCTGCTTCGCATAGGCAGCGCCACGCTCGACACGATGTACATGGTTGCGATCGCCGGCCTCGTGGGCTCGCTGATCGGGCTGCCGATCGGCATCTTCCTGGCGACCAGCGGCAAGGGCGAGCTGTTTCCCGCACCCAATCTCAACCGCGCGGTGGGACTTGTGGTGAACGCGACGCGGTCGACGCCCTTCATCATCCTCGTCGTGGCGATCATTCCGTTGACGCGCCTCATCACCGGTACCTCCATCGGCACCAAAGCGGCGATCGTGCCCTTGACGATTGCGACCATTCCCTTCGTCGCCCGCCTTGTCGAGGCGGCGATCCGCGACGTCGACAAGGGGCTGATCGAGGCGGCGCGCGCCATGGGCGCCACCCCGATGCAGATCGTCTTCAAGGTCCTGCTCGCCGAATCGCGGCCGGCGCTGACGCTGGCGCTCACCATGACCATCGTCAGCCTCATCGGCTATTCGGCGATGGTCGGCGCGGTCGGCGGCGGCGGTCTCGCCGATCTGGGGATCCGCTACGGCTATCAGCGCTTCATGCCCGACGTGATGCTCGTCGTGGTCGTCGTGCTCATCGTACTCGTACAGCTCGTCCAGAGCGCCGGCGACCGGATGGCGCGGCGCTTCGACAAGCGCAGCCGCAAGACCTGATCTTTCCAACACACCACCAGCAACAAGGAGACATCCATGAAGAACCTCATTCTCGCGGCGGCCTTCGCCGCCCTGGCTGCCGGCACGGCGCTTGCAGAGACCATCAAGGTCGGCGTGACTCCGGGCGAGCATGCCGAGATCATGGAGAAGGTGAAGGAAGTCGCCGCCCCCAAGGGCCTCGACATCGAAATCCTCGAATTCTCCGACTACGTGGTTCCGAACCAGGCGCTCGCCGACGGAGACCTCAATGCCAATTCCTTCCAGCACCAGCCCTATCTCGACAACCAGATCGCCGATCGTGGCTTCGACATCGTCAGCGTGGGCCTGACCATCACCACGCCGATGGGCGTTTATTCGAACAAGGTGAAGAGCCTCGATGAGCTGGAGGACGGCGCCACGATCGCCATCCCGAACGATCCGACCAATGGCGGCCGCGCGCTCCTGGTTCTCGCATCGAAGGGCCTCATCAAGGTCAATCCGGATGCCGGGCTGAAGGTCACCCCGGCCGACGTGACGGAAAATCCGAAGAACATCGAGTTCGCCGAGCTCGATGCGGCGCAGCTGCCGCGCTCGCTGGCCGATGTCGACGCGGCCGTGATCAACACCAATTACGCGCTCGAGGCCGATCTCCACCCGAAGGAAGACGCCATCGCCATCGAAAGCGAGAAGTCCCCCTACGCCAACGTCATTGCGGTGCGTAGCGCAGACAAGGATGCGCCCTGGGTGAAGACGCTCGTGGAATCCTACCACGACGACAAGATCAAGGCTTTCATCGTAGAGCACTTCAAAGGTGCGCTTATCCCGAGCTGGTGAAGATCGCACCGGCGGGAAGCGGATACATGCCCCGCGAAAGGCCGGTGTCAATGGCAGTGGAGGTGCTTGCCACGGGTCCCTTCTTCCCGCCCGCGGGGAGAAGGTGCCGGCAGGCGGATGAGGGGCATCGACCGGGTGAGTCGATTGGACTGGAGCATTTCAACGTTTCATGGAAACACTGAAATGCTCTGACCATTTGGTCCAACGCATTCCCGGAGGGAAAACCGTTACGGACTTTTCCTGGAAGTGCTCTAGCTTCCGAGATGCCGCGCGCCGCGCTTCTTGGCAAGCATGATCTGCCTCTGCCTCTGGCGGTAACGCTCGCGATCCTCTTCGGTGCGGGTGTCGTGGCAGTGAACGCAGGAGACGCCTTCCTCGTGAAGATGCGACTGGAGGTCCTCGGGCGTCAGCGGCTGGCGGCAGGCATGGCAGAGCGTGTGCTCGCCCTCCTGCAGCCCGTGCGTTACGGACACGCGCTCGTCGAAGACGAAGCAGGCGCCTTCCCAGAGGCTCTCTTCCGGCGGTATTTCCTCGAGATATTTGAGGATGCCTCCCTTGAGGTGATAGACCTCCTCGAAGCCCTGGTCTTTCATGAAGGCCGTCGCCTTCTCGCAGCGGATACCGCCTGTGCAGTACATGGCGATCTTCGGCTTGTTGTGCAGGCCGCTATTGTTGCGCACCCACTCGGGAAATTCCCGGAACGTCTTGGTCTTGGGGTCGACGGCTCCCTGGAAGAGGCCGATGGCCGTTTCATAGTCGTTGCGCGTGTCGATGACCAGCGTTTCCGGATCGGAGATCAGCGCATTCCATTCCTTCGGCTCCACATAGGTGCCGACCACCTTTTTGGGGTCGATGTTTTCGACGCCCATGGTGACGATCTCCTTCTTCAGGCGCACCTTCATGCGCAGGAAGGGCATGGCCGAGGCCCGGCTCTCCTTGTGTACCAGGCCGGCGAATTCCGGCTGCGCGCGCAGACAGGCCAGGACCGCCGCAATGCCTTCCTCGGTGCCGGCGATCGTCCCGTTGATGCCCTCATGGGCAAGAAGCAGCGTTCCCTTCACCCCATTGGCGTCGCAGATCGCCTGCAGCGGCTCGCGAAAATCGGCGAAGCGCGGAAAGGATACGAAATGGTAGAGGGCGGCCACCAGAAACTGGCCCGGCGTCTCCGGGCGGCGCGATGTCGTGAGCATGTCGGTCATGCGGCACGCAAATACAGCTTTCGGGCGCCAAGTGCAATTGCGGCGAATCACGCCTGAGCCTGACTTTCGGGAAGCGTTCTACCTTCCGGCTTCGAGCCAGAGCAGTTCGAGGGTTCGGCTCTCCCTCCGCGGCCGGTCGAGAAAGACCGCATCAGCGCGCTTCAAGGCCTCACGCCTCAGCGCGTCCTGCCTGGCCGCGACATTCGAAAGAAAATGTTCCCTGCTGTTGCCGGCAAGGTCGGGCCGCTCGTCGACGAGCGACATCAATTCGGCGATGTCATTCAGATGGCCGAGCACGTCGACCAAGTCGCTGGCCTCCGCTCTCTTTGCCCGCATCCCCGATGGCCACGCCTCGCGAAGCAGGGCAAGCTGCATTCGGTAATCCTGCGCGCTTTTGCGCAAGTCGTGAAACAGCGCCGTATCGGTGCTGGCCGCACAGGCTGCCCTGGCGCGTGCGGCGCCCCGCAACGTCTGCCGCCAGCCCTTTGCGAGGCGGCGGGCGGATTTCCGCCTGCCGTCATGGAAGGAAACATGAGCGAGCGCGGCGTGCGCCTTTCGGCAATTGACGATGGTTTCTTCGATCTTCCGGTCGAGATCGCCTCGTTCTTCGGCAATCCGGTCGCGCCGGCTTGCGAGGATCGAGCAGACCTTGTCGAGCGCCAGCTGCTGCTCCTCGCTCGCGGCGTGCTGGCGCAGATAGCCGGCATTCTCGACCAGCGCTGCCGCGTCGCGGAACGTCGAGAGATTGCGTGCCATGGCGCGGAAGCGTGCGTTTTCCTGCCTCTGGAAGAGTGGCGCATCCGCGACCACGAGGCGATAGAGCGAGCGCAGGCGCTTGAAGCTCTTGCGCGCATCGTGAATCGCTTCATGCACGCCTTCGGGTTGAACCTCGAGCATCGCAATCGCGCGTTCGATCTGTTCCCCTCCGACGGCGCGGAAGTTCTCTGTAAAGGGGCGCTTCGGATGGAAGGCAAAGGTCATGTTTGCGCTTCCAGCAGTCCTTCGGTGGCAAGCGCCTGATTGGAGTACCGGCGGTCGCCGGTGATCTCGCGCCCCAGCCAGGCCGGCAGGTTGGGCAGGTCCGTTTCCCGCTTCATTTCGACTTCGGCGACGGTGAGCCCTTCGAGCGCACCCTCATAGACGTCGACCTCCCAGGTGAAACCCTTGTGCGGTATCCGGAAACGCCGTTTCTCGATGACAATGCCGATTGCCTGGGTCAATAATTCCCGCGCGTCGTGCATGGGGAGATCGTATTCGTACTCGTTGCGGACGAGGGCCGATTTGCCGATCTTGATGGTCAGGCGTGCCCGCTTGTTGCCGTGAATGCGCACGCGTACGGAGCGGTCTTCCATGGTGACGATGTAGGCCTGACGTAGCCTGATGCCCTTGTCCGCGTGTTGCCGCCAGCCGTCGGTGGCGACAAGAAACTTGCGCTCAATCTCCTTTGCCATGGATCTCCTGCCATTTCGAGATGTCGGCCGGCACAGACTACCGTTTAATCGATGTCGCTCAAGTCTTGTCCCTTCGATCACGATGATTTTAGATCGGATCGACCTGAAATCGTGAACGTGACCGGTCCTGACAAGTTAGAGCGGAAGCGGGCGGTATAGCGCGAATAGTTTTCCGCGCCCCGATCTGCCGGGCTCGACAACCGCAGACTGGCACGCTATGCGAGGGGCATTATTCAATCGTTTTAAAAGGACGATCGGCATGAGCGCGAAAACGGACAAGCTTCTCTCAATCCTCAAGCTGCAGCCGGTGGTTCCCGTCTTGGTGATCGACGATGCGGCGTCGGCGGTACCGCTAGCGCGGGCGCTGGTCGCCGGCGGTCTCAAGGCGATCGAGATCACCTTGCGCACGCCGGCCGCACTGGAAGCGATCCGTGCGGTCGCGGATGAGGTGGAGGGCGCCGTTGCCGGTGCCGGCACCATCCTCAATGCCGCCCAGTTCGAAGAGGCCGTCGCGGCCGGATCGCAGTTCATCGTCAGCCCCGGCACGACGCAGGAACTGATCGACGTCGCCAACGATCACGAGGTGCCGCTGCTTCCGGGTGCGGCGACGGCGAGCGAGGTCATGGGGCTGCGCGAAGAAGGCTACGGGGTGATGAAGTTCTTCCCGGCCGAGCAGGCCGGAGGCGCCGCCTATCTGAAGTCGCTCTCATCGCCGCTCGCAGGCACCCTGTTCTGCCCGACCGGCGGCATTTCGCTTGCCAATGCGCGCGACTACCTGTCGCTTCCCAACGTCGTTTGCGTCGGCGGCTCCTGGGTGGCGCCGAAGGACCTGGTCGCCAGGGGCGACTGGGCCGGCATCACCAAGCTTGCGGCCGAGGCCTTCGCGCTCAAGGGCTGATCCCAGACGGCACGTGATGGAGGAGGGCCAGCAGTCGTCCGGCCACTTCATTCTTCACGCCGGTTTGTATTTCCGCGGCAACGTTCCTATGTCTCAATCGGCCAACGACGGAGCGGGGTGGGGCGTTCATGCTCGCCACCGCGCATGGACCGAAAAGGAGCAAGCCTGATGTTCGACGCGAAGAAATTGCTGGATCAGTTCCTGGGATCGCAGGTGCCCGGCGCCGGAGGGTCTGTCCGCGGCCGGGCGGATCAGGTGACCAAAGTCGCGAAGGACAATCCGCTTGCCACCGGCGCGATCGCCGCGGTTCTGCTCGGCACGAAATCCGGACGCAAGCTGGCCGGCAATGCCGCCGTCCTCGGCGGTCTCGCAGCCATCGCCGGCCTTGGCTATCAGGCCTACAAGAACTACCAGTCCGGCAAGGAGCCGGTGGCCGAGCCCGCACCACGCGCACCGGCCCAGTTGCCCGCGCCTCCCGCCGACTCCGGCTTCGCCGCGCCGGAAGCGCTGAGCGACGACTTCGCGCTCGTGCTGGTCCGCGCCATGATCGCCGCTGCGCGCGCGGATGGCCATATCGACGGCGCCGAGCGCAGCCGCATCATGGACAAGCTGTCCGTTTCGGGCCTTTCCGCGGATGCGGCGGCCTTCCTGGAAGCGGAACTCGTCAATCCGATCGATCTCGACGCCATCATCTCCGCCGGGAAGACGGAGGAGGAGCGGGTGGAGATCTATACGGCATCCCGTCTCGCGATCGAGCCGGACGGCCGGGCCGAGCGCGGCTATCTCGACCTGCTTGCCGGACGGCTCGGCCTGGCCGATGCGCTCGTCGACCACATAGAGGCGACGGTTTCTGCGGCAAAGATTCCGGCTTGAACGGATTCAAGGGCGGGCGCCGATCCGTTCCGCTCATGGGTCGCATCACGAGTTTGAATTTGTCACCGCCCCGCGTCTGTCCTATTGCCAAACACGAATGCAAACGCGGGAGCAGTTGATGCGTGACCTTGCCGACTGGAAGGGATGCCCGGCGCCGAAACCGGTGCTCATCGAGGGACGATACGTTATCGTCGAGCCCTATGACCGGACGAAGCATCTGAATGCTCTCTGGAACGATGCCTTCGGCGGCATGGCCATCAACCCTCTGCTCAGATATTTCTCCCAGGAGGATTTTTCGGGCATAGAGGATTTCGACGCCTGGCTTTCCGCGGTCCAGCAGAAGTCGGGCTGGGTGACCGAAGTCTTTCGCGAACAGGCGAGCGGCAAGGTCGTCGGCATGGCAAACTACATGCGCGCCGATCCCGCCAACGGCGTCGTCGAGGTCGGCGGCGTCGCGCACGGGGCCGCCATGGCGCGGTCGCCGCTTTCGACGGAAGCGCACTATCTCATGGCGAGGCACGTGTTCGAGGACCTCGGCTATAGGCGTTACGAATGGAAGTGCCACAGCGAAAATCAGGCGAGCCGCACCACTGCGACGCGCCTCGGCTTCACCTTCGAGGGCATTTTCCGTCAGCACATGGTTTCGAAGCGCGCCAATCGCGATACGGCCTGGTTCTCGATGATCGATCGCGAATGGCCGCTCATCAAGGCCGCTTTCGAGCACTGGCTTTCGCCCGACAATTTCGATCGCGATGGGCGCCAGAAGCAGCGCCTCGAGGATATCCGCGCAACGCTTGGCGCTGGGGAGGAGCGAAGGTGAGCACGCCCGAGAAGGAGAAATCGCCCGCCGTCGCGGCAGCCATCATTCTGCTGGTGGTCGGGATCGGCTTCTTCGCGTTGCCGTCGATCATGGTGAGGCTCGGCGACATATCCCCATGGCTTGCGGCCGCGGTCGGCTGCCTGTTCGTGATAGGCTTCTTCCTGATCTTCTGGCTGCGCGCCCGCCATCAGCGCCGGAAGGGACTGTAATTCTCGCGATCGACGCGCCCGCATGCGCTGACGGCGCGCCTCAGCTCTGCAGTGACGCGCCCAGAAGCACCAGCCCGAGCAGCAGGACAAGCAAAGCACCGGCGATCTCGATGGCGTTCGAGATACGCGCCGCAGCCGAATCGCTGGAGGCATAGCGCACGGCAATGCCCTTGGCCGTGACGGCCATGGTCGCCAGGATCGAAACGGTGATTGCCGTACCGATCGACATGGCGAAGACCGAAAGCACGCCGCCGAGATAGAGCCCGTTCAGGAGGGCGAAGGACAGCACGATCAGTGCGCCGGAGCAAGGCCGCAAGCCGACTGCGACAATCGCCGACCAGGCTTCGCTGAGCGCGAAGCGGTCGCCCTTCAGGAGCGCCGGATCGGGTGCGTGGGCGTGGCCGCAGGTGGCGCAGACCTCGCCAGGCCCATGCGCGTGGTGGTGATGGTGATGATGATGATGATGATGCTCGTGGCTGTGGCCATGAACGTCATCGGCATGCATCGTGGCAGGGGCAGGGGCCGGACGCAGCATCGATCGCAGCTTGCGGAAGACCAGCCAACCGCCGAAGGCAGCGATCAGCGCATAGCTCGCGATTTCGAGTGCACGGGTGGCGTTCGTCATGCTGATCGAGGAGCCGCGCAGCACGAGATAGACGGCGCCGATCAGGAGGATGGCAACGACGCCCTGCAGGATCGAGGAGAGGAAGGAAAGCAGCACGCCCCTCTTCAGTTCCGTCTCATTGGCGATCATGTAGGAGGAGATGACTGCCTTGCCGTGGCCCGGACCGGCGGCGTGGAAGACACCGTAGGTGAAGGAAAGGCCGATCAAGGACCAGAGCTGCCACGGGTTCTCGCGCATGTCCTTGAGCGCGTCGGTCAGCATTCGGTAGAAGCCCTGCTGCTCCATGTTCACCCAGGAAAAGAAACCGCCAAGAAAGCCTGTCGTCCGGATGGAGGGCTCGGCCGTGCCGATGCCGAGAGGCGACTGTGCGGCGGCGACGGTTGCGGAAAAGACCGTCAACAGGAAGGCGGCCGCTATCAGGCGGCCGGCGTCGCGGGCATTCAGCATGTGATCTCGATCCTGGTTGCAAAAAGCTTCGACGTGTCGGTCCCGGTCGGATCGTTCCAGAAGGCGTCGGTCAGCGTGTCCTTGTTCTCCGCCAGCACTTCGTCGGGATCGGGCCGCACCACCTGATGCTGGCAGGCCTCGATCTTTTCGCCGACGACGGAGAGGTCCTCGTCGGTCGGGAAATCCATGGCGGTATACATGGTCGGGTCGTAGACGCCGAAGGAAAGCTTGCCCTTAAGCGGCATGGTCTCGGCAGGCTTGACCGCAAACATCATCAGGAGCTGGTTATCCTTGTAATCGACGGTGATGCTGTCGGGTCTGCTGACCTTCACGGATTTGCCGTTGTCGGAAATCGACGTGTAATAGTTGTACTCCGCCAGCGACTCGAGCACCGTCTGGCCGACTTCCTTCAGTTCATCCGGGTCGAGCGTGGCGTTCGCGTTCTTGTCGAAGTCGAGAACGACGCTTGCCGAAAACAGCTCGTCGA